>JANPDE010000001.1:0-5837 GCA_031431315.1 Haliea sp.
TGACTTACGAAGCGCTGGTGCAGAATCCGGCGCAGGCCTGTCAACGACTCGCAACGTTCATGCCGGAGTTATCTGACATGGATCCTACGGCCAGCTTTGAAGTGCATTCCATCGATGGCACGCTCAATCGTCCCATCACCGACCTGAACACAAAAAAAATTGCCGCATTGCCCGCTGACACCGTTACCGCGTTGAACGAAATATTCATGCACCACAGCGAAACATTTGCGGCCTGGGGCTATGACTTGCTGGTTCCCGGTGAAAACGCTTGACAGGTATTTGCCAAACAGTATTCAGTGGCGAACGCGAAAACGACCTTACAGGACACTCACTTAAGATGCGTGCTACGGCCAGCCTGATCTACTGCATGGTGGCGATGACTACCGCCTGCAGTAATTCCAATGATGACAACTTACCGCTGAAGCCGCTGTCTGATCGCTATGAACTCAGCAGTGCCGACAGTGTTCCGGAGGGTGTCGCGTTTGATCCCCAAGAGCGCGCGTTCTATGCCACCAGCCTACAGGGCGGCAGCATCGTGCGCATCGACGCTGCCGGTCAGGAATCCATTTTTCGAGCAGCCGACAATCGTGCAGAACTGGTCGGTGCCAAAGTCGACGCCCGCCAGCGACGCCTGTGGGTCTGTGCCCGGCAGGTCGATGGCACTGACAACCGTGTCTGGGTGTTTAACCTTACAACGGCTCTGCTGGAGATGGAGTTTCTGCTGGGCGCGCTGACCGTCGGTGGCTCCTGCAATGACCTGGTGCTGGACAGTGCTGGCGCAGCCTATGTAACCGACTCCGCCAACCCTTACGTGTATCGACTGGACCCGGCAACCGGCACCGGCAGTATCCTGGCCACAGACCCACTGCTGGACGACATCACTGGCGCCGGTCTCGGGTTGAATGGCATTGCCCTCACCCCCGACGGGAGCGCACTGATTGTCGGTAAATTCGTGCCCGCGTCACTGCTGCGCATCAGCCTGCCCGCTGCCGACCATATTGAAATCATCCCGCTGACGGGCGACACACTGCCCTCCCCCGACGGCCTCGCCGTGTTGAATGGCGACCTGTACTCCGTGTCCAGTAACAGTGTCAGTAGGGTGCGCCCAAACGCGGACTTCAGTGCCGGCGATGTGGTGACGGTGAGACAGCGGCAGAGCGGGCTGTCCACGGCAACCGTGGCAGAGTCCCAGCTTTATGTGATCAAAAGCGATGTCGTGAATTTTGTGCTCAACCTGCCGCTAAATCCGCCATTCGAGATATTCCGCGTTGATATGGATGCGTTTTAGGCGCGTACATTCGAGGTATCACCGTGCGTAAAATGGCTAGTTATCGCGACGCACTCTATCAGCGGGTATTCAGGACCGTGCCCATACCCGACGATGTTGAACTGGAAATGTTGTACGACCACGATTCGCCACATCTCAAGGCACTTTTTGAACTGTTGGACGCGATATCAGCGGCATGCCCACCGGTTGTCGACGTGGAAGGTGATGTGCCTCTCTACCACACGCACAAGAAGGCCAGACAAGAAGAACAACATGAGTAAGGCTCGACACAACCAGCATATTTTGCTCGCCGCCCGACCCATCGGCGTAATCAGGCCGGGTGATTTCGAGGTCGTCGATGCGCCCATGCCTGTCCCGAGTGCGGGTGAGGTGCTGGTAGAGGTGCGCTACCTGGCAGTGGAACCGGCTATGAAGGGCTGGATGGAAGCTCGCGTCGATTATGTCGCCCCACTGCAAATTGGCGACGTGATGCGCGGCCAGGGTGCGGGTGTGGTACTGCAATCGAACAACCCCGCGTTGCCGGTGGGGACGATGGTTACGGGAGCCTTCGGCTGGCGACGCTATCTGGTCAGTGACGGTCGCTCGCTGCCACTGCGAAAAGTACCGGATGCTGTGTCACCCGCCACTGCCCTGAACGTGCTCGGCATTACCGGCATCACCGCCTGGTTCGGTATGCTGGAGATTGGCAGGCCGCAAGCAGGCGACACCGTGCTGGTGTCCGGCGCCGCCGGTGCGACCGGCTCGATTGCGGGGCAGTTGGCACGCATCGCCGGTGCGCGGGTTGTCGGAATCACAGGAGGGAAAGAAAAATGTGCCTGGCTGGTCTCCGATCTCGGCTTTGATGCCGCTATCGACTACAAGTCTGAGGATACCGCCGCGCGCGTCGCCGCATTGTGTCCCGAGGGATTGAATGTCTACTTTGACAATGTGGGTGGAGAGATTCTCGATATCGCTCTGGATAACCTCGCCGATCACGCCCGTGTGGTGCTGTGTGGCGGTATCTCGCACTACAATAAGACTGGACCTGTCCCTGGGCCGGTGAATTATTTCAATCTCGTCTATCGCCGCGCCCGCATGGAAGGATTCATTGTCCTGGATTACGCCGCGCGTTTTCCCGAGGCGATTACGTCACTGGTACAGCACCTTGCCACTGGCGAATTGCGTCACCACGAAACCGTATTACAGGGCTTCGAGCAATTGCCGCTGGCGCTGCAGAACCTGTTCAGCGGTGCCAATAGGGGCAAGCAGTTGGTCGCCGTGAATGTCTGAGTCACACCTGTGAGCATTATCAACTACAGCGCACCTAAGCGTTTACTGGCCATCGCGCGCGGCCACCCCTATGAGCGAGAGGCATTTGCCGCCCTGCTCAGCGGGCTGGAAGAGTTCGATGTGTGCCATGTGGAGCAACCTGCCGCACAGCGCTGCCTCGGGCTACAGGCCGCGCGCGATTTCGATGCTATCGTTTGCTATGACATGCCCGGCATCGACTTTACCGCCACTGCTGCACCGCGCCTGGTAACACCCGACCCTGACTTTGTTCGCGATTACCTCGCCATGCTGGAAGCAGGGGTCGGTGTGGTCTTCATGCACCACGCCATCGCCGCCTGGCCGGCCTGGCCGGACTACGCCGAGATTGTCGGTGGTCGTTTTCACTATCGCCCGGCATCATTGCGCGGCCAGCAGTGGCCGGATTCCGGCTATCGTCACCAGGTGGCTCACCGCGTGCGAAAAGTCGCCTCACACCCGGTGACGGAAGGTATTCCCGAGCACTTTGAGATCACCGATGAACTCTACCTGTGCCCTGTCTTCGAAGAGGATGTGGTGCCGCTACTGCGCAGTGATTACAGCTTCCGGGACAATAATTTTTATTCCGCTACCAGAGCGGTCGCCGGAGACATGCATTCGCGTGTCGACTGGCGCCACCCCGCCGGTTCCAATCTGGTGGGCTGGGCAAAACGCTGGGGCAACAGTCCTATCGTCTACCTGCAGGGCGGTGACGACGCCGCTGCTATGGCCAACGAGCACTTCCGTCGTCTGATGCATAACGCCGTACGCTGGGTCAGCAGCGACGACGCCCATGATTGGGCCAGGGAAAATACCAAAGACTAACGCTGCGGGAAGGCAGCGTATCCCGCTAAGAGCGCAGGGCCTGCCACCAGGCTGCGGTTGCTATCGGGAAGCGTTGTGCCTGCTCCTGCACTGCCTGCGACTCTCCCGGCGGTAACTGGCCTGCAATCGTGGCCGGTAGAGGCGAGGCCTGTTGCACCGGATCGATAACCTCCAGATCGAGCGCCGCAATGCAATCCGCAAAACGCTGCATCTCGCCCTCGTGATGGTCGCTGGCCTGGTGCCGCCAGAACGTCACCGCATCGCGGAACGACAGCAGGCAGTAGTAAAATCCAGGCTCCCGTCCACGCCAGTACTCGTAACGCAGCACCCCCTCCTCCGATCCATGGGTTTGTCGATACATGTAGGACATCACGTCCTCAAACTCGGCTTCCTTGCCCGGATGTATCTGGATTTTCGCTAGCAAACTGCTCATACGCACTAGACCGCTGGTATTCGTTGGTGTGTGACGGTAACAGGGACGCAAAGTCGCGTCCAGAATGACGGGCGCGGTGATTGCAAACTACGAATGCAAACTGCGGCTTGCCTGCACAACGTCGGTGGCATAACGTGGCGATCAGAAATTGGCGCACGTACACCCAGCAGGCTAGCCCAAGCGTACATCCGCTGGCACGAGGAACACATCATGAATCAAGCCGACTACGACGGTCTGAAGCTGGAAGGAGAATGGCTGTGCGATGTTGAACTGGTGCCGTCAGCAGACAGCCCGGGCACCATTGATTCACCGTGGGGCGCAACCAGCATCGGCTATATCGCCAGCGGTGATTTCCGCGGTCCCGTTCTGAACGGACGTGTCCTGCCCGGCGGTGGCGATTGGCCCGCCCTGTCCAACGACGACGAGAATTCCTATCAGGTGAATGTGCGGGCCGTGTGGGAAACACATGACGGCGCGCGCATCTACGTGCAGTACTACGGCTTTATCGCCGTGCCGCCGCAGCTCGCGAGCGATGGCGCATCTCTGGCAAGGCTTGATCCATCCGCCTATTACTTTCGCACGGCGCCCACCTTTCGCACCGGGGATGCGCGCTATCTGTGGCTCAATAAAATTCTTGCCGTGGGTATCGGGCGCTTTACCGAGACCGGCCTCGGCTACCGCATCTACAAGATCAACTAGACACCACTGGATCGGATCAACTAGGCGGAGCGACGAAAACGCAGCGAGAGCGCGAGCGTGCCCAGCATGATGCCGGGCTGATGCTCGAAGGTGTTGCCCGGCGCGTACTCCAGGCTATCCAGCCGCGCACTCAACCTCTCCCAGGCGATAATTTGTTCCAGCCGCGAAATACCCGCGCCCGGACAGGTGCGCGGACCCTGCGAGAAGGTGAGATGGTTGCCCAGCGCCTTGCGCTCCAGATCCAGCTGGTAGGGGCAAGCGTACTGCTGCGGATCGACGTTGCCGGCGCCAAAGCGGATATGCAGGATAGAGCCGGCCGGCACCCGCACACCCTGGAATTCTTCATCGCGTGTAGTGATGCGAGTCGACAATCCCTGGGTGGGCGCGCGCAGACGCATGGCCTCCTCGGTGAAGGCGCGAATTTTATCCGGACCAGCTTTGATCGCGCTGAACAGGCCGGCCTGCTCGCAGAGCAACTGCGCCTCCTCCTCCAGCGCGTACTGCGTGGTTTCCAGCCCGCCCAACACCATGAAGTAGATAATGCCGTAGACTTCCTCGTCGGTCAGCTTGCGGTCCAGCACGGTGTAACGAATCTGCGTCAGGGCGCTGATCATATCGTCCTGCGGATGCTTGCGTTTGCGCGCAACCTGATCGGCCAGATAGTCGGCGAAGCCGTCCAGACGCTGCGCTTGCAGCGCAGTCTCTGCTTCACTCAGTTGGTTGAGATGACCCTTGCCATACACGTACTGCATCACCTGGGCCCCACCCCAGGCCGCCAGCTGGTCAACATCTTCCAGCGGAAAGCCCAACACTCTGGCCATCACCCGCTGTGGTAGAGGCCGGGCAAACTCCTGGATAAACTCCACGGTACCCTTGCCGTCACCATCATCCCGCTCGATCCACTGATCAATGAGCTCATCGCTTATCTCGGTGATCATCTGTTTGTGACGCCGGGCACCGGGTCCGACCCAGGGATCGGTCAGCTCCTGGCGATGGGCGCGCCACAATTCGATGGTGGGACGCAGGGTGCGCACCGAATCCAGGGCCAGATTGAAACGCGAGGCATCCTGCGGTGGTTGCTCGCCCTGATCAACCAGCGCCTGCAACTGCTGCACCAGCAAGCTCATCACCGGGGTGAAGCGCTGCGGGTCCTTGACTACCCGCTCTATATCCTCATAGCTGTTCAGCACGAAAGCATCGCTTACGCCATCGCTCCCCTGGCCTGGCAAGACTTGCACCGGCGCCTCCCGGTGCAGTATAGGATTCGCCTCGTACCAGTGTTCCTGCGCGCCGGGGCAGAACAAATCC
>JANPDE010000002.1:0-1911 GCA_031431315.1 Haliea sp.
AGTGGCGTGGATACCCTGCTGATGCTACTGCTGGGGATCGCCGAGGATGTGGAGCGGGCGCAGCCCAACTATCGCAAACTCTGGGACATTTACCTGATGTTGCGCAGCGAGGTAGTGCATGACTGGGGTGTGTTTTTTTACCAGGCGCGGCAGCAGGGCGTGGGACGCCTGGTGGTCGCCATGCTGGCATTGACCTGCCACGCACTGGATTGTAGAGACGAGTTTCCCGCGCTGAACCGGAGCCTGGATGAGCAGTCAGGCGGCGGCCAGTGTTCCGCGCAGGCGCTGGAGTTGGTATTGACGCGCCCGCCCAAACATCCGGCCAATCGACTGTGGGTGGCTCGACTGCAGCCGGTATCGGCGGCGCACTATCTCGCCTGGTGGACACTTACCGCACCGATGCGGTATCTTGTTTGGCACTAGAAGATGACCTGCTTCCCTTTCCTCAACACGCACGGATTTGGTCCATGCCAAGCCCTCTCATCAGTGTCATCATCCCCGCGTACAACAACGGACACTATCTTCGCGAAGCTATCGATAGCGTGCTGGCGCAGGATTTTCCCAATGTGGAGCTTATCGTGGTGGATGATGGCTCTACGGATGAATCCGCGGCAGTGCTCGCGGCCTATGCAGGCAGATTGAACTCGCGGTTCCAGGAGAATGCCGGGATAGCCGGTGCGCGCAATGCAGGTTATGTGCTCGCCAATGGCGGTTTCATTGCGTTCCTGGACGCCGATGACGTGTACACACCGGGACGGTTGAGTCTACAGATGTCCGCGTTTGATCAAGAACCCGCGCTGGAATGTGTGCAGGGGCATATGGAGCAGTTTGTCAGTCCGGAGTTGCCGTTGGAGTTCGCAGCGGGTATTCGGGGGCAGACGAGCGCGGTGGTGGCTGCGCCGCTGGCGAGTACTACCCTGATCAGGCGCGCAGCGTATGACCGGGTTGGACCGTGGAATGAAACTCTTAATGTGGGTGTCGACATGGACTGGTACGCGCGGATGCGGGAGGCGGGCCTGAATTATCGCATGCTGGAACAGGTGTTGTTGCGACGACGCATCCACAGGACCAACACCAACCTGCGCTGCGCCAGTGAGCAGTCAGAGCGCCTGTTTGTATTGAAAGATATTCTGGACCGTCGCCGCGCGCAGCGGGCCTCGGCTGAGCATACTCAAGGAGAAGCAGGACAGTGAGCCAATTCTACCGCGTCAACTCGCAGGACATCATGCATGAAACCATCGACGGCGAGGTGGTCATTGTCAATCTGGACAGCGGGGCTTACTACGCCTTCGATGGCAGCGGTGAGTATATCTGGGACCGGTTGAGCCGGGACGGCGCCAGCCAGGAACAGCTGGTGGCGGAGCTGCAGCCGCGCTTTCGTACCCCTGCGCGGGACATTATTGAGGGGGTGGAAAACTTTCTCGCACAGTTGCTGGACGAAGCGCTGATTGTCGTAGCGCAGGACGGTGGCGCGGCCGCTCCGGCAACTGCCTTTGATGCGCCCGCAGCCGAGTTCGTGGCGCCGAAGTTGAGCAAATACACCGATATGGAAGCGCTGCTGTTGGCCGACCCCATCCATGAAGTGGAGCCCGCAGGCTGGCCCAACGTGAAGTGACGGATATCGTCCAGTGCCTGGTGCAGCCGCAGACGATCAACTGGCCTTTGCGCAGGCCGCGAGGGAAGGCTTCCGTCGCGCAAGCGCAGCCAGTGGCATTGTCGAGCGTTACTACCGCATTGCGGAATCTGTAGTTTTGCTGCGCTTTGCGGGTCCGGCGCTTCTGGAGCCGATTACCCCGGCACTGGAGCATCTGCGCATGTCCGCACCAGCCGAGCCCGAACTCACCATCGACCTGTTTGATTCCACCTCCACGGCAACGTACCTGCCCTTTCTGCTTGGCCGCTTTGTCGAGC
>JANPDE010000003.1:0-1543 GCA_031431315.1 Haliea sp.
TCCAGTTCACCAGATTCGATGGCTTAGTGGCCGTCAAAAATGATAGTTTAATTACAGTATCATTATTGATACTATGTCTTGATGGCGGAAATCGAAGATATTCTCAACCAAATGAAGCGAAACCCAAAAGGTATTCGCTTCAATGACTTATCGAAAGTTTGTGCGTATTTTTTCGGTGAGCCCAGACAGTCGGGTTCCAGTCACAAGGTTTTCAGGACGCCTTGGCAGGGCGACCCGCGCGTAAATATTCAGAACGCCAAAGGAAAAGCCAAACCTTATCAGGTCCGGCAAGTGTTGCAGGCGATAGATCGCCTTGAGGTGCAGAATGAAGAAAGAACTTGATCGATACACTTATAGAGTGACCTGGTCTGAAGAAGATGGGGAGCACGTCGGTCTTTGTGCCGAATTTCCTAGCTTGAGCTGGTTGGATGCTACTCCCGAGAAGGCATTGGCCGGTATCCGCAAGCTGGTCAAAAGTGTTTCGAGAGATATGGCCAGGTCTGGGGAGAACGCCCCGGAGCCAATTTCATTGAAGAATTACAGCGGAAAATTCATGGTTAGGGTGCCTCCACAAACACACCGAATGTTGGCGGTTGAAGCAGCTGAATCAGGCGTAAGCCTCAATCGGCTCGTTTCGAGCAAACTGGGCTAAAGTCAGCATGCAACACCCGAGGAAATTGAAAGGCATGATCGATCTCTATTATTGCCCTACTCCGAACTGTCAAAAAGTCTCCATTGCCCTGGAGGAACTGGGATTGCCCTATCAGGTGCACCCCATCGATATTGTTGCGGGCGATCAGAACCAACCCGAGTACGCAGAAATCTGTCCGAACCGCAAAGTGCCCGCCATCATTGACTCGGACGGCCCAGGCGGGCAGCGGATCGTGCTGTGGGAGTCGGCAGCGATCCTGATGTATCTGGCGGAGAAAGCTGGCAGCCTCTGGCCTGATGATCCAATAGAGCAGGCGCTAGGGCGACAGTGGCTTTTTTGGCAGATGAGCTACGTCGGCCCGATGATGGGGCAGCTCCATCATTTTGTGCAGTACGCGCCACAGCAGCTTGACTATCCGATTGCACGTTACACGCAGGAAACAGAGCGCTTACGTCGATTGCTAAATCATCACCTGAAAGACCGCACCTTCATACTCGATGCGTACTCCATCGCTGATATTGCCTGCTTTCCATGGTTCAGGATGTTTGGTTTCCGCTATCCTAATCAGGCTCCGTACCCGTATCTGGACGCGTGGCTCGATCGAGTCTCTGCGCGGCCCGCCGTACAGCGCGGGTTTGCTGTTGACCTGGACAAAATCCGGCCGGTCGTGATCGGCAAAGAACCCGTCACCGATGAGGTACGTCGACACCTGTTCGCAAGCTATCAAGTGGATGATGGTCCTACGAGCCAAGTCCACTGATTTATAGTGGGTCGTAAAAGAGCTGCGTCACGGTACTGAAAGGCGCAGCAAGAATTGCCTTCGAAAATGGGAATGAGGTACATTTAGCCGTCGGCTGCCACATCACGATTCCGGCGCACACCAAACACAAG
>JANPDE010000004.1:0-25954 GCA_031431315.1 Haliea sp.
CGAGTCGCGGCGCACACGGATGCACACAGTGCGGCTCGGCCCAACAGATTTGACTACGGTGCGGTTCATGGCCTGGTTTTGTGGCGTAGCGGTTGCTTCGTGCTAGTGTAATTGCTCTGTGGTGTGAATGGTATCAAGGTCGGGCCTGTGGTGGAGAAGGTGGAGAAGGTGGAGATGGGAGAGAGGTTTAAGGACAAAGTCGTCATTGTGACCGGCGGCAGTCGCGGTCTGGGACGCGCAATGTCCCTGGGGTTTGCGCGGGAGGGCGCAAAGGTAGTCGTCGCCAGTCGCAAGCTCGCCAGCTGCGAGGAAGTGGTAGCGCAGATCAGGTCGGAGGGCGGCTCCGCGCTGGCACACGCCGTGCATATGGGCGCAATCGCTGACCTCGATGCACTTATCGAGACTGCGTACACCCACTTCGGAAGGGTCGATATCCTGATCAACAACGCCGGCATCAACGTCGCCTATGGACCGCTGTCCGAGGTCGCGCCTGCAGCATTCGACAAGATGATGGATGTCAACCTGAAAGGCCCCTGGTATCTCGCCTCACGCCTGGCGCCGCGCATGGGCGAGCAGGGCGGCGGGTGTGTGATCAATGTGCTCTCGGTCGCCGCCCTGATCACACCCGCGTACTCGGGTATCTATGCGGCTACCAAGGCGGGACTGAAGGCCCTCACGGAAGTCATGGCGCAGGAATGGGCGCCCTGGAACATCCGCGTCAACGCGCTGGCGCCGGGAAGTTATCACTCGGACCTGACCGACAGCGCGATTGCCGCAATTCCAGGCTACGGCGAGGGTATGGTGGCGGCGGCGTTGATTCCGCGCATCGCGGATACCGAGGAAATCCTCAATCCAGTTTTTTATCTCGCGTCGGAGTCCTACACCACCGGCATCACACTGGTGGCCGATGGCGGCCTGATGGCGAAGCGTTAAGAGACCCCGGTTTCAAACAGCAGTTGATTTTAACGTTCATTCAGGAGCGACGTTGAGTTCTGCTGCTACTTGAGCGGATCGGTCAGGGTCAGGAGAACCGCAGGTAATTAGCGATTCAAATCTATACTTAAACGCGCTACAGTTGAACCTGTCAATTATACGATTGTACTTCGATAATATAAAAATGGCCGAATAAAGCACCCATGGTCATTACCGCTCCGCGTAGACTCACTGTACTACTGCCTGTTGTGCTCGCCGCGATCAGCGTGATTGCCGGACTATTTTCTTTATTCTTTAGCGGGCTGTTCTGGGCGAGATACCATATAGACATACCATTTGCCGATACCTTGGAGCTCTTACCGATTGTTCAGGCGATTGTCGACAAAGGTTGGAACGGAGTTACATTCCATGACTGGATTTCGGGTCACTCGGGTGCACACAGAATATTCGTAGCGCGGCTGTTGATGGCACTGGAGTACAAATACTTTTCGGGCAGAAATACCCTACTTTATCTTGGTCACTGGTTAAGTATCGCTACTCTAGTGTATCTGTATTTCAATATTTCAAGATTGTCAAAACCAAAATTTGCCGATGTCAGTGTATTCATGCTGGGTATTGCGCTGGTATTTACCTGCGGTTATACGCTGATGGTCAACTTCATTGAGCCGATAAACGCGACTTGGACCATAGCCGCAGCGTGCAGTGCATTAAGTGTTTACCTACTGGTTTCGCGTGGCCGGGAATTGACTGTACCGCGAGCGCTGGGAGCGTGCTTTTTCGTAGTTGTCGCAGCGTACTGCGTTTTTTCCGGTGTCATTGCCTGTCTTGTCGTGGCCCTCCTTCTCCTTCAAATACGTACGAAGCTCTCCGTGGGGTTGGCCGTATGCTTAGTGGTTTTTGTGGCGCTATATTTGCAAGATTTGAAATCCGGGAAGGAGTTGGTTTCTGAAAGACTCGCCAACCGGGACGTGGACATAACTTTGCGAATGCATCTTAAATCCCTTATAAAAAACAGGGAGAGACTATTTCAATATGTTGTCGCCTTTTTGTGCGCCCCTGTACCGAGTTCCCAATTTTTTCGATCATTGATTTTTACAATTCCTTCCTTTTTGCTGATTACTTACGGCTGGGTCAGGCTGGCACGTCAGGGGTTTGCAGAAGCGGATCGTGATGTAAAAGCAGAGCGTTTCTATCTAGCTATGGCGACTATATGCTTGGGGACGGCTATTTCCTGTTACATCGGAAGGGGATTTCTCGATCATGCTGCAGACCCCAGGTATCAAACAATTGCAATGCTGTTTTGGTTGAGTGTAGGAGGACTGCTGCTACATATTGCACCGGACATGTCGGATCCGCTCAAAAGAGCTGGCTATATGTCAGTCGTATTACTTCTGCCAGTTGGTCTCTTCCTGGGACAGTCAGGATATGGGATAAATGAAGCTGTAGATAAAAGCAATTATGCCAATGAAATTGAAATTACGACCAGGATGGGGTCTCCAAATTTTAGAGATCCAAATTCCCCTGGTTCAAACTATTTTAAGCACTACAACGAGTTTGAAGATTTTCTGGCTAAAAATACGATTCTAAAACCCGACTCGAGCCTGGCCTCCAAGGCGGCGCATAATATTTCCGGGCATTGTCCCTCGATACAGTTCATTACCCAGGCTGATTCATCCAGTGGCTTTCCAAATGGCATGTTGAAAGCTGTTATAAACGGTAAATTTGATTGGATTCAAAGATTCCGACGATTAGAAATAATTGGCGCCGATGGCGGTCAAGGTTATCTATATCCCACGCCCACCGGTAAAGCTTCTGTGGCGACACTGCTGTGGGGTGATGTCCGTTGGATTGGATATTATCGCGGCGGTGCGGGCACTGCACCCGCGACACTGGTTTTTGATTCCGTACTTGGTCAGGATCTTCGCTGCTCGTTGGATCCGATGTCTCGGTAGTTAGTATGCTGTCATCGAAATGGCGCCAGTAGCGATTTATTCAATACCTTAGGGTTCATCCACTGGCGCTGATCGCTTTAGCAATCGTCCGAAATAGATACCGGCTTCAAACAGTAGCCACATCGGTATGGCGAGCAGTGTCTGCGAGAGTACATCCGGCGGAGTCAACACTGCGCCGACAAAAAAGCAACCGACAATGACGTAACGGCGTTTGCCGGCCAGGGCCTCGGGCGTGGTTATGCCGGCCCAGATCACCAGTATCACCGCGATCGGGATTTCAAAAGCCAGCCCGAAGGCGAAAAACAGCTTGAGCACGAAATCCAGATAGCTGTTGATGTCGGTCATGATGGTGATACCTTCCGGCGCAACGCTGGTGAAGAAATGGAAAACCAGGGGGAAGACGACAAAATAGGCAAAGGCGGCCCCTGCATAGAACAGGAGAACACTGGAAGCCAACAGGGGAATCGCCAGGCGCTTCTCGTGGCGGTACATACCCGGCGCGATAAAACTCCAGACCTGGTACAGGACATAGGGCATCGCCACCAAAATTGCTGCCACCAGTGTGAGTTTGAACGGGGTGAAAAAAGGCGAGGTGACCTCGGTGGCTATCATGCTCGCCCCGGCGGGCAGTATGGAGCGCAGTGGCTCTGAGACGAAGGTGTAAATGTCGTTGGCGAAAGGAAACAGGCAGATGAACGCCACCAGTATGGCTAACAGCGCGCGCACCAACTTGTCGCGCAATTCGGTAAGATGCGTGATCAGCGGCAGGGGCTGATCCGTCGATTCGGGCTCGCTCATTCTGCCTTGGTGTCCGTTGGGCCTTTTTCTTGCTCGCCGGAATCAGTTTTTTCTGGCTGCGGCGTGGTCAGTGATCCGGCGGTGTTGTGCAGACCACGCCCAATGGCTGTAACGTCCTTCTTTACTTGGTCGCGGGTTTCGCGCAACTCGCGCATCACGGCGTCGTTATGTAATTCCTGTTGTACTTCCTGTTTGATTTCGTTGAAGCCGCGCCGGATGCGGTTCAGCCACAGGGTTGCCGTCCGCACGGTCTGCGGCAGGTGCTCCGGTCCGATAACCAATAAGGCCACGATTCCGACGAGGACGAGTTCGGAAAAGCCTACATCAAACATTCAGGGCTTACTTACTCTTGCCTGCGGTGTCCGCGCCCTTGTTCGGCTCTGTCTCATCGCCGGGTATAGTGCCCTCGTTGTCCTCGGTCATGGCCTTGCGGAAACCTTTTACCGCATTGCCGAGGTCGCTGCCCAGAGTGCTCAATCGCTTGGTCCCAAACAACATGACAACGATCAGAAGTAAGATCAACCAATGCCAGATACTGAATGCGCCACCCATACCTATCTCCTCTTAGCCGTGCATTGCTGACAGCATATCATTTACCACGTGCTCCTCGCGCTGCCTTTTCGTCGAGCCCGGAGACTCCGAAGCGGTCGCCCAGGCAGCGCAGGACGTCTTCTATATCCATGTCCAGATGCGACAACATCACCATACTGTGAAACCACAAATCCGCCACTTCACCGATGACGGCAGTGCGATCACCTCCCGCCGCGGCGTCCTTGGCTGCCAGAATGACCTCAGTGGCCTCTTCGCCCACTTTTTCGAGAATCTTGTTCAGGCCCTTGTGATGCAGGCTCGCCACATAGGATTGCTCCGGATCGGCCTGCCTGCGCGCCGCGAGCGTGGTTGCCAGTTGTTGCAGCACATCGATCATGGTTTTTCCCCGTAGATCTCTTCGGGCTGCCTGATGACGTCGTCAGTTACACGCCAGGTGCCATGTTCCAGGCGCTGGAAAAAACATCTGCGCCTGCCAGTGTGACAGGCGATACCCCCGATTTGTTCAACTTTCAGCAATAGCGTGTCCGCATCACAGTCGATGCGCAATTCCTTCAGGCGCTGCACATGGCCCGATTCCTCGCCCTTGCGCCACAGCGCCTGCCGTGAGCGCGACCAGTAGATGGCGCGGCCCTCGTCGATGGTCAGTTGCAGGGCGTCGTGATTCATCCAGGCCAGCATCAGTACCTCGCCGGTCTGCCAATCCTGGGCTATAACGGGGATCAGGCCCTGCTCATTCCACTTGATGTCGTTTAGCTGTGTACCGGGCTCAGTCATGACAATCTTCCACGCAGAGTCGCATTATGGCACACGGGGCGAGGCCGCACACAGGTTCAGTAGTTGCGGGGCCACAGCAGGGTGACGCCCACGCCGGCCAGCAACCAGCTGACGAGAGGTGCCTGCGCCAGAGTTTGCCAGGCACCCGGGAAGGCCGTAGCGGCGGCGGCCAGACAGGCGATGCCCGCCAGGTAGTAGCGGCGCTGCCGTGCCAGCGACTGCCCCTGCTGCTGGTCCAGGTCGCGCTGCTTGGGCTGTGGTGGCGGGCGGCGGTCGTGGTCCCGGGATTGCAGCAGGCTGTCCAGCACTGCCTCAGGCAGTTGTGGAAGTTGTTCGAGCCAGGAGGGCGCATGGCGTTGCAGGCGTCTGAACATCGACTGCGGCGAATAGCGTTGCTGCACCCACTCTTCCAGAAACGGCTGTGCGGTATCCCATAAGTTGAGTTGGGGGTAGAGCTGACGCCCCAGGCCCTCGATGTTCAACAGGGTTTTTTGCAGCAGCACCAGCGAGGGCTGTACTTCCATGTCGAAGCGACTGGCGGTCTGGAACAGGTACACCAGGAGCTGGCCAAAGGAAATTTCGCTGATAGGCCGTTCGAATATTGGCTCACACACAGCGCGCATGGCCGCCTCAAAGTCCTGGACGCGGGTTTGGGGCGGCACCCAGCCGCATTCCACGTGCAGTTGCGCCACTTCCCGGTAGTCGCGGCGGAAGATACCCAATAAATTGCGACCCAGGTAATACTGGTCTGCGTCTGACAGGCTGCCGACGATGGCACAGTCCACCCCTATATAGGTGGGGTCGGCGGGGTCTGTCGCATCGACAAAGATGTTGCCCGGGTGCATGTCGGCGTGGAAGAAACTGTGGTGGAATACCTGGGTAAAAAAAATCTCCACGCCGCGCTCACCCAGTAATTTAAGATCGGTACCCCGCGCGCGCAGTGTCTCTACATCGGTGACGGGAATCCCTGCTATTCTCTCCATGGTCAACACATTGCGACAGGTGTAGTCCCAATACACCCTGGGCACATATAACAGCTTGTTGTGCTCGAAGTTGCGCCGCAGCTGGCACGTGTTGGCGGCCTCCCGGCCCATGTCGAGCTCATCAAGGATAACCAGCTCGTAGTCGGATACCACCTCCACCGGGCGCAGGCGCCGACCGTTGGGATGGAACCGCGCGGTCAGTCGCGCCAGTGTAAACAGTAGTGCGATGTCCTCGCGGATGATGGGTTCTATATCCGGGCGCACCACCTTGACCACTACCTGCTCGCCGCTGTGCAGGGTGGCGCCATGCACCTGGGCTACGGAAGCCGAGGCCATGGGCGTGCTCTCGAAACTGGCGAACAGCTCGGCGACCGGTTTGCCCAGGGCCTTTTCAATGATGGCGATGGACTGGTGTTGCGGGAACGGCGGCACATCGTCCTGCAACCTGGCCAGCTCGTCCGCGATATCATCGGGCAGCAGGTCGCGCCGCGTGGATAGCATCTGCCCGAACTTTATGAATACCGGGCCCAGTTCTTCAAGCGCGCGGCGTAGGCGTACGCCTCTCGGCAAGTCCGGCACCTGATGCAGGCGCCAGGGCGAGAGGCGCAGAGCCAAACGGGGCAGCGCGGGCAGGCGCTCATGGTCGACGAATTCGTCCAGTCGATAACGGCCGACGATCCGCAGGATTTTGGCCAGGCGCAGGGTGCGGGACATGACTCAGCTCCGCAGCTTCTGCAGGCGTTGTTGGAGACGTTGTTGCAGACGCTGGCGCAGGCGCTCAGTGCGGGATTGCAGCCGGTCCACCCGCAGTCCCAACTCCCGGATGTCACGGTAGAAATCTTCCACTTCCAGCCGCGGTGGACTGAGCCGCGCTTCCTCGTGGATGAACTCTTCCAGTTGCCGGGTCAGGCTGGCCGCAGCCTGTTTGCCCCAGGTGAAGGTGTGGCGCAGCAATTGTGCCAGTTGGTGTCCGGCAACATCCCCGAGGGAGTCTACCAGCGGTGCTTCCCAGTCCACATCCAGCGCCGCCAGAATACGCTGCAGCTCCAGCAGCGGTGCGCTATCGCCTTCGAGTACCAGGCCGCCATTGATCAGCGTGGCCGTGGGGTCCCGGGAAGTGGCCAGCTCGGAGAAATCTGCTGCCGCACCTTTGATGCTGGTGGTGACCGGACCAGAGTGAACTCCCGCCAGACGGATACCTTGTGCGCCCGGATGGAGATAGATATCCAGGTTCGGCGCGGTGCAGTGCAGGGCGAACACACAGTCCTCGAGTTGCGCCAGAGCGGCCTTGCTGTGCGGTGACAGGGCCAGCGCACGGTTGATCGCGGCTTCCAGTGCGGCCAGCGCCGCGGTTTGCAGCATGGGGTCTATGGCGTCGGACATTTCAAGCCTTGATACCGCGGTGCAGCGCGACGATGCCCCCGGTCATGTTGTGGTACTCGCATTGGCAAAACCCGGCATCCTCCATCATGTCCTTGAGTAAGTCCTGGTCCGGATGTTTGCGGATGGATTCTGCAAGGTACTTGTAGCTCTCGCTGTCATTGGCCACCAGGCGGCCCATCACTGGCAACACACGAAAGGAATAGGTGTCGTAGGCTTTGCTTAGCAGGGAATTTTTCGGTTTGGAAAACTCCAGCACCAGCAGGCGTCCCCCGGGCTTCAGTACACGCAGCATGGAGCGCAAGGCCAGGTCGATGTCCGTGACGTTGCGCAGGCCAAAGGCGATGGTGACACAGTCAAAGCTGTTGTCCGGGAAGGGCAGATGCTGGGCGTCGGCCTGCACAAATTCGACATTGCCTACGCGGCCCGTATCCAGCAGCTTGTCGCGGCCTACCTTCAGCATGGAGTCATTGATATCCGCCAGCACCACGCGCCCCGCCGGGCCTACGAGTTGCGCGAAGCGAGCCGCAAGGTCCCCGGTGCCGCCGGCGATGTCCAGCACGGCGTGGTTTTTGCGCACTCCGCTCAATTCGATGGCGAAGCGCTTCCAAATGCGGTGAATGCCGCCTGACATCAGGTCGTTCATCAGGTCATAGCGGGCCGCCACCGAGTGAAATACATCGGCTACCATGCCGGCCTTGGCGTCTTTGGCGACCTTTTTATAGCCGAAGTGTGTGGTTTCTTTGTCGCTCATAGCGCCTCTGCCCGGGACTAAATGGACGATGCAGTATAACCTGATGCGCGTGCTCGGTCAGGGTGGCGCTCTGCGGTGTGGGCGGCCTGCGTCGTTAACCGTTCAGGTTCAGGACCTGGACATCGGGATCGCGACCCGCCCCGGCCTTGGCCAGTCGGTCCAGGTAGGTCTGCCACTTGGATTCCTGGCCCTGGCAGAGTTCATACAGGTAACGCCAGGAATACAGGCCGGTATCGTGGCCGTCATCGAACACCAGTTGCAGCGCGTAGTTACCGACTGGTTTGATCGCCGTAATTGCGACTTTCAGCTTTCCCGTTTGCAGTACCTCTTGTCCCGGGCCGTGGCCCAGCACTTCCGCGGAGGGTGAGTGCACGCGCAGGAATTCGCAGCTCAGGGAATAGCGCTCGCCACCGGCATACTCCAGTTCCAGTTGCCGGGAGCGGCTGTGCAATTGAATCGCGACAGGTTTATGGTGTTCGGACTCAGCCGCCATCACAGAATGAACCGGGACAGGTCATCATTCGCGCTGAGCTCCTGTAATTGCTGGTCGACGTAGGCCGCGTCCACGGTGAGCGACCCGTGTTGCAGGCCCGCATCGGCAGCGCCGAAGGAGGTTTCTTCCAGCAGGCGCTCCATCACGGTGTGCAGCCGCCGGGCGCCGATATTCTCGGTTCTCTCATTCACCTGCCATGCGGTCTCGGCAATGCGCCGCAGGCCGTCCTGGGTGAATGTCAATTCCACGCCCTCGGTGGCCAGCAACGCCTGGTACTGCTCGGTCAGGGAGGCGTTGGGCTCGGTCAGTATGCGTTCGAAATCATCGGGCGACAGCGCCGACAGCTCCACGCGAATGGGCAGCCGCCCCTGCAGTTCAGGAATCAGGTCCGAGGGCCTGGCCAAATGAAATGCGCCGGAGGCGATAAATAAAATGTGGTCGGTCTTGATCATGCCGTGTTTGGTGCTGACCGTGGAGCCCTCGATCAATGGCAACAGGTCGCGCTGCACGCCTTCGCGCGACACATCGGCGCCGGCGCCCTCAGAGCGCTTGGCGACCTTGTCCAGTTCATCGATAAAGACGATGCCGTTTTGTTCCGCCTCGGCCACCGCTTTCTGCTTGAGTTCATCCTCGTTGATCATTTTCGCCGCTTCTTCATCGCACAGCGCCGCAAAGGCGGCCTTGACCGGCATCTTGCGGGTTTTGCGTTGCTGCCGCGACATATTGGAGAACATGCTCTGCAATTGATTGGTCATTTCCTCCATACCCGGTGGGGCCATGATTTCCAGCCCGGGAAGATTGGCGCTCACCTCGACCTCGATCTCCTTGGTGTCGAGATCCCCTTCGCGCAGTTTCTTGCGCAGCAATTGCCGCGTGCTGGACGCCGGATCAACGTTGGTGTCGCGGGCCGGGGGTAGCAGGATATCCAGAATACGTTCCTCCGCTGCTTCCTCAGCCCGGAACCGAACACGCGCCATTTCCTGTTCGCGGTACATTTTGACCGCCACGTCCACCAGGTCGCGCACGATGGAATCCACATCGCGGCCCACATAGCCCACCTCGGTGAACTTGGTTGCTTCGACTTTTACAAAAGGTGCGTTGGCCAATTTGGCCAGGCGCCGTGCAATTTCCGTTTTGCCCACGCCGGTGGGCCCGATCATGAGGATATTCTTGGGCGTAATCTCGGCCCGCAGTTCTTCGGGCAACTGCATACGCCGCCACCGATTGCGCAGCGCAATGGCGACAGCGCGCTTGGCGGCGTCCTGACCAATGATGTGCTTGTCCAGTTCGTGAACAATCTCGCGGGGCGTCATGTTGGACATAGGGAGTTAGTAATCCAGTTGTTCTATGGTGCGATTGTGGTTGGTGTAGATGCAGATGTCGGCGGCGATGCCCAGGCCTTTTTCCACGATGCTGCGCGCGTCCATTTCTGTGTTGTCCAGCAGGGCGCGCGCCGCCGCCTGGGCGAATGGCCCGCCTGAGCCGATGGCTATGAGGTTGTCCTCTGGCTCTATCACATCCCCGTTGCCGGTAATAATCAGCGAGGTGTCCTTGTCGGCCACGGCCAGCAGTGCCTCGAGGCGTCGCAGGGCGCGTTCGGTGCGCCAGGCTTTGGCAAGTTCAACCGCGGCACGCACCAGGTGCCCCTGGTGTTTTTCCAGTTGCGCTTCAAACAATTCGAACAGGGTAAATGCGTCCGCGGTGCCGCCGGCGAAACCGGCCAACACCTGCTCCCGGTACAGGCGTCGCACCTTGCGGGCATTGCCTTTCATCACCGTATTGCCCATGGACACCTGGCCGTCGCCCCCAATGACTACGCTGTTGCCGCGGCGTACGGAAAGAATGGTCGTGCCTCGGAACTGTTCCACGTGTTATCTCCTGCGGGGCGGGTATGGGGCGGTGGGCAACCCGTCCGTCAGATATGGGGTAAGGCGCGGGAAATTCAAGACCCTGCGCTGGACTCAGGGTCCGCTGCGTTTCAATAACACGGTGTCAATATTCTGATTGGCCAGCAGGCCGCGTGCTTTGGCCACGGATTCGTGGGAGTCGAAGGGGCCGAGGTAGACCCGGAACCAGCGGCCACTATCGTTGGTGGTTTCCTCCAGCTTGGGGG
Organism: Haliea sp.; assembly: GCA_031431315.1. GTDB lineage: Bacteria > Pseudomonadota > Gammaproteobacteria > Pseudomonadales > Halieaceae > Marimicrobium. The sequence continues at coordinate 10,733 of JANPDE010000004.1, forward strand.
TCAGCCCGAGCAATAACAATTCTGCCCGCCGCCGTTCGGCATCGTCTTGCCCGCGGAACGATCCCGCCTGCAGGAAGAACGGTTGTGGCACTGCGCTCGGCGCCTGAGGTTTGCTGATATCCGCCGCCGGTTCCACCGGCTCTTCCACTACGTCCATAGTTTGCTTGGGCAGCAGCGTGTAAAAGTCGAAGCGCGGTTTGGGAATTTCTGCTGCAGGGGGCGCCGCACCCCCCGCCTCCGGCGCCGGATCTGTCGGGGCGCGCAGTGTGGCCAGGTAACCGAGAACGCTGAGGAATATCCCCGTCAGCACCCCCGCAAAGTACAGGCGAAACCCACCACCGCGCGGCCGGTTGTCGCCGGTGGTGCGCCGGGCCTGCGTCTTTCCTGCAGGGGCTCGCCTGGAGCCCGTGTCCTGTTTGCGTTTGGCAAAATCCTGGGGCACGTTTACATTACCTCCGGCGCCGACACGCCCAATAAGCCAAGTCCATTGGCGATTACCTGTCCTGCCGCCTGGCTGAGGGCAATCCGTGCGTCGCGCAGGTTGCTATCCTCGACCAGCATCTTGTGGGCGTTGTACCAGGTGTGAAAGTCCCCGGCCAGTTCGCGCAGGAAAGTGGCCACGGTATGGGGTTCGTTGTTGGCTGCGGCGGTGGCAACCACCTCCGGATAGTGGTCTAGTCGCCGCAACAGCGCTTTCTCGTGCTCCTCCTGTAACTGATGCAGGTGTTGCAGTGCGCTTTGGGCCTGCCATTCCCAGCCCTGCTCGACGAGCTTGCGCAGTACACTGCAGCTGCGGGCATGGGCGTATTGAATGTAATACACCGGGTTGTCATTACTTTGTGACAGAGCCAGATCGATATCAAAGGTTAGTTGCGAGCTGGGTGCGCGAGCCACCAGGAAATAGCGGGTCGCATCCCGCCCCACCTCTTCAATCAGGTCGCGCAGGGTGAAGTAGTTGCCCGCACGTTTGGATAACTTGACCTCCTCGCCCTCGCGCATGACGGTGACCATCTGGTGTAGGACATAGTCCGGCCAGCCCGCGGGAATGCCCTGCTTTAGCGCCTGCAGGCCCGCACGCACGCGGATCGTGGTGCTATGGTGATCCGCGCCCTGTTCGTTGATGACGCGCACAAATCCGCGTTGCCACTTGTTAAGGTGGTAGGCCACATCTGGCAGGAAGTAAGTGTAGCCGCCATCACTCTTGCGCATGACTCTATCCTTGTCATCTCCGAAGTCGGTGGTGCGCAGCCACAGCGCGCCTTCCTGTTCGAAGCAATGACCACTCTCAACCAGCCGTGCCACAGTACTTTCCACCGCGCCGTCCTCGTACAGGGATGACTCGAGAAAATACACATCAAAGTGTACGGCGAACGCCTTCAGGTCCAGATCCTGTTCGCGGCGCAAATAAGCCACGGCGAACTGGCAAATAGCGTCGAGATCTTCCGCGTCGCCGGTACCGGTGACATGCCGGTCCTCGGCATCCACGGTCTCGCCATGCAAGTACGCCTGCGCCAGCTCTGTGATGTAGTCGCCGCGGTAGCCATCCGGCGGCCACAGTGGATCGTCCGGGCCCACGCCCTTGCAACGCGCCTGCACTGACAAGGCCAGGTTGTGAATTTGCGCGCCCGCATCGTTGTAGTAGAACTCGCTGGAGACGTTCCAGCCGGTGGCGGCCAGCAGGCGACAGATGCTGTCGCCGACCGCTGCTCCCCTGCCGTGGCCTACATGCAGGGGGCCAGTGGGATTGGCGGAGACGAACTCTACCTGCACCTTGCGTCCCAAGCCCGCATTACTGTGGCCGAACGATGCGCCTTGCTCAAGGATAGCTCGCACCACTGCCTGGTTGCTGTCGTCTGACAGGAAAAAGTTGATAAATCCCGGGCCGGCGATTTCAGTGCGGGACACCCTGGGGCTGGCCGGCAAGGCGGCGCAGATCAGGCTCGCAAGCTCGCGCGGTGGCCGCTGTGCCGGTTTGGCCAGCGCGAGCGCGATGTTGCTCGCCAGGTCTCCGTGACTCTTGTCTCGCGTGCGGTCGATCTGTACCTGCGGCGTAACATCAGAGGGCAGTACGCCCTGAGCAACCAGTGAATCCAGGGCATGGTGAATAAGCCGTGCGAGTTCTTCCTTCATTGTCGGGAGTTATACCTGGGTTGCTTCAAAGGGTTGCCAGACGTGCTATCGGGCCTGTTTCCAGGAACTGTCCGGGCCCGCATATTATCATCATAAGAGTGAGTCGTGGCCAGTACAGCCGCACCTAGAAAACGTCCTGGGGATCGATGTCAATGGACCACTTCAGTCCATTTCTGGCGGGTAATTCCTCCGCGTGGGCTACCAGCAGTTTGGCCGCAGCCTGGGCTGCCCCGCGGTTGGGTGCGAGGAGCAGCAATTGACAACGGTACTTGCCGGCACGGCGTTGCATGGGCGAGGGCAGCGGACCAATCAGCCGGACGTCTCGGGGAAGATGCGCGGTACTGCGCTCGCGCAGGGTCTGCAGGAACTTTTCGCCGAATTCTGCGTTTGGGCAGTCAGTGCGCAATACCACCAGTTGACCGGCGGGCGGCATGCCAGACTCGTGTCGACGCTTGAGCATCTCACGGGCCTGATCGGCGTAACTGCTGCGCAGCATGGCGAGCATGGCCGGGTGATCGGGGTAGTGTGTTTGCAGGATTACGCTGCCGGGGACTTCCGCGCGTCCGGCACGTCCTGCCACCTGGGTCAGGAGCTGTGCCATGCGTTCCTCACCGCGAAAATCGGCGCTGAACAACAGCGCATCAGCGTCGATGACAGCAACCAGGCTAACGGCGGGAAAGTGGTGTCCTTTAGTAAGCATCTGGGTACCCAGCAGAATGCACGGCTCACCCTGGTTGATTGCTTCTACCAGCGCCTCCATGGAGCCCCTGCTTTGCATGGAGTCACTGTCGACGCGATGGATGGGCCACTGCTTGAAGCGCGTGTGCAGGAAATCCTCGGTTTGTTCGGTGCCCAATCCAGCAGATAGCAAGCGCTCGCTGTGACACTGGGGGCATTGCCTGGGCAGCGCGCCGGCGGCGCCGCAGTGATGACAGCGCAGGCGCCGCTGGCGGCGATGAATGGTCAGGCGAGCATCGCAGGCGTGACACGCGGCGACCCAGCCACAATCGTGACACTGCAACGTGGGGGCGTAACCCCGGCGGTTGAGGAACAGCAGGATCTGTTGTCCCAGGCGCAACCTTTCCTCTATGGCGGCGATGAGAGTAGCGGACAACCCCGCCCTCAGTTCCTGCCTGCGCACATCCAGCGCTTTGATCTCGGGCATGCCTCCGCTGCTGGCGCGCTGGGTGAGTTGATGGTGTTGATAGCGGCCCGCGAGCACGTTTTGAATACTTTCCAGTGACGGTGTCGCGCTACCCAACAGGATCGGGCAGGCGTGCAGCTGTGCCCGCTTCACGGCGAGATCCCTGGCTGAGTAGCGAAACCCGTCCTGCTGTTTATAGGAGCCGTCGTGTTCTTCATCCACGATGATCAACCCCAGAGTTGCAAAGGGCGTGAAAATCGCCGAGCGGGTACCGATAACGATATGTGCCTGGCCAGCGCGGGCATCTTCCCAGGCGAGGTAGCGCTGGGCGTCGCTCAGTCCGGAGTGGAGGACTGCGAATTTGGCTGAGAACCGCTGCTGGAAGCGCGCCAGCGTCTGGGGCGTCAAGCCGATTTCCGGTACCAGGACCAGTGCCTGGCGCCCTTGTTGCAGGCAATGGGCTATGAGTTGCAGGTAGATTTCAGTTTTGCCACTGCCGGTCACGCCCTCCAGCAGGTGGCTGTTGAATCCCTCCCCCGCTGCCAAAACCGCCGTCAAGACTGTCCCCTGTTCAGTATTGAGTGTCAGTCCCTGCCTGCTTTCAGCGGTTTGCAAGCGCTGACTTATCGCGCAGGCTTCGATCAGGTTCTTATCCTGCAAACTGCGCAATACGGCGCTACTGATCCCGGTATTCTTGAATTCGGAGTTTTCGATGGCTTGCTTTCCCCTGAGCATGCCAATCACCTGTGCCTGGCGTGGCGATTTAGGCAAGGCATCTCTGGGGAGGCCCTTGCCGCGAGCGGTGAGTCGCCAGGCCGAGGTACTGTGCTGTCGCTGTGGCTTGCCCTCGCGCAGTCGCCGCGGAAACAGGCTGGCGTACACCTCTCCCAGGGGGTGTTGGTAGTAGTCGGCGGCCCAGTGACACAGTTGCAGGAGCTGCGGGTCGATCAGAGGCGTCGAATCGAGTACTTCCAATGCCGGTTTGAGCGCATCTGCCGGAATCGCGCTCTCGGGGCACAGGGCCACCAGATAGCCGATGGCCTCGCGCCGCCCGAAGGTGACATGTACACGGACGCCAGGTTGCAGCGCGGCTAGCTCATCCGCTCGCATGTTATTGGGCGGCAGGTAGTCGAAAGTGCGACGCAGAGGCGACGGAATAGCCAAACGTAGTACGGTCATTACGTGCCTTGTCACATGCGGTAAATGGGAAGCGGCCATTGTAGCAAAACGTTGCAGCCTATTGCTTATCGCAGGTTGTCTGGTAAGATGCCCGCCTATTTTTTGAGCTGTTCACGCCTGTGATAGTTCAACTCCCCCAGTGAGGTGCGGTGCCCGGCAGCGATCGGGTGGCGGCGCCAATAATCAGGAGCTACATACCGATGAAAGCAGATATCCATCCCAAGTACGAGGCTGTTACCGTCACCTGCAGTTGTGGTAATACTATACAGACCCGCTCCACACGCGGCGAAAATTTCCATATCGACGTCTGTTCACAGTGCCACCCGTTCTATACTGGTAAACAAAAAATCGTGGACAGCGGTGGTCGTGTTGACCGCTTCAACAAGCGGTTCGGTGGTCGCGGCAGTAAACGCTAGAAGAGGAACCCCGCGAGGTTCTGCGGTATGTCTTCATATCCACGTCGACCCGGTTCCTCAGGTGCTCCGGCGAGCACAGGTAGCCCGATGCCCAGAGACCTGAAAAGCGCGGCACTTGCCTATCACGCTGAGCCCGTGCCCGGGAAAATCAGCATTGAAATCACCACACCCGCAGAGACTCTTTGGGACCTGTCCCTGGCTTACAGTCCGGGTGTGGCGGAACCGTGTCGAGAAATTGCCAGTGACCCCGGTCTCGCCTACCGCTACACGGGCAAGGGTAATCTGGTGGCAGTCATCAGTAATGGCACCGCGGTTTTGGGCTTGGGAAACCTCGGCAGCCTGGCCAGCAAACCGGTTATGGAAGGCAAGGCGCTGCTGTTCAAGCGGTTCGCTGGCATCAATGCTATCGATATCGAAGTGGATACCGAAGACACCCAGGAATTTATTACCACCGTGGCCCGCATTGCCGGCACTTTTGGAGGCATAAATCTGGAGGATATCGGGGCGCCCGAGTGTTTTGAAATTGAAGCCGCCCTGATTGAGCAATGCGACATCCCGATATTCCACGACGACCAGCACGGCACCGCCATTGTGACCGCCGCCGGTCTGCTCAATGCCCTGGAAATTCAGGGCAAGCGTCTGGACACTGCGACCATCACCTGCCTGGGTGCTGGCGCCGCCGCCATCGCCTGCATGCGCCTGCTGGTGAGTATGGGTGTCCGGCGCGAGAACATTTATATGCTGGATCGACGCGGCGTCATCTACATCGGGCGGGAGGGGGTGAATACCTACAAGCAGGAATTTGCCATCAACACCGACAAGCGCAGCCTGGCTGACGCGATCGATGGCGCCGACGTATTCATTGGTTTGTCCGGGGCTGATTTGCTGAGCCCGGCCATGCTGTTGTCGATGGCGGACCGCCCGGTAGTGTTCGCCTGCTCCAATCCGGATCCGGAAATCACACCAGAGTTGGCGTTGGCAACCCGCGATGACCTCATTATCGCCACGGGTCGCTCGGATTATCCCAATCAGGTAAATAATGTGCTGGGATTTCCCTTCATCTTTCGTGGCGCACTGGATGTGCGCGCGTCAGTGATCAATGAGGAGATGAAGGTGGCTGCGGTGCTGGCTTTAAGCCAGTTGGCGCGTGAACCCGTGCCCGCCGAGGTGTTGGCGGCCTGCGAGCTGGAATCGCTGGAATTCGGGCGCGACTATATTATCCCCAAGCCACTGGATCCACGACTGGTGACGCGTATTGCACCTGCGGTGGCGCGAGCCGCTGTCGATAGCGGCGTGGCACGATTACCCTACCCCTGCAACTATCTGCCGACCCTTCAGCGCTAGAAAATATCATTGATCTCGTCACTAAAGCCCGTGTCGCCTGATGGGGATGTGTAGCGCCGCGGTACATTTTCTTTCTTGAAGTACTCAAAAATCGCATTGCGTTGGCCGGCACTCGCCAATTGTCCCGTTTGCGGGTCTATTTTGACCGTGACAATGTCCGGGGGCATTGGTCGCTCGAGTTGCGGGCTGTCCTTCAGGGCTTCATACATATACTCGATCCAGATCGGCAGTGCCGCAGTGCCGCCAAATTCTTTGCGGCCCAGTGGCGTGTAGTTGTCAAAACCCACCCAGGTCGTGGTCACCACGTCCCGGTTGTAACCGGAGAACCAGACATCCCTTGGGCCGTTGGTGGTGCCAGTTTTGCCCGCAATATCGCTGCGCTGCAGCTCGAGGGCGCGACGTCCGGTGCCCCGGGTGATAACGTCCTTGAGAATACTGTCGATGATGAAGTTTACCCGCTCCTCCATCACGCGCTGCGCCGGTGGCAGGTCAGTTTTCGGTCCGGTCTCTCCGGCCATGATCTGCTCCATGCTCGGCTCTTTGCCAGGCGCCAGTGGGCCCGCCGACAACAGGTCACAGTCCCGACATACCGTCGGAGGTTTGGCTTCATACAGGGTCTCGCCCTGCAGACCCTCGACGCGCTGAACAATGTAAGGTTCCACACGATAGCCGCCATTAGCCAGTACCGCGTAACCTGCGACCAGTTCCAGCGGTGTAATGTTTTGCGTCCCAAGCGCCAGGGAATACTCGGGAGCGTACCCGGATGTGTCGAAGCCCAGGTGTTTGGCATAGTCGATCAACTTTCTGACGCCCAGTCGCTGCAAGAGGCGAATAGAGACCAGGTTGCGCGACTTGGTCAGTGCCCAACGCAAGCGTGTTGGGCCATAAAATTTGCCATCGTCGTTCTCCGGTCGCCAGAGGTCATTCTGGGTGCTGCCCTCCAGGACTATCGGCGCATCGTTGATAATGGTTGCCGCAGTAAATCCCCCTTCCAGGGCCGCACTGTACAGAAAGGGCTTGAAATTGGAGCCGGGCTGGCGTTCTGCTTGGGTGGCGCGGTTGAACTTGCTCTGTTCAAAACCCAGGCCGCCAACAACGCTGATAATGGCTCCATCGTCCGGGTTCAGTGACACCAACGCAGCCTGCACCGCCGGGACCTGGGCCAGGTGCCACACCCCGTCGTCCTCCAGCGTGACCCTGATCAGGTCACCCACTGTCAGCAACTTGCCCAGCGGCTGTTCGGCAGGGCCTCTCGAATCTTCGGAGATGTAAGGTCTGGCCTGGCGCACGCCATTTTCCCACAGCAGATCCGGCGTGCTGCCATCCGTCAGCAACAACGTGGCTTTGTTGTTTGCCACTGAAGTGACGATGGCGGGTTGCAGATTTTCAATACTGGGTGTAGCGGTCAGTGCCGTGCGCCACTGGTCAATCGTGTCCGTGGTGGAACTAGTGGGCGGCAGTTGCCGTTCAGGGCCGCGGTAACCGTGTCGCTTGTCGTAGGCGACAAGGCCTTCGAAAACTGACTTACTGGCGACGCGTTGCAGTTCACTGCTGATGGTCGTGTAAACGTGGTAACCGTTGGTGTAGGCTTCCTCACCGTAGCGTTCCACCATGTCCTGCCGTGCCATTTCTGCTGCGTAGTGTGCGGCGAAACCCAGTTGTGCGCCGTGCAGGCGAGCAGTATCGGGTTCGCGCAGCGCGTTTTCGTACGCCTCGTCACTGATGTAACCCAGCGTATGCATGCGGCCCAGAATCCAGTCGCGACGTTGTAGGCCGGCCGCCGGTCCACTGACCGGGTTAATGCGCGACGGCGCTTTCGGAACACCGGCCAGCATGGCGTGCTGTGCCAGACTCAATTCGCCGATCGATACGCCGTAATAAAGCTCGGAGGCGGCCTCGAATCCGTAGGCGCGGTGGCCGAGGAAAATACGGTTGAAGTAGAGCTCGAAAATTTCCTGCTTGTTGAGGGAGCGCTCGATCTCGATCGCCAGAAGAATCTCATTGAACTTGCGCATAAACGTGCGATCACGGCTCAGGAAATAATTGCGCGCCACTTGCATGGTCAGTGTGCTGCCGCCGGTAACCTTTTCTCCCGTGAGCACCAGCTCGGATACGGCGCGCATGAGGCCCATGACATCGATGCCGCTGTGGGCGAAATAATTGTCGTCCTCGGCCGCGAGTAGGGCTTTGATGAACTGCTCGGGGATTGCATTGAAAGGCAGGGGACTACGTTTTTGCTCGCCAAACTGACCGATCAATTCGCCGTCGCGGGTGTATACCAGCATCGGTGTCTGTAGCTTGACGTTGCGCAGGGTGTCCACGTCCGGCAGGTTGGGACTGAGGTAAAGGTAGACGCCGGCGAGCAGCCAAAGTGCACCTAAAAGCCCCAACAAGGACAGTCGCAGAATAAGTCGAAGAAAGTACATTTATTCCTTTTACAAAACAGGCATTTATGTGACTGTACAATGGGGGCGGGGGTGTTGGATTGGTAATTATAAGGCTTTTTTATGTTTTGAGTTATTTTGTCGGTGGTATACCTTATATTAATGTATCGGTGTATAAAAATATCCTAAGTTAGTGATACTGAAAGGGAAAAAAGTTGTTCGGATTACTTGGAAAAAGAAAAGCGACCCAGGTTCTGGGGCTGGATATTAGTTCAACGACCGTGAAGTTGCTGGAGTTGAGCTATACCGGCGGCCGCTATCGCGTAGAGAGCTACGCCGTCAGTTCGCTGCCGCAGGATGCGGTTATCGAGAAAAGCGTCAATGATGTCGATGGGGTCGCCAATGCGATTCGCAGCGTCGTGGCGCAGTCGCGAACCAAGCTGAAACACGTCGCAGCGGCAGTGGCCGGTTCGTCTGTCATTACCAAACTGATAGACATGCCGGATGGCCTGAGCGAAGACGAGATGGAGAGTCAGCTCACTCTGGAAGCGGATCAGTATATCCCCTACCCGCTGGAGGAGGTTGCCATCGACTTCGAGATTCAAGGGCCGTCGCAGGATCGTGACAATCAGGTGGAAGTATTACTCGCCGCCTGTCGACGGGAGACCATTGAGTCCAGGGTTGAAGCCATTGAAAGCTCGGAGTTGACGCCCAAAATAATGGATGTTGAAGCCTACGCCATGGAACGCGCCTTCTCACTGCTGCAAAGCCAGTTGAACCTGGACGACGACAGTACTGTGGCTATCGTCGATATCGGCGCAACCATGACCACCCTGAGTGTCCTCAACAACGGCCAGACTATCTACACACGTGAGCAATTATTCGGCGGCAAGCAACTTACCGACGAAATTATGCGTCGCTATGGCTTGCCACTGGAGGAAGCGGGTCTGGCGAAAAAACAGGGTGGCCTGCCCGATGACTATGAGCCGGAAGTCCTGGAGCCCTTCAAGGAAGCGGTTGTGCAGCAAGTGGCTCGCTCTTTGCAGTTCTTTTTCTCCTCCAGCCAGTACAACGACGTTGACCATATCATCCTCGCCGGAGGCGTTTCCTCCATGGAAGGTCTGGAGGATTTGGTGCGAGACAAATTGGGAACACCCACTTCAGTGGCGAACCCGTTCGCGCAGATGTCTATATCCTCCAGGGTGAATGCGGTGGCACTCAGCAGTGACGCACCGGCAATGATGATTGCCTGCGGTCTGGCCTTGCGGAGTTTTGATTAATGGCGCAGATCAACCTACTACCCTGGCGTGAAGAGCGTCGTCAGAGTCTTAAAAAGGCCTTCCTGGTCACATTGGCTCTGGTATTTTTTCTTGCTGGGGGTTTGGTATTGCTTGCCGACCGTGTGGTCAACGGCCAGATAGAATACCAGTTGGCACGCAATGAGCACCTCACCAAAAACATCAAGGAGCTGGACAAGGAGGTTGCGGAGATTCGGGACCTGCAAAAGCGCCGCAACCAATTGTTGGATCGCATGAAGGTCATCCAGGAGCTGCAGGGCAACAGGCCGATTATCGTGCGGGTTCTTGACCAGCTGGTGCGGACAGTGCCCGACGGAGTTTTTTACACCAACCTGGTTACCAAGGGAAATAAAATCAGTATCAGAGGCATTGCAGAATCGAATAATCGGGTATCGAGTTTGATGCGGCGGCTGAATGCATCGGACTGGCTGGCGGAGCCGACGCTGGGCAGCGTGCAGGCGGCCCCCGATTTCGGTAGTCAGGCAACAACATTTGAATTGACTGTTAATGTGCAGGCCCCGGCCATCGAAGATGAGTCGGGAGAAGGATGACAGATGGCACTTGAAGATACATTGCGCACCTTGCGCGAATTCAACCTGAGCGATCTTGATTTTGACAACGTCGGTTCCTGGCCTGTCGCGGTCAAGGTATTGATTTGGGCATTTTTGCTGATCGCGGTCCTGACTGCCGGTTACTACTATCACATTAAGAACTTGCAGCAGAGTTTGGTCACAGCGGAATCGAAAGAGGTATCACTCAAAAAGGATTTCGAGAAAAAAGCGTTCCAGGCGGCCAACCTGGAAGCCTACCGGCAACAGCTGGCGGAAATGGAGGAATCTTTTGGCGCACTGGTCAGCCAGTTGCCCAGTGATACGGAAGTGCCTGGATTGCTGGAAGATATCACTAACAAGGGTTTGCTAAACGGGCTGGAAATCACCGCGATTGACCTGCAAAAGGAGCAAGCCAAGGAGTTCTATGTCGAGCTGCCGATTTCTATCCTGGCGTCGGGGTCCTATCACGATCTGGGGGCGTTTATCAGCGGTATGGCGGGGTTGCCACGCATTGTCACACTGCACGATTTCCAGATATCGGCGAAAGATAAAAACCCCAACAGCCTGGATTTGAAAATCACCGCCAAGACCTATCGATACAAGGACGGGGACGCCTGACAATGAATCGCCTCTCCCGTACCTTGCTGTTGTGTTTTGCGTTGGGTGCAATTCTCGCCGGTTGTTCTGGTGACAATTTCTCCGATCTGGATACGTTTATGGCGGAAAAGCGTGCTCGCCCGGGCGGCATCATTGCCCCTATACCCACCTTCAAAGCTTATGAAGCGTTTGCCTACAGCGCTACTGCCTTACGTAGCCCCTTTGACCGGCCGATTGAGGTTCGGGAAATTGCTCAACTGCAGGCGATCGCCGCCATCAAACCCGATGAAAACCGTACCAAGGAATTTTTGGAACAATTCACCTTTGATTCCCTGCGCATGGTGGGTACGCTGGAGAGGGACAGTAATAACTGGTCACTGATCAAAGACCCAGATGGTGGTGTACATCGGGTTAAAAAGGGAAATTATCTGGGGCGGGCTCACGGTAAAATTGTGGACATGACGGACACATTTATTTCGATCGTGGAAATCGTGAGCGATGGTACACCCGATGGATGGGTAGAGCGTCCGCGCACAATTAAATTAAGCGGTGTATAAGCCGAGTTCATGGCCTATGGTCATGGCAAATAAAAAACAAATATGTGGGGACAAAGGCCGTGGGGAACGTTAAAGATTGCTTGAGGAATAGGTTGCGTCACGCCGCCGTTACGCTGGCGATGAGCCTTGTGACCAGTGTAGCGCTGGCCGCGCCGACAGTGAAGGACATCGAGTTCAGCTCCAGGTCAGGTAGCAAGTTCGAGGTGCGTGTGGAGTTTAGCGAGACGCCCCCCGACTTCAAGACCTACGCTATCGAGAAGCCGGCCCGTATTGCGGTCGATTTCCCGGGAACCACCAGCAGTCTGGATCAGAAACGCTATTCGCTGCCTTACGGCAATGCCACCAACGCCGTAGTGCTCGAGTCTGGCGATCGCACACGGTTGGTGCTCGAGTTGGTTAAATTGGTCCCCTACGAAACACGTGTGGAAGGCAACAATCTGTTTCTGCTCGTCGGTCAGGAAGGAACCGATTACATTAAACCCGCCAGCGAACCAACCCAGGTCAAAACCGCCGTCGTTGAAGTCGCCGAGGTAGCCTCTGAGATCCGGGATCTGCAGTTCCAGCGAACCGGGGATGGTGAGGCTAAACTCACATTGGATCTTTCCGACCCTTCGGTCGATGTGAATGTCTTCAGTGAAGGTGGTGAAGTGAAAGCAGAATTCCTTGACACCACCGTCGCTCAGCGCCTGATGCGCCGCTACGATGTGACTGACTTTGCCACGCCGGTCAACAGCGTGGATGTGAATACCAGCGAGCGCGGTGCCACGCTGGTTTTGAAAACCACGGGAGATTTCGATTACCTCGCGTACCAGACCGACAACGAATACGTGATCAGCGTCAAGCCGCTTAGCAAGAAGGAAGTAGAGAAGCGCAAAAACGAATTTAACTATGTGGGCGACAGGATATCGCTGAACTTCCAGGATATTGAAGTGCGAGCCGTGCTGCAGCTTATCGCTGATTTCACCGAGTTGAACCTGGTGGCCAGCGACACGGTGGCGGGACGCATTACGCTGCGCCTGCAGAATGTACCATGGGACCAGGCTCTTGAACTGGTGCTCAAAACCAAGGGCCTGGACAAACGCCAGGTAGGGAATGTGTTGATGGTGGCTCCCGCGGCAGAGATCGCCGAGCGTGAGCGTCAGCAAATCGAGGCCAACAAACAGCTTGCGGAACTAGCGCCCCTGGTGTCGGAATTCGTGCGTATTCGTTACGCCAATGCAGAAGACATCGTCGAGTTGTTTGCAGCGGGTTCCGAAGACGGCGGCAGTCTGACGTCTCCCCGGGGCTCGGTGGTGGTAGACGCTCGTACCAACTCTTTGATTATCACCGACACGGCGACAAAACTGTCTGAAATCCGCGATCTCTTGACGCTGGTGGACATTCCCGTACGCCAGGTGATGATCGAGGCGCGCATCGTAATCGCCCAGTCTGACGCAACCAAGAACCTCGGTATCGAGTGGGGTGGCGCTTATCTGAACAAGGGCGACAATGTTGTATCAGTGTCCGGCGATACGGACAACGTCGTGGGTCTCAACAATTCGGCGATCAATGGCACGCCACCGACTGTCAGCTATCCCGGCGCCCTGCTGGTCGATCTGGGCGTGGTGTCCAACAGCGGCTTTGCGGTTGGCTTTGCCAGCGGCGATTTGTTCCTGACGGCAGAACTGTCTGCGCTGGAAGCCGAAGGCGAAGGCGAGATCGTGTCACAGCCCAAGGTGATCACCGGCGACAAACAAGAGGCTATGATCAAGTCCGGTACCGAAATCCCCTATCAGCAGTCATCCGCCAGCGGTGAAACCACCACCGCATTCAAGGATGCAGTGCTGCGGCTCTTGGTAACGCCTAACATCACGCCGGATGACCGCATTATGCTGGATCTCGACATCAACCAGGATTCGGTGGGTGAATTGGTGCCCACTGGTGACGGTGGCCGTATACCCTCCATTGATACGACCCAGCTGACGACGCAGGTGCTGGTTAGCAATGGGGAAACGGTGGTTCTGGGCGGGGTCTTCAAAACCGAGGATATTGAATCGGTCAGCAAGGTACCGTTCTTTGGCGACTTACCGTACGTAGGTGCGTTCTTCAGAAACGAGACCAGCGACCATAAGAAAACGGAGTTGTTGATCTTCATCACCCCGCGCATCTTAGCGGATACGCTCCTTGACTAGGGGCACCATGCCCGCCCTGCATAGAGTCTTTCTGGTTGGCCCCATGGGGGCCGGCAAGACGACAATTGGCAAGTACCTCGCCCAACACCTGAAGCTGCGCTTCGCCGATACCGATACGGAAATCGAGGTGCGCACCGGGGCAGACATTCCCTGGATATTTGATGTCGAGGGTGAAGCGGGTTTCCGCGACCGCGAACAGCAGGTCGTGGCGGAAATGACGGAGTGGGATGACGTGGTGCTGGCGACCGGCGGTGGCGTTGTGTTGCGCCCGGAAAACCGCAACGCCCTGGCGGGACGAGGTTTTGTGATCTATCTCTACGCCACGGTAGAGGAGCAGGTGCGGCGCACACGTCGTGATCGGCGGCGACCGCTATTGCAAAAAGGAGATCCCGAGCAGGTACTGAGAGCCCTCATGACGGAACGCGACCCGCTGTACCGCGAGATTGCCGATCACATCATCGAGACTGACGCCTGCAGTCCGCGTATCGTGGCCCAGCGCCTGGTACAGGAGCTCACCGCCGGCTAGGGCCGCGGAGCCATCCAGGGTCGCGGAAAAGTCCCCGGAAGCGTTATGATAGGCCCCCTTTAAGACCGGTTCCGAGGAATTCTAGTGCCTTCGTTGATGCATACCCTGCGTGTGGACCTGGGTGAGCGCAGCTACCCCGTGTATATCGGGCGAGACCTGCTGGCTGACACAGGCCTGCTGGCGCAGCACGTCGCCGGGTCCCAGGTGGTGATTGTCAGCAACGAAACGGTCGCACCACTTTACGTAGAGAAGGTCAGGTCCGCACTGGGTGAACGGCAACGTATTACGGAAGTGGTGCTGCCCGATGGCGAGCAGTACAAAACCCTCGACACCCTGGCGGATGTGTTCGACCAGGTAATGGCGGACAAACACAGTCGCAGTACCACGTTCGTTGCCGTGGGCGGCGGCGTGGTGGGCGATATCACAGGGTTCGCTGCGGCCTGCTATCAGCGGGGCGTCAATTTTATCCAGGTTCCCACCACATTGCTCGCCCAGGTGGACTCGTCGGTGGGCGGCAAGACAGGCGTCAACCACCCGCTGGGCAAAAATATGATCGGCGCCTTCTATCAGCCTCAGGCGGTGCTGATTGATATCAACACCTTGCATACCCTGCCGGCTCGGGAGTTGAGTGCCGGTCTGGCGGAGGTGGTCAAATACGGGCTCATCAGTGACCAATCCTTTTACCGCTGGTTACAGGAACACATGCCGCGATTACTGGCCCGCGAAGAGGCGGCCCTGGCCGAGGCGATTGAACGCAGCTGCGCGATCAAGGCGGAGGTGGTCGCGGCAGACGAACGCGAAGGCGGTCTCAGGGCTATTCTCAATCTTGGCCACACCTTCGGTCACGCCATTGAAACCGGTCAGGGCTACGGTCAGTGGCTGCACGGGGAGGCGATTGCCACCGGCATGCTGCTGGCGCTGGAGC
>JANPDE010000005.1:0-6573 GCA_031431315.1 Haliea sp.
ATCCAGATAGGCCTGTAACTGCTGGCGCACACGCGTCGTCATGGCAAGGTTCGCCCGGGCGTAAATGTTCTCCACCATTCCCAGGTCGTCGGCCATGAACTCGTGAAAGGGCACATCGATACTTTGATCCGCAGGCAAGAGTGCCCGGTCTCTCACACAGGCATGCAACAGATGCAGGACGCGATCGGTCCAGTAATTGAGCAGCCCGTCGAGGTCCACTTTCTTACGATTGATACGCTGCCCGTAGGCCAGCATGGTCACGGCAGACTGGATGACCGATACCGGGTCGCGGTGGGTGATGGCCACTGTCGCGTCGGGAAACACGGTGCGCAGTACGCTCAACTGCTCCAGGTGTTGCGGGCACTTCAACACCCACCGGGTGTTGGCGCCGCTGTGGTCGCCATCCTGCCAGGTGAGAATTTTCAGCACGGTTTTCATGTATTCGTAGTGCGGTGTCTGGTCACAGGCGTAGTAGTGGTCGCGCCAGCGCGGCGACACACTCAGCCACTCATAGTTATACGAGGCGAAGTCGGGGCCCATCAGCTCCAGTTCCTCGTGGATGTGATCCGGGTTCATCGGATGCATGGCGGCCAGCAGGGGCGATAGAGACTGCATCATTTGCCACTGGTCCGCGCAGCGCTGGTAACGCGGATCCACGCCCCCGGCCAGCGGTTGTTCACCCGGCAGGGGAATCGGCTCGTAGGATTCCCACAGCGGCAGTGACCGCAACCGCGAATCCGCCGCCATCAGGTTGAGCAGGTGGGTGGTTCCGGAACGCGGCAGGCCCGCCACGATAATGGGCGCTGTTATATCAACCGCGTGGATTTCAGGGTGGCGCGTAAGTACACCATGGATCAACAAACGACTCCTGGCATGCTGTACCAGCTTGTTGCGCAATGACAAGCGGCCAAGATTGGTCAGCCCTTCGTCACTGCCCCATTCGTCACACAGGCGTTCCAGCCGCGCGAGAAAGTCCTGGGCGCCAAAGTCCTTCAGGCCGGTCGCCTTACAGGCGTCCGGCAGGATACTGTGACAGGTCAGGTCGATCTGAAGCGTTTCAGCGTAAGCCAGTGCGCCCCGTTGCGCCGCGCTCAGCTCGGGCCGGCGCAAATCGGTTATACGAATGTCATCACCCACGACGGCGTTCTGCCAGGCCGCGGTCTGGTTATTTTTTGCTGATTGCCGCCAGATGCGAATTCAATATCTGGGCCCAACGCTGCACGACACGGTCGAAATCGGCGGTGTTGGTGACCCCGTTTGCGATTCCGGACATACCGGCATCGTCAGCAGCTTCGGGATCGATAACCCTGGCAATCAAGTCGCCGGTCTTGCCGTCAAGCAGTTCCAGATAGAGTGTCATACTGCCGGCACTTGCCACAAAGGTTTGTTCCATACCGGGAGTCATCAGGTCCGGTGCAGTTATTTGCAGATTGATAATCGCCGGGCGCAGAATGAGCACCCCGCTACCACCAGTCGTAACGAACTGACGACCGTCCTGGGTGGACAATACCCTGGTCATTTCTTTGGTGAATTCGCTGGCCACTTTCTCGCGAATTGCCTGCATATCCTTGTCGCTGACCTGGTTTTCAAAGGTGGCGTCTTCGTTGGTATCGCGTTGCCAGTTCTTGGCGAACGACACATAGGTCTCCAGTAAGGCAATCTTGTCGTACTGGCTCAGATCCGCACCGGGTTTCATGTACACAGCAGCCAGGGTGGTCTGGGGTACCAGATTCAGGCCGTCGGGGCTCACCGCGGGATAACTGGAACTGGATGTGCCTGTACCGGCCGTGCCTGTAGTACCCGTCGCGCAGGCTGCCAACAACGCAAAACTCAGACAAACAAAAATAGATTTCAGCATGATCGGGGCCTCGATTATTGGGTTGTTAAATTGCGAGCCTGGTTAACGTAGTGCATACCCCGGTACAAATCAATCCTGCCGACTACCGGCGAAAAGAACAAAAACCGCACAACTATACTGCTTTACCTAATCAGGGCACTGGTCAACCCGCTGCCAGGCTGGTAGCATGGCTAGCCCACATCTTGACACGGTGGCGATTACAATGTTTGGTCGAAACAAAGACAAACCGGCACATACACCGGTGGCAGCGCCCGTTGTACCCCAAACAGTACCCCAAACAGTACCCCAAACTCCCCTTGTTTCCACTACCCCTGCAACCGCGAGGAATATCGCAATGATTGGACCGAGCATAACCATCAAAGGCGAAGTAACCGGCGAGGAAGACCTGCTGATTCATGGGAAGGTTGAAGGCACTATCAACCTCAATGGCAATCAACTCTCGGTTGGTGAGTCCGGGGCAGTGAGCGCTGATATCATCGCCAAGGTTATAAAAATCGATGGCAAGGTCGTTGGCGATATTACCGGCATCGAAAAGGTCACTATTTCCAAAAGCGGAAATGTGCGCGGCAATATCGTCGCACCACGCGTCACACTGGAGGACGGTGCCATATTCAAAGGCAGCATTGACATGGACCCTGCTAGCGCCTCTGTCAGCAAGGCACCGCTGGCCGCCCACCAGACCGCCCATTCACTGGCGGCGCACATCAAGGCCTCCGGCGGCATGGACCTCAAAAGCGTCTAGTGGAGTTAGCGCATTGCTGACGACTCGCCGCCGGGCGAGCGCGAGCTCCTGCAGCTTTAAAACAGCCTTTGCCTAAAGCCTCGATACAAGCCTCCAAGTTACTGCCCTACCTGTTCGAGCATGTTGATGAGCAGCAGGTGGTAACCGTTTTTCACGTGGGTCCCGCACTGCCGGAGACCGTGGATTTTTTCTCCAATTATCGGTGTAAACTGCACTTCATTGACTTGTTCAGTGAGTTGCCCATTGCCGCAGTGGAGGATATGGGCCCCACCCTGGTGCAGCAGTTTGAAGAACTGTTGCCGTTTCCTGCACACACACGCTTCGATGTTTGCCTGTTTTGGGATGTGTTCAACTTTCTCGACAACGCCGCCATCGACGCGTTCCTGACTGTGCTGCACCCGCACCTGAAAGCCACCACGATGGCGCATGCTTTTTCGGTACACAATCTCAAAACTCCCCAGGGCAATCACCTCTACGGCATCAGCCAACTGGACACCCTCAGTTTCAGAAGCAGGCGGGCCACACTGCCCGGTTATGCTCCCCACAGCCAGATGGAATTGAAGGAATTGCTACACTGTTTCAAGCTCGAACGCAGTGTGTTATTGCCCGATAGTCGACTCGAACTTTTGCTGCAGGCCAGGCTGTAACGCCGGCGTAAACGGCTGTGCAAACCAGTAGAGTGCCCTATACTTAACAGCATGAACCATTCCGGCAAATACGTGTGCCTGACCGCAGTGGCGGCCACCGCATTGGCGGCCACCGCATTGGCAATGTTGTGGTGCCTGCCATGCTTCGCTGCCACCATTTACAAATCGATCGACAAGAACGGTGTAGTCCGATTTTCCGACACCCTGCCAATGGACGAGATCCTGGTGGAGACGGTGGAAATCGAAGAACCGGTATCTTTGCCGGGCGAGCAGGCACAGCAGCGACTACAGGACATGCGTGAGACTACTGACCGCATGGTGGCTGATCGTATGGCGCGGGAGAAACATCGCGCGGAATTACGCCAGCTTGAAGCGCAGACAAACGCGCAACGAATGGCGCAGGATGTCCCCGACAGCGTCGATAGTTCCCCTATTTTCACGGGTGTTAACACTTGGCCGGTTTACGTACCCTGGCGACCTTGGCGGCCTGGGCACCACCGCCCGCGACCAGAGCATCCGATCGCCCACCCGCCCCTGCGTCCACCCGTGAATACGCGCCCGCCCGGCATGCGACCGCTGCCGGGCAATGACTACCCTGCGTCACTCATTCGCAAAAGCTACGACCCAAAAGTCAGGGAAGCGTTTCGCTGACAGCAAGCACTAGAACCTGCGCGACAGCGATGCGCCCACCGTCCACATGCTGAACTTGTTGAAGTCGATGTTGTTATCCAGATCCGTGTAGTTCACTGTCAGGTTCGGTGTCCACTTGCCCAGAAAGTCGATACTGCCCGGAAATGCGACGTTAGAGGCCACGGCGAAGCCGCTGGCACTGTTCTTGTCGTCGAATATGGGATTCGTCTTGTCGCCGCTAAGGTCGGTGTAGGAAACCTTGGTCATCCACACCAGATGCTCACTATCGTAGGTATGTGCAACTGACGCCACACCGCCATCCTGCGACATGGCGTCACCGTCCAGATCACGATCTACATAGGCAATAGCGGGGCGGATAGTGTGGGCAGCGTCCACCTTGTACTCATAGCTCACCTCAACCGTCGTGATGTCACCATTACGATCCAGTTGGTGTGACTGTGCCTGGGTCAAATCCCCAGCGGCGACTAGGGCCTGTCCGCTGAACTCATCGTCGATATCGCGTTCCTTCACCGCGACTTCCACCCCGAAGCCCGAGCCCATGATTTTGTCCCAGGTCAGCTGCACGCCTGAGGTTTCCATGTCGGTCGACTTGCGGTTTACATTGGTCTGGTAGGGGTCGGCGTAGACTCGGGTGGCGAACCCGGCCGGCGACAGCAAGTCCAGCCGTGTCTGGCCCAAGGAATCGAAATCATGGCGCAGCGACAGGCGCGTGGTGCGATCAAACTCAATGAGATCGCTGAAATCATTGGCGATTGAGAGTCGGGTTTTGCCATTAGAGAACAGGTAACCGATGTCGAAGTTCGCCACTCCCATGGACAGGCCTTCAGATTCCGGGCTGCCCAGATCGTCAATGCTTTCAGGCCCCAGATCAATATCAGGGCCGTCGATTTCGGCCAGGAAATTGGTCTCGATTTCACCACCGGCATAGCCCAGGTTGACCATGCCACCCAAGCCGGGGTCACCCAGCGGTGGCAGCGCCAGGGTCGGCAGGGAAATACCTGCCATCAGCGGCAGTATCAGAAGCTTTTTCATGGGTTTTTACCCTCTTGTAATGGAAGTCGGACCAGAGCGAGGGGAATTGTAGCAGACACCATCAAGGCCAACCCTACGCTTTATGCTGCTAAATATTCACACCCACACGGGTCATCCGTAACGCGCCTGCACCGGATTCGTTCCCCTGCTCCGGATGACGTAGAATAACCCCTCTTCAGCGGCCTAAAGACACCCGGACAATCATGCGAGATGCCAAGGAATTTCGACTGGATATCGGCGATGTCGAGTTGTTTGTCCTCGAATGGGCCGGAACTGGCGATCCCATTCTATTGTTACACGCCACAGGGTTTCACAGCCGCTGCTGGAACCAGGTAGTGAAGCTCTTGCCGGGGCGCCACATCTACGCGGTTGACCTACGCTTCCACGGTGCCAGCGATGCCACCGGCAGGATCGATTGGCGGGTTATGGCGAATGACATCCGCCTGCTTATCGAGACGCTGAAACTCACCCGCGTCGTGGGCGTGGGGCATTCCATCGGTGGCTACCTGATTGCGCACGCCGCTGCGCAGGTGCCTGAGCGCTTTAAACATCTCGTCCTCATCGACCCTGTAATCATGTCGCACGAGCGCTATGTGCAGTTCCAGAAATTTTCAGACAGCCTGGTGGCGCAGGATCACCCCGTAAGCCGGCGCAAAAACCAATGGCGCGACGCCCAGGAGATGTACGAGCGCTTCCAGGGGCGCGCTCCATTCAATACCTGGGAGCCCGCCGTATTCCGCGACTACTGCGACTATGCACTGCGCCCGGCGAACAATAACGCCCTGCGCCAACTCGCCTGCGACCCCATCAACGAGGCAGGCATCTACCTCAGTCAAAAGGGCAATGAAGTTATCCTCAAGGAGTTACCCCGGATAACCACGCCCGTCACCCTGTTACGGGCACCGCCAGGGGATGACGCGCTGCCCGACCTGAGCACCTCTCCCACGTGGCCGCACCTGGCTGCGGCACTGCCACATTGCCAAGAAGTCTACTTGCCCGATCTCAATCACTTCATTCCCATGCAGGATCCCGCGTTGGTGGCTGGCTATATCCGGGCGGTTCAATAACAGCCCTGGCCGCCTGGCGTTTTGGTGTATCCTGTGCCGGCAATTCCTCACCGCGAGGTCAATATGAAAATAACATACGCTGCAGCGGGCCTGGTCTTTGGCGCCCTTGCACTCGGGTGTTCCGATGGCTCTGACTACACCCAACCGCCCTCATCGCTGACCGTCGTTCCCACTGCCGCCCCCGAAGGGGCAGCAGGCGAAATACCCCAGTTGACGTTCCGGGTCACCTTGACGGGCCCGCAGTTACAAGAGGTGGTCGTCGATTACGACACTGTCGCCGGCAGTGCCACGGCGGATGAGGATTACCTGCAAAGCAGTGGCCGGGTGGAAATTCCCCCAGGTGACATCGAGGGACACATCAGCGTGGACCTGATTGGTGATGGCGATGAGGAGGACGCGGAAACCTTCTCTCTGCAAATCCGCACCTCCGGCAACAGCGCACCCACCGCAACGACGGTGACCGGCACTATCGCCAATGATGATACCGCCTGCGATACGCCCTTCACCAAGGACCCGAATCCCTGGCTGGTGAATGGCGCGGATCCGCTCAATTTTGCGCACCGCGGTGGTGTCACG
>JANPDE010000006.1:0-7432 GCA_031431315.1 Haliea sp.
GGTATGGAAACACCGCTCCGGCCGCAATTCACTGGTGATCGGTGCCACCGCCTATCAGGTTGTCGGCAAGGATTTCAAGGAAAGCACCCGACTGTTGGTGAAATTGCGCGAATGGGCGACCCAGCCACAGTTTTGCTACCGGCACACATGGACAGTCGGCGATCTGGTGATCTGGGACAACACCGGCACCATGCACCGCGCCACGCCCTACGATCCCGCCTCCGGTCGCATGATGCACCGCACCAAGCTGGAGGGTGAGGAGGCGTTCGCCTGATTATTGCTTCTGCGCGACCACACTGTCGCGCAGCGCTGTCTTGAGTATCTTGCCGTAGTTATTCTTGGGCAGGGCTTCCACAAAGATGTACCGCTTCGGCCGCTTGAACCGCGCAATGTTATCCAGGCACAACCGGTCCAGTTGTTCCTCTGTCACCTCCACGCCCTTCTGGCACGCGACAAAGGCAATCACCTCCTCCCCCCACTCCGGATGCGGATGCCCGACCACCGAAGCCTCCGCTACACCCTCATGCAGCAACAACACTTCCTCTACCTCGCGCGGGTAGATATTGCTGCCGCCGCTGATGATGACATCCTTTACCCGGTCCTTCAGCGTCAGGAAGCCGTCTTCGTCGAACGCGCCCACATCGCCGGTGTGCAGCCAGCCGTCTTTGATCGCCGCGGCCGTGGCATCGGGGCGGTTCCAGTAACCCTGCATCACGACTTCGCCGCGCACGCAGATCTCACCGGCGCTGCCGGGTAGCAACGTCCTCCCCTGCTCGTCGATGACTTTCACATCCACCACCGAGTGCGGCACACCCACGGAGGCCAGCCGCGCGTCGGACGCATCGCGGTGCATGGCCCGCGAAAGTGCGGTGATGGTCATCGGGCATTCGCCCTGCCCGTAAATCTGGCCGAGCTTGTTGCCGAGCAGCGCCATGGCGGCTTTCAGGTCCGTCACGTACATGGGGCCGCCGCCGTAGATGATATTCTTGAGATTTGTCGTGTCCGCCTGCGCCGCGGCTGGCGCCTCGACCAGCCGCTTGACCATGGTGGGCGCGGCGAAGAAGAACGAGCCGGAGTAATGCGCGATCAGTTCGAAGATCTCGGCGGGATCAAACTGCCCGGACGCGGGCACCACCTGGTTGGCGCCGCTGTGCAGGGCCGCGACGCTGTACAGGCCCGAGCCGTGCGACAGCGGCGCGAGATGCAACACGCTGTCGGTGGTACCCAGTTGCTCCACATCGGTGAAAAAGGCCAGCAGCATCTGCCTCAGGTTGCCGTGGCTCAGCATGGCGCCTTTCGGCTGCCCCGTCGTGCCACTGGTGTAGAACAACCAGGCGATGTCGTCCTTGCCGACTTCGGCGAGCGGGATGGGCGCTGCCTGCTGCATGCGCTGCCACACCGCCCCAGGAGTGATGATCTTTGGTATCGAATTTGAAACCTGCGCGTCCAGCGCCTGCGACACAAAGCACGCGCTGGCGCCGCTGTCCTGCAGGATGTAGGCGATCTCGCGCTCGTGCAGCTTGGCGTTGATCGGCACCGCGACCAGCCCGGCAGTCCAGATGCCGTACAGCGCTTCGAGGTACTCCGGCCGATTCGCCATGATGATGCCGACCCGATCGCCATGCTGCAGACCGTAGTCGGCAAGCAGGCTTCCACCGATACGGGCTGCACGCTCCGCAAACTGCCGGTACGTCGCGTGCAGGGTGGTGCCTAGGCAAATGGCGCGGTGGTCCGGCCAGATGCGACTGGCGCGAACCAGCAAATGCGCAAGGTTCATGCTCATGCCCTCACCCGCCTCATCGTCATCACATGCTGGAAACGCGCGGCGGGATGCGTATTGATAGTGACCTGGGCGATCTTGCCCTCACTGGTCGTGTACGTGCGCCGCACTTCCAGCGCTGCCGATTGGGCCTTCACTCCGAGCTCCGCCGCCTGTGCGGGCGATACCAGCGTAGCCGAGATCAGCTGCTGTACCTCGACGATATTCTGGCCGAACATGTCCTCGATCAGGAGGAATATCGGTCCCGTGTGCCGCTGCAGCAACCGGCCCACCGCGGCGAACGAGCGGTGGATGTAGTATTCCGTCAGGCACTCCGCCGTCTCCTCATCCTGCGCTAGCCGGCGGCCGAGAACCTGCAGCCATTCCCCGCCACTGGGCAAGCCGGTGCGCGCGGCGAGTTTGCGGTTCATCGCGACGGTGCTGATGGACTCGATCGACAGGCGCGTGCCGCTGGCGAACGCCACCAGATCGTTGATCGACATGACTTGTCGCGCATCGGTGCCGGTGGGATGCGGCGGTGTCACCACCGTGCCCGCACCCTGCCGCGAGTGAACCAGGCCGTCGTCGCGCAGTAGCCGCAGCGCGCTGCGTACGGTATGACGGCTGACGGCGAAGCGCTCGCACAGGGTATCTTCTGTTGGCAGCAGTGAGCCGACCGGATACGTGCCGCTCACGATGGCGTCTCGTAACGCGGCCGCGACCTGCATGTAGAGTGGAGTATCAGAACTGGCCCTGATTTTTGCGAGCATTTGCTACGCGCCCTCTTCGACAGGAGCAACATTTATTGGAGTATGTGTTCGTATATTTGTCCGGATAAATGCATCAATTTTCTATCTCTAGCGCCATAAATATAGATTGTTGTGGAATCCTGTGCAATGATTTATGTCCGTACATCTACCGACGCGCAATGGAGGAGTCATGAACAAGGCCACCACCCCCGGCGAAGCAGCGCTGTCGGAACCCATCACCTATTCCGTCGAGGCCTACACCAGCGAGGCCTATGCCAGGGCCGAGCGCGACAAGCTGTGGCGCAAGGTGTGGCTGCAGGCAGGGCGCGTCGAGGACCTGCCGCAGGTCGGCAGTTTCATCACTTTTGAAATCCTCGACGATTCCGTGCTGCTCGTGCGCACCGCGCCCGCTACCATCAAGGCTTACCACAACGTGTGCGCGCACCGCGGCCGCCGCCTCATCGACACGCCACCCGGCGCGCGCAATGCCAGCGGCAAACGGCAGCAATTCGCCTGCGCCTTCCACGGCTGGCGCTACAACCTCGACGGCGCCAACACGCACATTCCTCACCAGGAAGACTGGCAGGGCGCGCTGAGCGAGCAGTGCAGCGGCCTGCAGAGCGTTCGCTCGGAAACCTGGGGCGGCTGGCTCTGGATCAACATGGACGCGGACTGCGAACCGCTGCGCGATTATCTCGCGCCAGCCACGACCATGCTCGACCCTTTCGAGTTGCAGAACATGCGGGTCCGCTGGCGCAAGTGGGGCATCTTCGATTGCAACTGGAAGGTCGCGCTGGAAGCGTTCAATGAAACCTACCACGTGGCGACCACACATCCGGAGTTCAACCAGTACGGGCAGTTTCGCGGCTGGGCGAGGACGCACGGCAAGCACAGCAACCTGGGATATGAAGCCCCCAAGGGCATGGACGAGAACCAGTCGGCCAAGCTGCGCGTGGGTACCAACGCGGACCCGCGCATTTCCACCGCGCAGATGCAGGTCTACACCTGGGAAAAAGCCAACACCAACACCACGCAGACACTGGTCGACGCCGCGCTGCGCCTGGAAAGCGAATTACCGGAGGGCACGCCCGCCGGTGAAGTATTGCAGCACTGGCTTGCCAGCGCGCGACGCGATGATGCGGCGCGCGGCGTGGTCTGGCCCACGGTCGATCCCAAGCACGTCGGCGAGAGCGGCACCGCCTGGCAGATCTTCCCGAACTTCCAGATCGGCCACGCCGTCAACAACGCCCTGTGCTACAGCGCCCGGCCCTACGGCTACAACCCGGACAAATGCATTTTCGAGGCGGCTGTGTACGAGCTCTACCCCGAAGGCGGCGAGCCTGCCACGCAATGGGAGTTCTGCCCGCCGACGGAGGAAGCCTGGTGCTACGTGCTGTCGCAGGATTTTTCCAACATGGCCGCCGTGCAACAGGGCATGAAATCCGCCGGTTTCAACGGACCCAAACTCAACCCCTACATGGAGCGCAGCACCGCCAACCTGCACCGCAACCTGGCAAAGTACATGGGCAGCGGCGCGCCACACAAACTGAAGGACGCGGAATAATGGAACGCACAGGGCCACTTGCCGGCGTGCGCGTCGTCGACCTCACGGCCATGGTGATGGGACCGTACTGTACCCAGATCATGGCGGACATGGGCGCGGACGTGATCAAAATCGAGCCGCCCGCTGGTGACAACACCCGGTTCATCTCGGTCGGGCCGGAGAAAGGATTGAGCAGCGTATTCGTGAACGTGAACCGCGGCAAGCGCAGCGTGGTACTGGACTTGAGGACCGAGGCGGACAAACACGCGCTGTCGGAACTCATCGTGGGCAGCGACATTTTTATTCACTCGATGCGCTACAAGGCAATCGCCAAGCTCGGGTTCGGCTACGCGCAGGTTGCAAAACTGAATCCGGCCATCGTCTACACCAACTGCTACGGCTACGGCCGCCACGGACCGGACCGCGACCTCACGGCGTACGACGACACCATCCAGGCAGATTGCGGACTGGCCGCCGCCCAGGAATTGCTGACCGGAGAGGCCAACTATGTCGGCTCAATCATTGCGGACAAAGTCACCGGGCTCACGGCGCTGTACGCCACCATGATGGCGCTATTCCATAGGGAGCGCACAGGCGAGGGCCAGGAAGTCGAGGTGAGCATGTTCGAGACCATGGCCTCGTTCATGCTGGTCGAGCACGCCAACGGCGCGATGTTCGACCCACCGCTGGGTGCGGCGATTTATCCCCGCGCGGTGTCGCGCAATCGCCGCCCCTACCAGACACGCGATGGCAAGATTTCTGCCCTGGTCTATAACGACAAGCAGTGGTCCGCCTTTATCGGCGCTGTGCAGCCTGAGTGGAACAGCGAAAGTTTCAACTCGCTGGAGAAACGGGCTAAACAGATCGACAAGGTGTATGCACTGCTGGGCGAGACCTTCCTGCAACGCACGACGCAGGAATGGCTGGACCTGCTGCGCTCGCTGGATATACCCGCCGCAACTGTGCGTTCTCTCGACGAGCTGTTCGACAATCCACACCTCAACGAGGCCGGGTTTTTCGAGACCGTGCAGACGCCCCAGGGCCCTGTGCGCTTCCCCGGTGTGCCAACGTGGTTCTCGCACACACCGGGGCGCGTCCACGGCCCCGCCCCCGCCCTCGGCGAGCACACGCAGGAAGTACTGGCGGAGGTCAGTCAGCCTGACTCGAATCCACCTAAGCAACAGCAACAACAACAGCAGCAACACAAGGAGTGAGATCGTGCATTTACTCGTTCCGATCCATCACGCAGACCAATGTTCATGTGTGCATACTGAGCCGCTAGCTAGCACGAACACGGACTGTCAGTGAATATTTGTCAAGTGGTAGGCTGTGCGCATGATCGGTGCGATTGCCGCACTGTGAGCGCGGTTGGCTATACAGTCGGCTATAAAATTGCAGCAGGAGACCGGTATGAGCCAGGAACCGCTTGAACCACTCGTCACCAGGCCCGCAAGCGGGCACTGGACCGACGCATATCCTGAACTGGGCCGGGGACCGGTGTCGTTTGAAGACTGTGTGTCCCAGGAATTCTACGAAAAGGAAATCGAACACGTCTTTAAAAAGACGTGGTTATACGTCGGGCGTGTCGAGCAGCTGCCGGAAAAAGGCAGTCACTACACACGCGAAATGGCCTTTGCGCAGACCTCGATCATCGTGGTGCGCGGCAAGGACGACGTTGTCCGTGCCCTGCACAATATCTGCCCACACCGCGGCAACAAGCTGGTCTGGCGTGACGATCCGTTCCAGGAAGTTTCGGGCCAGGCTCCCCTGTTCTTCTGCCGCTTTCACGGCTGGCGTTATTCGCTCGACGGCACCCTGATCGCGCCGACGCGCAAGGACTTATTGCTGGATTTCAACGCGGCCGGCTGTCGGGTCCCGCAGATCCAGTGCGACGTGTGGGAAGGCTTCATCTTCATTAACCTGAATACGGACAATACCGAACCGCTGCGATCCTTCCTCGGTGAGCTGGCGCACGGGATCGAGGGTTATCCCTTTGCCGGGCCACACCAGGTCTACAAATTCAAGGCGGAGCTGCAGTGCAACTGGAAGATCTTCGTCGACGGCTTCGCGGAAAGCTATCACGGACCGTACCTGCACGCCGCCTCCTTTGGCAACCTGACGGCGGCTGCCAAAGCCGCACTGGAATCCGCCAACCCCTTTACGGATGCGTTGGCGTACCAGCTCAAGGGCCCGCATCGTATGTTTTCCTTTGCCGGTGAGCCGTCGCAGAAAACGCCCTACTCCAAGCCCATCGAATGTGTGATGGAAGCGAGTGCCGCGGGGCCGTGGCATAAAAAACCCACTATCGGTGCCATGCCCAAAGGGCTGAACCCTACCCGCTCCGAGCGTTACGGCTTCGACTCCTTCCAGTTCTTTCCGAATTTTGTGTTGATCTTCGGCGCGTCGGGTTTCACCATCCACACTCATTGGCCTACCGGTCCCCATTCGCATACCTTCGAAGTGGAAATGTACTACCGCCCCCC
Source organism: Haliea sp. (assembly GCA_031431315.1). GTDB lineage: Bacteria > Pseudomonadota > Gammaproteobacteria > Pseudomonadales > Halieaceae > Marimicrobium. The sequence continues at coordinate 6,535 of JANPDE010000006.1, forward strand.
GACCACGCACAAGGAACGGCTGGGGCAGGAACTGACCGTGACCTTCCTCAATGACATCGTGCTGGAGGACGCCAGCCCTCTCGAAGGGATGCAAGCCATGCTGAACAGCCGCTCGCTCAAGGAGTTTCACCTTAACGACGAGGAATTGCTGATACGACACCTGCATAAAGTGGTCAACGACTATGTCACTGCGGGCGAGAAGAACAAGGCAGGCGAACAATGAAGATTGCGCTGGCATTGCGGAGGGCATCTCATGCAACGTAAATCTGCGGTCACCAAGCCGGCGAGCGGACACTGGATCGACGCCTACCCGGAGCTGGGCAAGGGACCGATCTCGCTGGAAGACAGCGTGTCCGCGGAGTTTTACGAGCAGGAGCGCGAGCATATCTTCAAGCAGTCATGGTTGTACGTCGGGCGCGTCGACCAGCTGCTTAATAAGGGCAGCTATTTCACCCGCGAGCTGGCCGTGATTGACACTTCGGTCCTGCTGGTTCGGGGCAAGGATGACACTATCCGCGCCTTCCACAATATGTGCGCGCACCGCGGCAACAAACTCATCTGGAAGGACGACCCCTTTCAGGAGACACAGGGCCAGGCGCCATTGCTGTACTGCAAATTCCACGGCTGGCGCTACCAGCTCAACGGCGATCTGATCGCGCCCACTCGCAAAGACCTGCTGTACGACTTCGATACCAGCAAATGCCGCCTGGCATCTATTCGGTGTGAAGTCTGGGAAGGATTTATCTTTATCAACTTGAATGCGCAAGACCCGCAATCGCTGCGTTTGTTTCTGGGCGAGCTGGCACACGGTGTAGAAGGATATCCGTTCGGAGAGCTGACCCAATCGTATTCGTTCAAGGTTGATCTCAACTGCAACTGGAAAATTTTCATGGATGGC
>JANPDE010000007.1:0-16732 GCA_031431315.1 Haliea sp.
GGCCCTTCCAGCGTCGGGTTGCCCGCTGGTGGTTTTAGCACACTCATGGAATCACCACCGCCGCCACTGCACGCAGTCAGCGCGAGTAGCAGAATCAGCAATGCCGTGCCGACTGCGGGCAAATGTGAAAATTGGGCCGAGTTGCTATTTCTTACCTACTTATTACCTACCGGATTCTTCCCCCGCAAGCGATCGATAAGTAGTTGTTTCAGCGAATTTACCATACGTTTTTTGCGCAGTTGCCCCCGCGAGGCAAAAATATCTTTCAGCGAATAAGCCCTCTCCAGGTAGGGTACGTCGTAAACATAGTGAAAACGCTCCTCATCAAGCACACGCAAATCGGCCAATGCGGATTTGGGGTCATATGTCGTTGTGTTCGGCGCCATTACCGGTGCATAGACTTCGTCAGCCTGTGAGAGAAATCCCGCCCACCAACTAAATCCACTATTGGACTGTATCATGCGATTAAAACCCTTCATGAAACGAAAATCATCGACGGGCTCGCCGTGAACATAAATGGGATCATATCGGGAGAAGAGGCGCCGCACCTCGTCTGACAGGCCGTAACCACAGATAAAAAGCCTCCTGAATGCCAGCTTGTCCAACAGGTTAGTATAAAAACTCAGGCTGATCGCACACCCGAAGACCACCAGATCGCCCTGGCGAATGTGTATCACGATATCGTCTGCACCGACATCATGGCCCAGATCGCAAGGCGCTATTTCAAACCATGACCGGATTCTGGCTTTATACGGTTGCATTAATTCGTAGCTCTGGAAGTATCCTGCCATCATGATCTTGCGCCCATCCTGTCGGCTCACCATATGCGACAAATCCAGACTGTACCCATCAAAATCCCCTTGCCCCATATATGCGGTGTAATCCACAGGATGGTGAAAAGTCTTTCCGGGAAGAGCGAGGGGAGCATGGCGAAATTGGGACAGTAACTCGAGCAGGCGCGGCACGTTTTTGCGCGGGTGCATGCGTGAATGGCTAACGTGCAGTGCGTAACCCAAATCCTCTGCCAGGATGCGCGCGGCCACATACTGAAAGAGGTTGTCCGCAATGAAGCCATTCATCTGCAAGTGAATCATGCGCTAATCATACGTTAATCATACGTCTTCCCGACGCGACAAAAAGTACGCTTCAACACCTTGTCGCATTTGGTCCCTGCCTTCTGCCCAGGGCAGGCAACCTGCCGCGGCTGACCCGCCGCTGTGAGCCACCGGGATTAAAAAAATAGGACACTTCAACCAATTCACGATCGCGGAGTAGTGGAGATGCCTGGAGCACCGTACCGAGCATTTCGGGTGGCCTATGATAGGCCCAGATACGCGCACTTGCCAAAGGAATTTGCTAAGATTGGCCATTCCAATCTACAGCGGCGACTCCGCGTATGACACCACTGGCAATGCGCGGCTATCAACTCTCACTCATCACCACACTGGCACCGCTGGTCGACGGCTTGCTGGTAGCCTGCACGGGCTGGTTGGCGTACTACATCCGCTGGGACAAATGGGACCTCAATTTAAAGTACAGCTCTGTCCTGATTCTGGGAGCAGGGCTTGCGCTTATCATCCTTCCCGCCAGTGGCGCGTATCGATCCTGGCGTGGCGACATCCACTGGCGAGACACCGGCAAAGTCCTGCCCGGCCTGTTTACCGTCGCGGCGCTGCTGGCCATTGCCGGTACGTTAACCAAGACCAATGCGGAATTTTCCCGACTGTGGATGGCCTATTGGGTTGTCCTTGCGATCATGGCGCTGTTTCTGTTTCGCTGGCTGGTGATCGTCCTCGCAAATCTTCTGAAATTGGATCACACACAATCGATCAGGATTCTCATCGTCGGTAATGGGGAGTTCGCACATACTGTTGCACAGAAGGTCAGTGAAGCGCGCGATGCCAAGTGGGAAATCGCCGGATTTGTCTCACCCCAGGGCGGTAATGGCGATCCTGGTGTGTTCGCAAGTGCCCAGATCGATGAAATGGAAGCATTCATCGCCGATCCGGGAAGCGGTATAGATGAAGTATGGATTGCGATGGACAACACGCAGTTAAACAGGCAGGAAGCCATCATCAAGGTGTTGCAAACCTGCAGCCTGAGAGTGCGTTACGTACCCGATCTTTCCATGCTGGCGCTGTTGAACCATCTGCCATCGCAGGTCGCCGGGATGACAGTGATTGAGCTGAATGCTTCACCCCTCACCGGACCCAGTACCCTGGTCAAGGCGGCTGTCGACAAACTGATTTCGCTAGCCGCGCTGGCCGTGCTGGCGCCGGTATTTGCCATAATCGCGCTCATCATCAAGTTAGATTCACCCGGCCCGGTGTTCTTCGTACAAAAACGCCACGGCTGGGACGGTAGAGTCATCCAAATACTGAAGTTTCGCACTATGAATCACCTCGAAGCGAGCCCAGAAAATGTACGGCAAGCGCAACTTAACGATCCTCGCATCACGTCCGTTGGCCGCTTCCTGCGCAAAACCAGTCTTGATGAACTGCCCCAATTTATTAATGTACTGCGTGGAGATATGTCGGTAGTCGGACCTCGACCACATCCCATCGCCCTCAACGAGAGCTATGTCGACCGAATCAATGCCTATATGCAGCGGCACACGGTAAAACCGGGTATTACTGGTTGGGCACAAATACATGGGTTTCGGGGAGAAACCGAGACACTGGAAAAAATGCAGCGGCGGATAGACTATGATCTCTACTATATTGAGCACTGGTCGCTCTGGCTGGATTTGAGAATAATGGCGCTGACAGTGATCAGAGGCTGGACCGGTAGCAATGCCTACTGAAGCAAGACCTAACCTGTTCATTGTGGGTGCGCAAAAATCGGGTACCAGCGCTTTGGCTGGCTGGTTGCGACAACATCCACAGGTGTACATATCCTTTCCCAAGGAACCGGGATTTTTGGCATTTGGCGAGAAAGGGTACCCGTATAAGGATGGGTACGGCAAAGACGCGCCCGCGAATCAATACGTTGTGAATAACGAACGCGCCTATTTGGCGTTGTTTGCCGACGCAACCCGGGGGCAAACTGTACTCGGTGAAGCGAGTACCTGGTACTTCGCCATCCCGGGAATGGCGCGCAAGATCAAAGCCTACAATCCTCTGGCAAAGTTGGTCGTCATACTGCGCGATCCTGTGGAGCGCGCCTACTCCGCCTGGTGTCATGCAAGAAGCGATTTGCTGGAACCGTGTGACAGTTTTTCCAGCGCACTGGCGATGGAGTCTCAACGTGGCGAAGTGGAGTTCCTGCTGCGCTATCGGCGTATGGGGCTATACAGCCAGGCGCTTGCAGAATACCAGGCTGCTTTTTCCGCGGCGCAATTACTCGTATTATTCTATGATGATCTGCACCTCAACCCAGCGGAAACCTGGCGGAAGGTCTGTGACTTTCTCGGAATCGATGCCAAACAACAGCTCGTGTTCGAGCACAGGTATAATCGTTCCGGGCAACCTCGACATCGTCTTGTGCATCGCCTGCTGCGCTCCCACCGCTTCAAGCGCCTGGTGCGGCCTGTGCTGCCGCACCAGCTTGCAGTCAGCATGAAGCAGCAGGTCGACAATATCAATTTGCGGGAATTTCCGGTCATGGATGCACTGAGCAGGGAGGAACTTCGGGAGTTCTTCCAACCGGATATTGAAAAACTGAGCCAGCTTACTAACCGGGACCTGGTAGCTTGGCTGAAGTAGAAATGGGAAGTGGAGCCGATGCGTGGTGCCAGTACTTCGGTACTCGCATCAATCCCAGGACGTTTCCTGACTGGATCGCAGATATCTGTAGTGTGCTTGCACAGGGGCGCCGCGCATGGCTGTGCGGACATCACAATTTACACAGCCTTTATTTGCTGCAGCACAACAACACTGTTCGTCGCTTCTACGAGCACTGTAGCGACTGCTACATCGACGGGATGCCAGTACGACTTATTCTCAGGGGATTCGGAGTGCCAACCACCGCCACGCAACGCTTTTCCCTGATGGACCATTTCATGGAGCTATTGCAGCACGCAGAAAGCATGAACTGGTCTGTATTCTATCTTGGGTCACAGCCGTCAGTAGTTAGCGCGGGTCGTGGGTTAATCCAGACAAAATTTCCCAATCTGCGCATACAACTCCATCACGGACACAGCCCGGATGATCCAGCCATCGTACACAGCATTAATGCATTTCGACCTGACATCCTGCTCGTGGGAATGGGAATGCCATTACAGGAGCGTTGGATACTTGAGCATTTGGAGCAACTGGATGTGGGCGTTATTACTCAGGCGGGGGGTACACTGGACTACTATACCGGCGCACAGGCCAAGCCGCCCCAGTGGCTGAGTCGTATCGGATTTGCCTGGCTGTATCGGCTACTGCACGATCCCAGGCGACTGTGGCGCCGTTACTTGCTTGAGCCCTGTGCATTACTTTATCCAACGTTGCGACAGTGGTATCGGCATGGCAGATCTCGCTAGAGGCCGCTTTCCGAGGGTCCTGCAATGCCGGCTTTTCCTGACGCTGGAAAACATCTTCGTCGTTTTTTCGATTCTGGTGTTTAGTCGGGCTCTGGTATTTAGCTTGCTCGACGCAGGCAACCTGGACAGCGTGGGAGGCCTGAACACTAATGGAGAAGAACCCCCGGTAATAAGCCAGCCGAAAATCTTCTGGCTTTATCTCTCCATCTATCTTGGTACAGGACTGTTGATCCTGCCGCGTATCCATATGGTCATTCGCGCACTACTCGCGGAAAGGTATGTTTTACTCCTGCTCGTGCTCGCCGCACTCTCCTGTCTGTGGTCTACCGACCCCAGGGAGTCTCTGATGAAGGCGATCGCGCTGACCGCCTGCAGTCTGTTCGGTGTTTACCTGGCGATTCGCTACAATACGCGACAACAATTGCAACTGTTGGCTGCGGCGTTCTCAATCATAATGATTGCCAGCGTGTTCGTTGCGATTTTTGTTCCGCAAATTGGTGTCATGCACGGCATCCATGAAGGCCTCTGGTGCGGCGTGTTCCTGCACAAAAATGCCCTGGGAGGGTTTATGTTGCTTGCCGGCACCGTATTCTTCCTGCTCACGACCCAGGTTTCCAAAATTCGCTTTTTGTACCATGCGGCTTTCTGGCTGGCCCTCTTTCTGCTCACTATGTCATGTGCCAAGTCGTCACTATTGAGTTGGATGATTTTATTCACGGCATTGGGGGTCTACTTTGCCTGGCACCTGAGGCCGAAAATGGCTGCAATCGCTCTGGTATCCATTGTGCTTGCCTTGAGCTCGTTCCTTGTGCAGTACCAATACAAGGTGATGCCTCCGATACTGCTTGCGCAGGTTTCCGCCAGCGCGGCGGAGAGTATTGGCGCCTCATCATCCGGGGCGCAACTGACTGCAGCTTTTGAAGCTGCCCAAAGTGATGCACCACCGGGTGCATTTGACGCAACCGGAGCCAGCAGGGTGCAGCTGTGGGGCCACTTGTGGGATAAGATTCGGGAGCGGCCTTGGTTGGGCTACGGCGTGGGCGGATTCTGGCGTGGAATGCAGGGCCCCTCGGCGGATATATGGAAGCTGGTGCAGTGGGAAACCCCCGGTGGGCATAACGGTTTTATTGATCTCTGGCTTGACCTTGGGGTTATAGGCCTTGGCCTGCTGATCCTGAGCATTGCCGTGGCACTCACTGCTGGTGTTACACCCCTGGTGAAGGGCGCAATTGATCTTGACCTGCTTTTTCCTGTGGTGACGATGCTGGGGCTGTGCTTGACAAAGATAGCAGAGGGCGGATTGTTCGGTGCGAATATCCTGACCTGGATACTGTTTGTGACGGCGGTGATCAACGTCCAAAAACAGTGTGCCAAACGGATCAGCCCCCTCCCTCGCCCGCATCAGTCAACAGGCTAGTATGAGCAGCGCTGGCAAACCTGAACGAGGCTTCAATTACCTCAAAAATAATTTTCTGCGACGCAGCCTGTTCGTTGCCGCGATCCGTGTGGCAGGTCTGTTGTGTGTCTTCGCCTTACAGGTGTTATTGGCAAGACTCATGGATAACAGCGTGGAGTACGGCAAGTACGCCTGGGGCCAATCGCTGCTTTTTATGGCGGGCGCCCTGGCGAGTTTAGGGTTGCCCGCAGTGACGGGGCGATTTATTGCGTCACTCAGTGTCTCCCGCAACGAGCAGGCCATTGCCGCTGTCATCGGCAGGGCACGAGGCTTATTGTTCCAATCATCAACAGTACTGGTATTGCTCGCGCTGCTGATGTATCTATTCTGGAGAAACTCATCCGCTGAGCACTCCTATCGCGATATAGCGATCCTGGCTTTGCTCCTCGCACCTGCCGTGAGCTTTTCCGATCTGTATCAGGATTTGTCCAGAGCCAGACAGTGGCTTGGACTCGCCCTGTTACCCTTTTTTGTGTTTCGTCCCATTATGACCGGGGTACTCGCACTGTGTTTCTGGGCTGTGTACCACGGCGATCTGGCGGGAGACACTGTCCTGGGTTTGGCGGGATTCGGCTTTATAGTGGTGGTGGTTGTGCAGGCTCTGTGGTACCACGGACGGGAGAAACACCTGCCGGCGGACGCGCACGCGCCTGATGCTGCTTTGGATTTTCATCCGTCGCGCCTGTTTCGCACAGCGTTACCCATTTTTTTCACTCGTTGCGCCGTACTCATCATCAATTATTCCAACGTGATTCTGGTCGGATTCCTGGCCGGGCCCGCCGCAGCAGGAGCGTATTTTGCAGCGGAGAGACTGGCGCAGCTTGCCGCGATCCCGCTCTCTGTCGTCGGCGCCGTCAATCAGCAGGCGATGGCAGCTGCGCATGCGTCACATAGCGCGACTGAGTTACAGAAAATTACCACTCAAAGTGCACACGGTAGTTTATGGCCCACGCTTGTCCTGAGCATTGCTCTGGTGGTCCTCGCCACCCCACTACTGCAGCTTTTTGGCGACGACTTTACCTCGGCCAGACTTGTGCTTATCGCGCTGGTAGCAAGCAGCATCGTCAATGTAATAACAGGGCCCGCGCAGGACTTACTAATGATGACTGGACATCAAAAGTTCTTTCCCAAGGTGATGTTTCTGTCCGCTGCCATTCATGTCACTGTGCTGTGCATTTTTGTGCCAAAATTTGGCGCATTGGGAGCGGCATTTGCCAGTATTGCCAGTGGGTTAGTGGCTAATGTCTGGTTAATGGCTCTGGCAAAACGAGAAGTGGGTATTGACACGACAATTGTGGGATTTCACAGCAAATGAGCGTGACGCCGCGACTCTCCATTGTCGTAAACAACTACAACTACGCCAGGTATTTAGCGGAGGCCTTGGATAGTGCAATCCGACAATTGCAGGAGGGAGATGAGATCATCGTCGTCGACGATGGCTCAACGGACGAGTCGCTAGCAGTTCTAAGTCATTACCGGAATGAGCACGGCATCACCCTGATCCAACAGGAGAACCAAGGACAGATGCGCGCTGTACGGATCGGAATCGAGGCCGCGCGGGGTGACGTTGTAGTGCTGCTGGACAGTGATGACTATTTTCTTGATGGCTATCTGGAGCGACTTCGAGATACCTACATTCAGCATCCGGACGTATCCTACGTATTTTGCAATGCTGTGCTGGGAGGCGACTCTGTGGAGGGCAGTGAAAGTATGCGCGGCATACTGGACCGTATGGAACTCACTCCCGGCAAAGTTGGCACAACCAAGTGGTCTACCTTGTTGTTCCACGAGTTTGTTGGTGTACCCACGTCCGGCAATTCCCTGCACAGGTCGCTGGCCAACAACATCACCACCCTTCCGGTAACAGTCGATGAGACTTCCGTTCTCTCACCGCATATAGCGGGATTGCTGGGCATTTCGAAAATCGAGCAACAAAAATCGGGGTTTACGGCTGATGGCGTGATTGTGCGCATCGCATCTCTGCTGCAATCACTCAAGTATTATGACGATAGACCCGGGTTCATGTATCGCATTCATGGCTCCAATAAGTATGCTTCCACCAACAGGTTGGGGCGCTGGTACTTGCGCCGGCGGCAGAAGAAAGTCTTTAAGGAAATGGTTTCACGCCATTTTGGTTTTACTACAGTCCCGACCGCTCTGGAACTACGGGAGGAAATTCTCGGCCGCTCCTTCGGCAAACATTTGATTCGTCGCATTTTCATTCGAGGCAACTACTGCCTTGCAATTCTTTTCAGCAAAGGCAGCCTCGCGCAAAAAGTGAATGCCGTAACGGCAGCGCTGGGTTTTCATCGTCGAAAATACTGAGTACCGCTGTGCCCTCAATTACGAGTACGCGCGCTTTGGGAAACTCAGGAAAATGCAGAAGATCATAGCCGGGATAGGATAGAGCAACGCCCTGTTCAGGGTGACGTGGTTCAACGCCACCACATAATATTTGCTGAATACAAATATGATGCCCACAAAGGCAATCGCTCCCAGCACCGCCAGCGCTTCAGCGGGCGGTATGCGCAGGACGCCCCCGCGGAAGAGTCTATAGATCGCGTAAGGCAGCAGGAGGTACCACAAGAGGTTCCAGTTTATCATCACAAAGAACGTCTCCAGGAAGGGGGCACTCACATTGTGGTATTCAAGTTCTATAGAGCCGAACCTCCCTAATTCTATTGATGCGCCATCCAGGGCAACATGACCCAGGTAGGGAATGTCGAGACTGATGCCAAAAACCAGCGCCAGTGCCAACAACATCCCTGCTACGCCCAATGCGGCGAACTCCAATTTGGGATTGAGCCTAAGCCAGACACGGGCACCACAAATCAGGAGGATGATCGCAAGAACGATGCCCGGCTCTTTTAACTGGCTGCACAAAACCGCCAGCACCAGCAACAGAAACGCATAGGCCCAATGCCGGGTTTGCCTAAACTCATAGAGGGCACACGCCCCAAGACCAAAAGCGCATGCCACCCAAATATCGGCGTAACCTGCCAGCACAGTGTGGACATTCAGGTACGGCAGGCTCAACAATAAATAGCACGCGATCACCGCCCAAAGAAACGGCACGCCTGCCAGCCGCAGGTGTCCAAACAGGGCGAAGCCCAAAGCAAGCGGTGCCAGCAACCATGGGAGATAAATTGTACTGTGATCCCACGTTCCGATTGCCAACATACCCCACAGCTGAATCAATGGCACAGTTATGGGATAGAATATGGCCTGCCGATTGCCCAATGTGTAAGCACCGCTACCAGGGTATTGCAGCCACGCCTCGGGACTGATGAAGTTTACGAGAGCACCGTGATGGAACCAGACAACGGCCTTGGGTACCCAGTTCATCCAGGAATCCCACGCGTAAAGAGGCCGCAGTAGCAACTCCTGACGCAGGGTCACATAACGCCAGGCAATCAACGCAATCAGTACCATTGCCACGGCGATATGCCAGGGCGGGACAGGTTCGTAGGTTTTTTGCACTCCAGGTTGCACTCCAACCGACTTCGTTCGCGGATTTTGCAGGAGCACTCCGACTCCACCAACGCCGGCAATAACTGCCGCGATACCCCAGAAGTGCAGATTGAATCCGGCCATGTCCCACAGGCGAATCACCAGCGTGTTGAAGAAGGTGCCCAGAAAGTACCCCTGGCCCAGCATAACAAAGACACTGCAGCGTCCCGTGCGTCGCAACAGCCAGCGTATCCATATGCAGCCGCACAGCCAGGGGAGAGCCAGCGCGACAAACAATCCAGGCAGTGAGATACCCTCGATCATCGCTTTTTCTCCGCTCCAATTTTCCGGGGCAAGACGCGATACAGCGCGCCCATGGGCTCCTTGTCCAGTTGTTCTACGGAAAGCGACTTCTTCCCGTGTTTCCCAACCAACTTATTCGTTTGTGGGTTAAATTCGAGGCTGGGAATATCACCCAGCACGAGGATATAGTCGATGCCAGCCAGGCCAGTCTTGGGTGGCCCTCTGCCGAAATTGAACACTTTGTGCGGCAGCAGGTAGTACTGGGCTTTCAGCCGCTCGAAATTGTGGCCCTGTGAGTCATGCAGGACAATTATTCGCGATGGAGTTATTGGCAACACCTCGTCTTTCAGGCGCGTAATATACCGGTAGATAGGGCCATCGATATCCGCCAGGTGTTTTTCCTCTACCGTTTTACCTGCGAACTGAAGTCGGGTTTGGTTCAACTGGCTCATCAGTTCCTGTTGCCAAAATAAGTCCATGGATATCCAGGGCAGCAGCAGTACCGCTACCAGCGCACCCGGTTGCACTCCCCCGGCGAATAGCCCGGCAAGCAACAACAGGATAACTGCCACTGCGGACCATGCTGCCGCTACCACAAGCGGCGACAACGCGTGATGGTCCACCGTACCGTACAGAAAATTGATTGATCGGGTGGACCAGCCGCGATAGGCCGTCCATTCGGTCCAGTGACTGGCGAGGGCGCCGCGCCAGCCGAGAGGTTCAAGCGTGAGGTGGGAGATGGACAGCGCGTCTTCGGGGGCAGTGGCGGATGCGTATACTCCCAATTCCACCACCGTACCCTGCCAATCCGGATTCCGGCTCAGGTCCAGCCACGAGACTCCGTTGTCCGTACCACTGATCTTCATGTTGTAGATGACACTGGGATCGCTCGCTGTGCGCCAGATCAGTTTTAACGCCGGGCCGGGAAAAGCCGTATCGACCTGGTAGGCCAGCAGCGGGAAATCGGCTGCCTGAAATCGACCGCGCCAGACTGCGACGGCGGAAAGCTCCCCTTCCCCGGCTTGATAGGCCGTAATCGCCAGTGCCTCCCCCCTGACTTCGGTACTACCCACGACGGCCTGCATGTTTTTGCCCGGTATTACCAGTGGCACCGGGTGCGCGGCAGTCACCGATATGCGGGTATTTATGTACAACACGAAAAGTACGAAAAGCAGAAGTGCGCTCGCTGCCAGCGCGAGCGCTGCTCTGCACAGGATATGCAGTAATGGATACTTCACCTTTTCCATGCCGGCATCGCGAGTCTGTTATTGCGATGCCGTACTATCACACATGTTGCTGGGGACATACAGCCTTACGACCCGGCTGACCCACCGACTCCGCTCCCTGGCAGACCCAGGATGAATTGCCCCCATGGCTGTGCCACAATGTTCCCCTTTATCACGTGAACGAGAATTACTATGTCCGACCAGGCCAGCAAGGCTATTGTGGAAAAAATGTGGCGTGCGCTGGGCGAGATGGATTGGGAGGGCATGAAACGTTGCATGCACCCGCAGATCCACTACCGGGATGTGCCCAGTGATGATCCCGGGGCCATTGGCCCGGAAAATTGCGTGAAGCGACTGCAGATTGCCTTCAAGCACCTGTCAAAACAAGAACAGGTGACCCACCACATTGCCGCGGACAGCGACGTGGTATTTCTGGATCATACTGAAACGTGGACCTTTAGCTCCGGGGAAACCGCAACGCACACCTTCGCAAGCATGCATGAAGTCCGGGACGGCCTGGTCTATCGCTGGAACGATTACTGGGACATGCAGAAATTCGTCGGCCAGTTTCCGACGTGGTTTTTCGAAGAGATGATGAAATCCACAGCAGCGGACTTCACCGACTGAGATATCAGGTACCTATACTAATCAGCTCGGAGTTAGCCTCACCATTGTTATCCGTGCGGTAGCGGTACTTTACCTCGCTGCCCGAAGGTGCCTCTTTTAGTCGGCTATCCTGGGGCAACTTAAATTCCAGTTTCTGCCCGCGCCGCACGTTGCACCGTGACTCATCGTCATATTGGCTGATCGAGTGGATATCCACCATTGTCGTTTCCTGTCCGGCCTGCTCGCCATGTTGGACAGTACCCTGCAGTAAGCAGTCCTTCTCACCCGCGGCCATGGCTATGGACCCGGTCAGGGGAGACCCGGTCAGGCAAGATCCCGTCAGGACGAGTGCGCAGAAAATCAGTGGTTTGTTATATGTGTTCATTAGGGTGACCTCCGTAAACAGCTTTCGAAAAAACTCTACACCCAATAAGTTTGATCGCGCTACCTCGGGAAACAAAAATTTCATCAAATTGTAACAATTTTGTGGTTCGGGTGGGTGGAGGGAGCCTGAGCCGACTTCCTGGGTCCAGCCCAGGGTGAAGGACGGCGATGGAATTTCTTGCCTCCTGTCACATCCCTGTCACAAAGCTGTAAAGGAAGCTGCATACACTTTGGGCTTGTCAATCGATATGGCTGCCTTTACCAGCCTCGAACGAGAACCTTCGAATATGAAAGCCTTAGTCAGCTTGTGTACTGTCTCCCTGTTGGCTTATGCCACCCAGGCCCCGGCCCTGTCCCTGGCGCCGGAGGAGTTCAAGGCCTCACGTGAATTGGCTTGCGTGCTGGCCCAGCAATCCCTGGGGCAACTCAGTGACGACGAGTACGGAGCGAAAGCCCACACCGTACTCGACGGGTTTGATGAAGCTGAGCGCGACAACATTCTTGCCCAGGCAGTGGGATACTTCGGTGGACTCATGTTTTCCAGCGCCGATGACAAGACGAAAGACAATAGTAACAACGCGACCCTGAGACTTGAAGGCTTCATAGCCAGTAGCACCTGCTCCTCGAATGACTACCGCAAGGTTTCTATAAGCCTGTAATTACTTCCGCTGAAGCCGGCCCCCTGCTGGATTTGGCCCCGTTCCCGCCCTCTTCCGTGAGAACGCGCGCGGACATTTCACAAATTTGCAACACAACTATCACGAGAATGTCATGCGGGACAATTAGCATGCCTGCTTCGAGGGGACTGGTGTGCGCATCACAGTCGGGAAACTGTGTGGTTCTCGATTGCATACCTTAAAAAAACGATCAGCTTTCGGGTTAAGGCGAACACTCATTATGAAAAGACTTGCAGCAACTGTGGGACTAACACTCGCACTTCTCACTCACCTGGCACTTGCTTCTGACCTATTTCTGATGGTCTTCCTCGATGATGCGCCCTTGAGTGGGGCAACGGTGATGCTGGATGAGCGCAATCTGGGAAGAACCAATAGCCAAGGTAGCGCCAGCGCCGCCCTGGAGGGAGGGAGCCATGTAGTCACGCTGGTAGACGACCAGATCGAGTTTCCGATTGAGTTCAGTTCCACTGCTGAGGAAGACGTGGAAATCAAGGTCACCTTTACTTCATCCACGGGCGACAAGCCAGAAGTCAGTATTCGCAAATTTGGTGTCGGCGCCGAGGGCGGCAAGGGATTTATCACCGGAAAGATACTTGATCCCAGCGGTGCAGCGATCAAGGGCGCAATCATTGCTATTCCCGGTACTAGCTACACGGCCAGTACTGATGAGTTTGGCGTGTATGTTCTGAATATTCCGCGTGGCCAATACGAAATCGTGGTAACCGCCGCCGGCTTCCAGGAAGCATCGGCAGCTAACGTTCGCGTGATGGCAGATCTGGGCATCAACGCGACCGTAACCCTGCAGCCGGAAGGTACTGTACCCGTGGCTGGGGCTGGGGCTGGGGCTGGGGCCGGAGGAGACGTTGAAGAAGTCTTCGTCATGGGCGTATTCAATCCCAAGGATGATGCGGTCAGTATCGAGCGCAACGCCGAATCCATCACCAGCGCCATCGACATCGCGCAGATTGAGCGGTTCGGTGATAGCGATGTTGGCTCTGTCCTGAATCGTGTCGCTGGCGTCGCGGTAGTGGATCGGAAATATGCGACCGTGCGTGGCCTTGATGGCCGTTACATTTCCAGCACACTCAATGGCCTGCTGATGCCAAGTACCGATTCCCAGCGTCGGGAAGTGGAACTCGACCTGTTCCCAACCTCCATCGTCGGCGGTATAGAGATTCAGAAGTCGTACACCGCCGACCAACTGGCCACCACCACTGGCGGTGCCATCATGATCGAGACCAGGGGCATTCCCGATGAGCGCATCCTGCAAGTCAGTGGTTCTCTGGGCTACAACCCGGGAACGACAGGCAGTGACATTCTCAGTTACGCCAGCAGCAACGGGGACTGGGCGGGGTATGACAGCGGCCTGAGAGAAATGCCTAACGGGGTGCTTGGAGCAACTGATCAAGGTCGCTCGCTAACCATTTGTGACCCGGAAATTGATCCCGTGCGCTGCACCTCCCCCGCCGAGGCAGCTCAACTTGGCGTGCAATTTCAGGACGACTATCGAGTTGGGGACAAAACAGCCCTGCCCAACGGCGAAGTTTCCGTGGTCTATGGCAATAGATTGCCCGCGGGAGACAACGAGTGGGGCTACTACCTGGCCGCGCAAATGGATCGTGACACTACCGATCGCGGCAACGCGGATCTGTCCAACCCACTGGGAATTGATGGCCACTATATGCGCTCCCAGGAAACCACGGCGATCACCGGCTACGGCGCCGCAGGTTATGAGTACGGCGACGCCAACAATGTTATGTCCAAGACACTCTACCTGCACAATACAGACGATATTACGCGGGCTGAAGACGGTATTGATTCTGTAGAGGACAATCAGACCAACACCTATCTTCTGGACTGGATCGAGCGCGAGTTCATATCGCAGTCATTTACCGGCCATAACGACATCGAACGCGGTGACCTTATCCATCAGTTCGATTGGCGCACTGCCTATTCACAAACAAAAACAGACGAACCTGATCGTCGCACGTATACCTATTTCAACGACCAGTTCTCCAGCTCCGCATTTGAACGACGCTGGTCTGACTTGCATGAAACCAGTAAGGACTTTGGGGCGGACTACTCCGTCGCGCTTGATTGGGGCGGTGTGAATTCGACTGAATTTCAGGCGGGCACATTGTGGTCCGACAGGGACCGAAACTTCGATCAGTATCGATTTGGGGTTGGCTTTACCGAGCTTGGACAGGACATTGACCTGAACATAGACCAGAACCTCGAGACAGAAATACTGCCCTACACCAATTTCGCACTCAACGAAGTGGTATTGAAAGCCAACACTACCGACACCGACTCCTATGATTCCCAGGAAACGATCAATGCCTTCTATCTCAATACCAACACCGACTTTGGTGAAGACTGGAGTCTGGTGGCAGGCGCACGCTACGAAAAGTTCGACCAGCAGCTTGATTATCCCAACGCCCCACGGGCCTCAAACGAACTTACCTACGACGACTGGTATCCGGCGATGAACCTGACGTGGCGCCTGACGGAAGAAATGCAGTTGCGCTTCGGTTATTCGCAAACTGTATCCTACCCGGGAATCATTGAGCGCTCAGAGGCGCAGTCATTCGACCCCGATACTGATGACCCGATCTTCGGCAATCCGGATCTAGAGGTTGCCACTATCGACAACACCGATCTGCGCGCAGAGTACTATTTCTCTGAAACCGAGAGCGTCTCTCTCGCACTGTTCTACAAAGCTATCGACAACCCGGTGGAACGCGCCATCCCGGATGCCTCTGGTTCCGCTGCAAACGGCACGACTTTCCTGAACCAGGCCAGTGCAGATCTGACCGGTGTCGAGCTCGATGCCACCAAGAATGTGAAGGAGACCGATGAGTATCTGGTCTTTGTAAGTGGAAACGTGTCCTACATCGATTCAGAGGTGGATCTCTCGGATGACTCGCTACGCCTTGAAGGTGCGTCCGCTGATGGCCGTCAGTTACAGGGACAATCCGAATGGCTGTCCAATATACAGGTTGGACTGGACCACTATCCGACGGAGCAGAAGTTCACTCTGCTTCTTAACTACTTCGACAAGCGCATATTCAGGGTCGCACGGGGAACCAATACCGGTCCCGAGTATGAAGACGGCCGTGTGATTGTCGACTTTACTTACGAAAAAGTATGGAGCGACGCGTTGGTTATCGAAGCATCTATCAAGAATATTCTGAACGAAAAAGTCGAGTACTCACAGAATGACAACACCATCGAGAGCTACAACGTCGGCACATTTTTTAAGGCGGGTGTGACGTACAAGTTCTGATCCCCTGTCGCGTACGCGACCAGGTGTGGTGTGATGGACATTTTTAGCAAAGAGAAGAGCGTGCAGTTGATCTGCACTGAATTTTAACTTGATCAGGAAGGTAACCATGTTTAAGCAAACGTTGTTTATAGCATTACTTCTGCCGCTGGTTGCCTCTGTGGCCGGCTGTGGCGGCAGCGATGGCGATAATGTCAATATCACTCAGAATATCAATCAAGGCGGTGGCGGTGGCGGTGGCGGTGGCGGTGGCGGTGGCGGTGGCGGTGGCGGTGGCGGTGGCAATACCGGCTGCGACAAGGTTGTGACCGCCGATTTCGTCAGTTTCAATGCTGACTGCTCAGTAGGAACCTTGTCTGGCACCGTCAGCGAGGACTATACCCTGCTAAGCGACGTGCAATGGCGCCTGAGTGGAACCGTGACGGTGGGTGACGGTAACCAGACCGTTGCAGACGCCGCCGCTGTTCAGGCCCTGCGTGATAATGGCGTCACTCTTACCATTGAAGCGGGCACTGACGTACGCGCTTTCGATACAGGTTCTCTGCTGGTGACCCGCGGCTCCATGCTGATAGCCGATGGCACCGCAGCGGAGCCCATCACCTTCAGTAGCCTCGATGACGACTTCGATGGATTGGGCGAATGGGGTGGCGTAATCATCCAGGGCTTCGCTCCCCAATATGGGCAGGGCGGCACAGGGCCCTGTTACGGCGCCGGTGAAGTCTGCAACGTCGAAGGCGAAGGCGGCACCGACATAGCGGTCTATGGTGGTAACGATCCCGCCGATGACTCCGGTACTCTCCGTTATGTGCGCATTACCGAGGGCGGCCTGGTGGCAGGACCCAACAATGAAATCAACGGCTTGACCTTGCAGGGTGTTGG
>JANPDE010000008.1:0-4731 GCA_031431315.1 Haliea sp.
CATCTCGGGTTTGGCTACGGCATCCATTTTTGTATCGGGGCAGCGTTGGCGCGGCTTGAGGTGCGCGTCGCATTGGAGGAATTGCTTTCGGGAACGCAGCGCATCACGCTTGACCCTGATCGCCCATACGCGTTTGCACCCAGTATCTTTGTGCGCAGGTTGCAGCACCTGCACTTGCGTGTTGTCTGATCAGGATGCCGTTACGAGCTGTGCTCGAAAGGTTCTGCGCCAGTTTAAATACCCCCACACTGACAGCACACTGTAAATTCCAATCAGGACCGCGTAAATATCCAGGCTGCGGTCATGGTAGAGCCATACTGACGCGAGGTTGATAATCAGCCAATAGATCCAGGCTTCCAGCACTTTGTTGATCTCCAGATAGGTGCCGAGAAAACTGAATATCGTGATGAAGGCGTCGAACAGTGGGCGCTCCGCGTTGGTGTAAAAATGCATGGTATAGCCCAGGCCGATAGCGATCACACAGGCTATGGCGATAACGCGCAAGTGAGTATGCAAGCGCCACCGGATAACCGGATTGCTGTCTTGTTCAATACGCCTGTGCCAGCGAATCCAGCCCCATATGCCCATGACGGCATAAAAGAAGTACAGGAATGCCTCGGAGTAGAGTCGCGTATCGATGAACAGGTAGATACTGAGCAGGCTACCCGCGATGCCAAACGGCCAGCAGGCAATTTTTTCCCTGATCAGCAAGATGATATAAAGCAGGCTGGCGCCGGTGGCCAGGACCTCCACGATCAATGCGGTAGACAGTGCGTTGAACATGATCACTGCCGATCTCGCGTGCGTGTCCTCTGAAGCGGATCGCCCTTCAAAACGAATACGCCAGTTGTACACCGTAAGTGCGTGGCTCGCCCAGTTGCAGGTAGGTCTGGTTTTGCCAGGCGCCAAAATCATCGCGTGGGTCCGCGGCAAAATACAGGCCGTGTACCGCGTAGTTCTCATCGCTGAGGTTGCGCCCCCACAGCGTGATGGTGAGTGCCTGCGCGTGCCACTGCACACTGGCGTTCAGCAGGTTGTAATCACCCAGCTTGCCGTCGTGGTAATACCCGAAGTAGCTGTCGTCCTGCCCCTCGATTTCCAGGCGGCCCGACCACTGCTCGGTGAAGGACAGCCGTGTGCCGACATTGTACTGATACGCTGGGGATTTGGCCTGTTCGCGCCCTTTCTTGTCGACGAATTGCGCCAGATCGAGATCGAAAGTTTCTATAGAGTCGATGTCCGTGTGCAGCCAGCCCAGGTTGGCGAACAGCTCCACGTTGCTATTCACATCGAAGGTCGACTCCAGTTCCGCGCCGTAGCTAGTGGTATCACTGGTGCTGTCGAGGTAACCGATCCACAGGCCGGAATCCGCATCCCACATCCAGTTTTCCAGCTGTGCGTGGTTGCGGTTGGCGTGAAACAGCGCCACGCTCAGCGCCAGGCGCTGGTCCAACTGCTCGGTGCGCAACCCGATCTCCTTGTTGAGCAGGGTCTCGTCTTCGAAGTTCAGTTTCCCCTGCGTGAATGCCTGAAAGGTGGGCGACATGAATGGCTGGTTGGCACTGGCCGTCGTGTTGACGCCGCCAGGCTTCTGGCTGCTGGCCACGGTGGCGTACATCATCGTGTTGTCCGAGAGCGTATACCGCGCGCTGACTTCGCCACTCCATAAATTGTCGCTGTTGTCGCTGTGGAAATCTCCGCTGTCGTTGTAGTCATCTTCAAAGCGCTCCAGGCGCAGTCCGCCGGTCAGTGTCAGCGCTTCCACCAGGTTGTAATCGTACTCCCCGTACACGGCGTAGCGACGGGTTTCGTAGTCGCTGCTGGAAGCGACGTCGCCATACCAGACGCTGGGATGGCGGTAATCAAGCTGCTCGTCACCGCTATTGGCGTACAGACCGATTACATACTGGCTTGCTCCCTTGGCCGGATTGTCATCGCCGCCCAGTAAGCGCAAATCGGCGACTAACCTGTCGCGATTGCGGTCAAAAATTTCACTGGCAGTATCAGTGCCGGAAGAGCACCGGTAGACCACGCAATAATTATCGGATACCCAGTCCGCGTCGTAACTCTGGTGCAGGTCGGCATCGAGGTAACTGAGAGTAGCATCCAGTGAGCGGGTATCGGCCAGCAACCAGTGTCCGGCACTGGATACGGCCTTGATCGTCTGCCCGTCCTTACCCGGCTGGTCCGAGAATGTCGTACGCGTATTGTCCAGTGACCAGGTGTCATAGCCATTGTCTACGTCAAAGTAGTTGGCGCTGAAGTCATACTGTGCGGTAGCGGAAGGCGTCCAGCGCAGTTGTGCCCGGCTGGTGAATTCATCGAAGTTGTTGGTGTCGTCGACGCCGAGTTGGTCGTTTTCGCTATAGCCGTCACTGTTATTTTGTTGCACCGCCAGGCGGCCATCGAACTGTTCGCTCAGGGGGCCACTGAGGACCATACCCAGGTTATAGCTGTCGTAATCGCCCACACCACCGGACACTTCACCCTCGAAGGTGTCGGTGGGGGCATTGGAGCGAATGAAGATCATGCCGGCGTGGCCGCTGGCGCCGAAGCGGGTGCCCTGTGGCCCGCGCAAAACTTCCACCTGGTCGATGTCAAAGAGCATACCCGCATTGGCAATATCACCCAGTTCCAGGTCGTCGAGCATGATGCCCACCGCAGGGTAATACTTGGGATCATAAAATTGTTCGAGGTCACCGACGCCACGGATTTGCACAAAGCGGGCGCGGGAGGCGCCGGCGGCCCAGGTCACATTGGGCACGGCATTGAGGACATCCTGCAGGTGTTGCGCGGCCTGCTCGGTAATTGTGTCCGCAGGCAGCACACTGATACTGCCCACCGAATCCAGTAACGAAGTTTTGCGGAAATTTGCCGTGACAATGATTTCTTCCAGGGTCGGGGCATCTTCGGCCAGACCAAGGAGAGGGAATGTATTGAGCGCGACGACCAATAACGCCGTCGTAATACGAGATGTGGTTGACATGCTGAGCCTCTAAAAAATCAGAGACCCGGAGAGCGACGCTAGATCGGTAAGACTGCACCTATTCCTACGCCGGTATTAACCGGATCAGGTTCAAGGGTTCATCTGTTGCCAGACATCTCAGGCCGTAGCCACCCCTTAGGATTGAGGGCGCAGTATAATTGCTCGATCGCAGGATGCCTAGCGATTTGGCAAGAGGCGATTTGGCAAGAGGTGGTTTGGCAGGAGGAAGCATGAGCAATACCCTGACACGGAATACCATTAGCGAGGCGGACTGCCTGGCACTGGTGGAACGATCGCCCGCGGCAGTCGCAGCCAAGGACAAGGCCGGCTGGCTGGCGCTTTTTGCACGATACAACCTGGTAGAGGATCCGGTCGGATCAGCCCCGCAGGTTACCGGGGTGTACGATCACCGGACTGGATACAGGGGGAGGGACCGACTGGGTCGCTTCTTCGATACCTTCATTGCGCCCAATAGTATCCGCTTTCATGTCGATCGCGATGTGGTGTGCGGCCTGCACGTGGTACGCGACCTGACCATCGAGATCACGATGGCGCCGCAGGTAGTTGTGCGTGTACCGGTACACCTGCTGTATGAACTGGTCGTCGAAGAGGATGCCCTGAAGATCTTTCGCCTGGCAGCCCACTGGGAATTCTGGCCAATGCTGAAACAGCAGGCCGCAGCCGGTTGGCCCTTCGTCAAGGTGGGTAATGCGTCCGCCTTGCGGCTGTTGCGGTACATGGGTGTCACCGGGATGGTCGGTTACATGCGCGCGCTATCCAGTGTCGGAACACCTGGAAAGGAGCAGGTCTCAAGGTTCGCACACTGTTTCAACACGGCGGATGTGGCGGCACTGGAACGACTCTTCGCCAGCCCGGACATTGAGATCGCGTTTCCCCATGCCGGGCCGCGTTTATCGATCGCTGCGTGTGCCCGGCAGGGGGGAGAGTTGCGCTTCTGTAAGGTGCTGGCTGCCGGTAACGTGGTATCGGCAACGGTTCATTACCAGCGCGCGGAGGGGGAATTCCCCGGTGTGGCGCTATTTGAACTCGACAGGCGCAGTCTGCGCATTGTGGCGCTGTCCTTCTATTGGTCCCAGTCTGTATAATCGCGTCTCCCGTTTTTGCTATCCCGGATGCCCATGACCGTACGAACCCGTGTTGCGCCATCGCCTACCGGCGATCCCCACGTCGGCACCGCTTACATTGCGCTGTTCAATCTGTGTTTCGCGCGGGCCCACGGGGGCCAGTTTTTGCTGCGCATCGAAGACACCGACCAGGCACGCAGTACGCCCGAATCGGAACGCGCCATCCTGGAGTCATTGCGCTGGCTGGGCCTGGAGTGGGACGAGGGCCCGGACGTCGGCGGTGACTGCGGGCCGTATCGTCAAAGCGAGCGCATGGCGCTGTACGGCCAGTATGCCCAGCAACTCGTGGACGAGGGCAACGCATTCCATTGCTATCGCACCGCGAATGAACTGGATGCACTGCGCGAAGCGCGCCTGGCCGCGGGCAACAACACCGCCCTCAAGCCTTCGGACCTGCGACTTGAGGATGCGGAAGTCGAAAAACGCCGCACGGCGGGTGCGCCATACGTGATCCGCATGCTGGTGCCGGAAGAGGAAGGGACCTGCGCCATCGAGGATATGCTGCGCGGCACCATCGAACTGGACTGGGGCATGGTGGATGCGCAGATACTGCTGAAGTCCGATGGTATGCCCACCTACCACCTTGCCAACGTCGTGGAT
>JANPDE010000009.1:0-4278 GCA_031431315.1 Haliea sp.
CGTCAAACGACGGTTTTTCACGCTGATGTCGTTATCTATTTACGAATACCGAAAACGATATAGACCGTGGTACACCATGCGTCACACGACGATGAAACGGGAAAAATAGATATCGGGAGACTTGTGAGAAAGCATCTGAAAAAATAACGTTGTGCTGGCCCGCCACATGCAAATCATTCCTGCGACATTATGCGCCCGTTACTCCGGTCGTATGCTCAATATCCATCACTCCTTCCTGCCTTCGTTTATTCGTGCCGATCCCTACCTCAAAGCCTATGAGCGCGGCGTGAAACTGGTGGGGGCGACCTGCCACTACGTAACCGGCGATCTCGATCAAGGTCCGATTGTCGAACAGGATGTGATCCGCGTGAGCCATCGCCACAGCAAGCTCGATATGGTTCGCCTGGGCAAGGATGCCGAGCAGCGCGTTCTGGCGCGCGGCCTGCGCGCCCATCTTGAAGATCGGGTGGTGGTGCACGGCAATAAAGCCGTTGTCTTCGATTAAAGCGCCTGGCGGCCAGACATCGTAAAGCGGATCGGCAGGTTCTTCATGCCGTTGACGAAATAGCTCTCGGTGAGGCGCGGTTCGCCGGCTAGTTCCACGTGTTCCAGGCGCGGCAGTAACTCTCCCAGCAATATGCGCATCTCCATTTTCGCCAGATGCTGTCCGAGGCAGAGGTGGGCGCCGAAACCGAAGGCGATATGCTTGTTGGGCGAACGGTCGATGTTAAAGCTTGCGGGATTTTCGAATATTTCCTCGTCGCGGTTGGCCGAGGCATAGCACAGCATGATCCAGTCCCCTGCTTTTATCCTCCTGCCGCGCAGTTCCACGTCCCGGGAAGCGGAGTGCATGAAATTCTTGACGGGTGTCGCCCAGCGTACGGATTCATTGATAAAATCCGGTAGCAGGGACATGTCGGACTTGAGGCGCATCAGCAGTCCTGGCTGGGTGGCAAGCGCCCACATGGCAGCGGACGTAGACGATGAGGTGGTGTCATGACCTGCCGTCGCGACTATACCTGTGTGCGCTAGCGAACAGACGCATGTCCGCATTTGAATCATATTACAAAGCGCGTTATGCCGGGCAGGATTTAGAGTGTATCCGGCCTGGGCCTGACCGCCGCAACGCAGACTGGCGGTGAAACTGAAATTAAACGGAGAACGTTATGGCTGGTGTTTTAGTATTAGTGGTTTTAGTCCTTCTGATTGTGTTTCTGGTAAATCGGGTCTAAACGCTCCGGGTCCTGCGCTTGACTGTCGGCATCCATCATCTTTCCAGGGTTTATACGGAAAAGCGCGGGCTTCTGGCCACCAGTTTTGAGGTCAGCAAAGGTGAACTGATTGCGGTGGTTGGGCACAACGGGGCCGGCAAGTCGACACTGCTAAAGCTGCTGGGTGGTTGGCTGTTACCCGACGGTGGGGAAGTCTGGATCGACGGGATCGATCATAACAACAGGCGTGCCATCGTCAGGAAGATCGGGTTCGTTCCCGAAACACCCAATCTCTTCGATTTCTTCTCAGTCGAATACAACCTCGCGCTCTTTGCGCGCCTGTTTCAGATACCGTCATCACGGGTCGCAGAGACTTTAATGGATTTCAACTTATATCCGTATCGTCGTAATAAAGTGCAAACGTTGTCAAAAGGTCTGAAGCAGCGGGTCAGCATTGGCCGCTCGCTACTCGCCGACCCATCACTTTTACTCTTTGACGAACCCACATCGGGGCTGGATTTCGAAATGACGCAGGAGATCCACCATCTGCTGAAAAGAATTCATTCATTGGGCAAGACCATACTGTTTACTTCGCATCGGCCGGAGGAGATAAAATCCCTGGCCACCCGGATCATGGTTCTCCATCAGGGGGCTGTCGTCTTCGATGGCCCGCCCCAGGACTATTTCGAGTCGCACATTCACCAGAATCTCTACGCATGACCAGAAACATCGTGATCCTCACCTTTAATGACCTGGCGATTGCGTTTCAAAACAAGACTCTTTACCTGATCTTTTTTATCCCCCTGTTTGTTTTCGTGGTGTTACAGCTGGTCGAGGGGAGCGAAGCGGATGTTCAGAAAATGCACATCGGGTTGCTTGTGAAGGGCACCTATCCTCCCCTGATGATTCAGGGTCTTAAGTCGGCGGAGCACATTTTCGATATCTCCTGGCTACCCGACGAGGCGGAAGGTATACGCTGGCTGCGGGACAGGCACGGCGACGGCATTCTGGTCCCTGGCGGGACGACAGCGGAAGACTGCACCCTGATCGTGCTGGACAAAACCTCGTTACAAACAGTAGCCATCGTTGAAAGCGTTTCCGGGCTGCAGCGGGCCGTGGAGGGAAGAAGCAGAGACTGGATTGCGGAGATCCGCCCCCTACAGGAGAGCGGGCTCCAACGGCAGATGCTGCCGACCTGGATTTTAATGCTGGTCCTGATGGTCGGTTTTATCGTTCTGCCGGCGCAGGTGGCCGAAGAAAAAGAAAAGAAGCTCCTCCTGGGGTTGTTACAAACCCCGATTCGAGAAGTGGAGTGGCTACTCGCCAAGGTGTCTTTTGGCATAATGTTAATTCTCATCGCGGTGCTATTACTGCATCTGTTGACAAGTTTTGAATTTAGTCTCGGCGGCGGCTTGAGCTATATTTCCTTGCTGATAGTTGGCGGGTTCTGCTTTAGCGCCTGCGGAATTTTCGTCGGATTTTTATGCCAGACCCAGGCGAGTGCAAGAACGCTGGGAGTGCTGTTCTATCTCCCGCTTCTGCTGCCTTCCGCACTTGCCGACTATTCAAAAACCCTGCACGGTGTGGCGCCATTTCTGCCGTCCTACCAGTTTTATCGACCGCTCAAGTCGATCCTGCTGGAGGAGGCTAGCGTTGCTGATTTTTCACTGAATTTATTCGCTCTCCTGGGCGTTGGCCTCATCACCTCATTTTTATCGTATCAGTTAATCAAAAGACGCTGGCTGATGTAACAAGGATCTGTGCCCGCTGACGCCTTTTTTCGACAGTTGGGCCGGCGCGAGCAAGGAAAGCCAAATTCAAATAACAACAGCACTATCTACCGAGACCAAATGAGGTGACCCGTCAATACCGCACCCGTAGCTGATGTAGCCAGGAGCACCAAGCCAATCCATAGAAAGCGAAATCCTGTACTGTAAGTCATAAATCTCTGACCTTGCTGGACGCACTGTCGCAGCGCGGCGAAATGCGACCGCCCTTCGTTCGCCACCCATGGACGCATATGGACATATTCGTCCCAAGCGCCGACCGCGACGTTGTTCTCAACGACCAAAGCCAGCTGGGTTTCGCTTAATCTAAGTTTAGATAGGCCTACAGGCATTGCAGGTTTAGTGAATCCGGGGTGAGTTACCTGACCGCGCATTTATCCCCCTATAAAAACGTGTATGTAGCATTGTTAACCCCAGCCTCAGCTGGGGGTTAAAAAACAAGTGGCAGCACCAGGCAGCTGATTTACTGCAGACCCTTAACCCGCATGTCATTTTTCACGGATGTCACACCGTTAACACCGCGCGCAAGCTCGACGGCCTTGTTGATGTCGGCCTGGGAATTGACGAAACCGCTGAGCTGAACCACGCCCTTAAAGGTTTCGACATTGATCTCAGCCGATTTCAGGGTATCTTCTTTAAAGATTGCTGCTTTCACCTTGGTGGTAATGACGCTGTCGTCCACGTATTCGCCGGTGCCCTCGTGCTGCGCGGTGGGGGCGCAGCCCACAGCGGAAATCAACGCAATGGCCACAAAAACTGCAGAAAAATATTTGCTTACATGATTCATGATTGACTCCAAAAATGTGGTTAGAAACAGCGGGTTTCTTGATTCCTGAATCTATCGATAAGTCCGGCTGGATGGTTTTATCCAGCCCTGTTACACGTTGTACGGAAACCCTCTCGGCACACTAGGCCAAAAATGCACCGTGGTCCGTACGATGACGCACATAGCGTACTGCTTATGTTGTGCCGGCTATGTGCGTTAGCAGACAGACGCTGGAAGGCGTTCACCCTATTCTGGACACGTCACACGCAATTAACGAAACACGATGTTTCAGAAGGAGACGACCCATGGAATCAATACAGAAATACATGCTCAGTGCAATTGCGGTAGCCCTGCTGCTCAATATTGGCGGGTGCTCCGGCATGTCGTCGCAGGATAAGAGCACTGCGGTTGGCGCGGGAGTCGGTGCAGTGGGCGGCGCCATCCTTACCGGCGGCAGCGCAGCTGGAACCGTCGGAGGTGCTGCGGTTGGCGGCATCATCGGCCATGAAGTCAA
>JANPDE010000010.1:0-4729 GCA_031431315.1 Haliea sp.
GAACCCGTCCATGGGGGCTCGAGGCGCGCGTCCTGCGCGCCACGGTCTGGCACCCGTTAATCAGCGCACCACTCCTACCACTGTCTATTTCCCAACCTTCACGATTTGATCGTATGCGAGGTCGCTGCGGGTGCCTCGCTCCGTTGAAACCATCAGGCCCTGCTTGGCGGAATCGGTTGCGCCGGGGGCGTTATGCGAGCACTGTCCGAGTCCCAATTTTTTGCGCCGCGAAAAATGGTCGAGTTGCGCAGCAGCCCGGCGCAACCGATGGAGCCAGAGCGGTGTCAACGGGGCGAGGCACCCACAGTGACCGGGAACAACGCGCGCAATGCAGCGGGAATAAATGAGTCATCCCCGCTGGCTGGAACAGGAGACAATCTCCCCAGTCATATAGCTGGAATAATCCGACGCCAGGAACATCATCACGTTGGCAACTTCCCAGGCTTCTGCCGCGCGCCCGTAGGCCTCTTTCGACTCCAGCTCCGCCAACAGTTCTTCGGAGGCCGACTTCCGCAGCATCGGGTGCAACACGATCGACGGCGACACCGCGTTGATGCGCACATTGAACTCTGCCGCTTCCATCGCGGCGCAGCGGGTCAGCGCCATGACTCCGGCCTTGGCCGCGGCATAGTGCGCCTGCTCCTTCTGTGCGCGCCAACCGAGCACCGAAGCGTTGTTAACGATCACACCGCCCTGTCCGCGCGCCTTCATGACTTTCATCATATAGCGCGTCATGCGCATGGTGCCATTGAGTGTCACGTCGATCACGCGATGCCACTCCTCGTCTTCCATCTCAATGAGCCGCTTCGACGTGCCGAGTCCAGCGTTGTTGATCAGGATGTCCACGCCGCCCATCGCCTGCTCGGCAAAATCCACCAGGGCGCGCACGTCATCCTCAAGCGCCACGTTGCCCACCTTGCCGTACACCTCAGCCAGGCCCGAATCCGTCTTGAGCGTGTCGACAGCCGCCGCGAGACGCGCTTCGTGAATATCACTCAGCACGACGGCGCGAGCGCCCTCCTGCGCTGCTCGGGTGGCGGCGGAAAATCCGATGCCGGCCCCGGCAGCAGCCGTCACCAGCACTGACTTGCCCTTGAGCAGGCCGTGGCCGGGCACGTATTCAGGTGATTTCAAATTCATAATGCGTCCCTTTATTCACGTTATTTGGCCGCGCCCCTGGGTTCCTTGGGCATACCCAGGCCCCGCTCGGCGATGATGTTGCGTTGAATCTGGTTGGTGCCGCCATAAATAGTGTCGGAGCGCACAAACAGATACATCGATTGCAGGCGGCTCAACGCATACGGTCCGCCCTCCAGAATCTCACATTCGGGACCCAGCACATCCATGGCCAGTTCGCCAAGACTGCGGTGCCAGGTGGCCCAGAACAGTTTATAAATAAGCGCTTCCTTGTGCAGCGCGCCATCGCTGCCACTCTGTGCGGACAACATGCGCATGGAGTTATAGCGCATTATCTTCAATTCGGCGTGCGCGCGGGCGATGCGCTGGCGGATGATCGGGTCCTGTGCAGCGCCGTTGCGCCTGGCCTGGCGCACCACCTCGTCAAGTTCGTTCTGGAACTGCATCTGCTGGCCGAGGGTAGATACGCCACGTTCAAACCCCAGCAGGCCCATGGCAACTTTCCAGCCGTCGCCCGGTGCACCCACGATGTCGCCCGCAGCACACTGGGCATCATCGAAGAACACCTCATTGAATTCCGAGGTGCCGGTGATTTGAACAATCGGCCTGACCTTGATACCGGGCTGGTCCATGGCGATCAGAAAAAATCCCAGGCCCTTGTGTGCTACAGAGTCAGGATCAGTGCGGGCTAGCACGAAACAGTAGTCGGATTCGTGTGCCAGCGAGGTCCACACTTTCTGGCCATTGAGAATCCACTTAC
This sequence comes from Haliea sp., assembly GCA_031431315.1. Taxonomy (GTDB): domain Bacteria; phylum Pseudomonadota; class Gammaproteobacteria; order Pseudomonadales; family Halieaceae; genus Marimicrobium. The sequence goes on from JANPDE010000010.1 coordinate 1,898, forward strand.
CCTGCGCATCGTCAAAACGTGCTTTCGTCTTGACGTTGGCCAGATCGGAGCCGGCACCGGGCTCGGAATAGCCCTGGCACCACAACTGCGTTCCAGCCACGATGCCTGGCAGGTATTTCTTTTTCTGTTGCTCGGTGCCGAAGGCGATCAGGGTTGGGCCGGTCAGCCCTTCACCGATATGCCCCACGCGTCCCGGCGCGCCGGCCCGCGCATACTCCTCGTAAAAAATGACTTGCTGCTCTATCGAACAGCCGCGACCGCCAAACTCCCGCGGCCAACCGACGCAGGTCCAGCCACCTGCAGCCAGCTGCTGTTCCCAAACCTTGCGCTCCTCGGGAAAGGTATGTTCGTCGCCGGGTCCGCCACGGTACTTCAGTTTCTCGAAATCGCCGGTGAGGTTGTCTCGCAACCAGCTGGCGACCTCTTGGCGGAATTGCTCGTCGGCGCGACTAAAACTCAGTTTCACGGTGCTCTCCCTTCAATCCAGCAGTGCGCTGGCCAGGCGCTCGCGGTGTTGGGTGCCATTACCCAGCATATGCTCGGAGGATTTGGCACGCTTCAAATACAGGTGCACGTCGTACTCCCAGGTGAAGCCTACACCGCCGAACAGTTGTAGCGCATCGCCGGCGATTGCGAAGTACGCATCGGAGCAGTAGGACTTGGCAACACTGGCGGCCTCGCTGAGCTCGCCGGCGAGAGGGCCACCCTCCAGCGCTTCCTGAGCGACGCAGGCTGCATAATAGACAGCAGAGCGCGCGACTTCTGTTTTCAACATCATGTCAGCGGCCTTGTGCTTCACTGCCTGGTAACTGGCGATGGTCCGATTGAACTGCACGCGTTCGCCGGTATACGCCACGGTCATATCCAGCAACTGCTGGCAGCCGCCGACCTGCTCCGCCGCCAGGGCGATGGTCGCCAGGTCAATGACTTTGGACAGTGATTCCCAGCCCTGCCCGGGCTCTCCCATCACGGCGTCCGCTCCCAGGCTGACATTGTTCAGTTGCACAGCAGCCTGCTTGCGTGTCTGGTCCATGCTGGGCAGCCACTGACGACTCACGCCCTGCGTCGACGCAGGGAGCAGAAACAAGCTGACACCTTGCGTGCCGCTCGTGCCCACTGCGCGAGCCGCCACAATGAGCAAATCGGCCGTGTCGCCGTCAATCACATAGCGGTAGTCACCGTTCAGCACATAACCATCGCCCTCGCGATGCAAGGTGGCTGTGACCGACGCGGCATCCCAGTGACGGCTACCGCCATTGAACGCGAGTGTGGCGGTCAGCTCACCCGCACACAGTTGTCCCAACCACTGGGCCTGTTGCGCATCGCTACCGGCGACCAGCAGCGCATTTCCCGCCAGGCACACACTGGAGAAGTAGGGCGCGCACAGTAAGTAGCGTCCCATCTGTTCCATCATGGCGACCAGTTCCACATAACCCAGACCCATACCGCCACAGGATTCGGGAATATGAATCGCCTGCCAGACCATTTCAGTACAGATACGACGCCACAGTTCGACGTCATACCCCTGCTCCGTGGCCATCGCGCGGCGCACCGCCTCACTATCGGAAACTTCAGCGAGAAACGCCGCCGCTGTGTCGCGGATCATTTCCTGCTCTTGTGTAAACGCAAATTCCATAGTTTCTCCGCTCAGCAGTGAGCCTTAAGTACCCCAGACTTTCTGCGCCGGCACTTCCCTGCCCAGCAATTCTTTCATCGCCGCGCCAATGTCCGCAGGCGCCCAGGCCGCGCCGCGATCGACTCCAACCGTCGTACGCCAGCCGTCGCAAATGCATATGCGGCCGCCCTCAGCCTCAAATACCCGGCCGGTGACGTGTGCCGCCTCGCGGCTTCCCAACCACGCTAACAGGTTGGAGACATTCTCGGGGGCAAAATGGTCGAAACTACCATCCCCGGGCTTGGCCATGCGCGCAGCCATTTCCGGCACGGCGCTGGTCATACCGGTGCGAGCCGAAGGCGCCACGGCATTGGCGGTGATGTTGTAGCGCGCCAGTTCCGCCGCCTGGTTGAGCGTCAATGCTGCGATACCGGCCTTGGCCGCGGCGTAGTTGGACTGCCCGATGGAACCCTGCAGCCCAGCACCCGACGTGGTATTGATGATGCGCGCGTCCACGGCCTTACCCTCCTTGGACTGTCCTCGCCAATAGTGCACGGCGTGTGAGCTAATGCAGAAATGGCCCTTGAGATGCACGGCCATAATCGTGTCCCATTCCTGCTCGGTCATGGAAGCGAACATGCGGTCACGATTGACTCCTGCATTGTTCAGCACAATGTGCAGGTCGCCATAGCTGGCAATGGCCTGCTTGACGGCGTTGAGGCTGTCGTCGTAGTTGGTGATGTCTGAGCTGTTGACCACGGCCTTGCCGCCGGCTTTGGTGATCTTGTGTACGACTGCCTGCGCAGCCGCCTTGTTGATGTCGTTGACCACGACTGCACAGCCTTCGGATGCGAACACCCGCGCGTGCGCTGCTCCGAGACCGCCGCCGGCGCCGGTGATGATGGCAACTCGGTCTTTTAGAATTCCACTCATGCTCTCGTTCCTCTACTCAATACTTGTAACTGTTCAATTGCTCCGTTGCCGCGCCGCATGCAAGCAGCACCAGACCCGGACACGCCGTAAATACATCCATGTAGGCTCGCTGCCGCCATCCATGGCGGCAGACGGTCCGGGTTCGGCACTGCTTCCACCCGGCGCTGCACATTGATCTATCTGCACGATTTCCACCCAGTCTGCCCCGATCGTCCGGAGTGACGAAATATCTGCCTGCGTGTGCTCAGACAACTGGACTTGGACCGTCTGTGGCCATGGATGGC
>JANPDE010000011.1:0-4534 GCA_031431315.1 Haliea sp.
CGCTGATCTCGGTGGTGCCGTACAGACTGCAGGCGGGTATGTGGAAGGTCTTGTCTATAAATTCCAGCGTCGTCGGATCAATAGGTTCGCCGGTATAGGACAGTTTCTGCATTGCGAATGTGTAGTCGCCGGCCTGCCCGGAATTCATCATCATCCGGTAATGGGTGGCGGCGGCCGATATGTTGGTGATCCTGTAGTCCTGCAGACCCTTCATCAGTCGCACGGCGTCGAAGCGGCCAGCGAACGTGCCCGTCGTGACGCCCAGCGCCAGCGGTGCCAGCGTGCCATGCCACAGACCGTGTCCCCAGGCGGGCGAGGACGGGCAGAAAAATTCGTCGCCCGGCCGGATACCGGTGCCGTACAGTGCGGCAAACATCAGTGTTACCAAAGCGCGATGCGTGTGCTTGACCGCCGCCGGCAATTCACGGGTCGTGCCGGAGGTATATTGGAACACCGCCAGGTCATCGGCACGGGTCTGGGTCTTGAAAGTACCTGGAAAACGTTTGATCTCAGCCAGCAGCCCGGCATCGGCCACGACGACGCGGACCCCGTCAATCTGTCTGGCGATCTCCGCCTTCTCTGTATTGGTTACCAGCAGTTTCGGTTTGCAGTCATCAACGCGCAGCCGCAGTCCGTCCAGCCCGAACAGCGTGAACAGTGGAACACTGATCGCGCCCATCATCATGGCGCCGAACAGGCTGATGTAGAAGGGCAGGGAGGGTTCCAGCATGAAGGCGATACGGTCGCCCGGCTGGATGCCATTCTCTACCAACCAGTGGGCGAAGCGCGCTGAACCAGCGGCGAGGTCGTCAAAACTCAGGATCTCATCCGTGCCATCTGCATGGGCAATGCGCACTGCGGTACGTCCCGAGCCATCCGCGTGGCGGATCATGCATTCGTGGGCGATATTCAGGTACTCGCGATCGCCGTCAAAGAGCTCCCACAGCGCCCCTGAATTGGCGTGCGCCTGGGCCTCTGCGTAAGACGTGTAGTCCGTGAGCCTGACCATTGAGGTACCCGTGTATTGCAGGATAGGCGGTGCTGGCGAGCGCTGCCGTAAAAAGTGATGCCATCATGTCACCTGAAATAATAGTTGTAAATACAGAATATAATTCTATATATTGAACAATCTACAGAATGGCGATATCGCCTTAAATCAAATCGGGTTATCGCGGTACAGGTACCAGTATAAATAGGGGGAGGAATGATGGCGGATAGAGTGAAACCACCACTGACCCAGGACAGGCAACTCGCGAAAGCGGTGAGGGATAGCAAGGCGCCCGCCATTTCACGAGCAGCCGCCATCTTGCGCCTGTTGGGCAAAAGCGATGTACCGTTGGGCTTGCAAAGCATTGCCCGCACCCTCGGACTGGTGCCCAGTACCTGCCTCTATGTGCTCAGGGCTTTGGTCGCGGAGGAGTTCGTCGCCTTTGATGCCGATACCAAGCGCTACTCCCTGGAGGCGGGCGTGCTGACACTCGCACGGGGCTGGCTCAGGCGTAATGAATTTACCGATCTTGCACAGCCTGAACTCGATCGCATCAGCCAGGCCTTCGATGTCACCATGCTCGGTGTGCACATCGTCGGTCTGGATCACATTATCGTGGTGGCCGTGTCCCAGTCGGGGAACAACTTTCAGCTCAGTGCGCAAATCGGCAGCCGCTTTCCCGCGCTGATCAGTGCGACGGGGCGCTGCATTGCGGCATTCGGCAATCACGCCGAAGCGGAGTTGGAAGCGCGCTTCAGGACGCTGCGCTGGGATGAGCCGCCGACGTTTGAGAAATGGCAGGCCCAGGTCAAGCAGGCGCGCGCCAAGGGCTTTGCGCTGGATGCAGGCAATTACATTTCGGGCGTGACCGTGGTCGCGGCTCCCGTCTGGAAATCGCGCGCGCAGCTCAGCCACGCACTGGTCGCTATTGGCATTGGTGGCGCCTTGAAACGTACCGGGCTTCCCGCGCTGCAGAATGAGCTTCTGTCCGCCGCGCAAATCTTGTCAGCCCAGTTGTGTGGGGATTGATCAGACTACTTGTTCTAAGTCGGACCGGTTAGGTGGTCATAGAGGGCGTGGTCTTGCCAGACAAGGTCACCTATGGTGGCACTTGGGAAGCAGATAATCTGGTTATCGTTAATCCAAACGGCACCTACTTAGAGCCGCCTCCATACGGTGTAGGGCTTTCCGGTGATGCCGATACTGGAGGATCTGACTTCGGTCCTTTTATGACTCTTGCGAGATTCTCCCCCGTACAGGCGTCAGTTCCGGTGCCGGGTAGCTTGTTGTTGACTCTGTCCGGTTTGCTCCTCATTGCGCTTCGAAGAATGGCCGTGAGAAGTGGTTCAGAGTTCGGCTGACAGCAGTAGATCGGCCGTTCCGCTAGTTGAGATTACAAGCCCTCCGCCGCAACCAGCGGAAACAACACTTCATCGGCCAGTATCGTGCAGAAGTATTCGTTCACCTGCTTGATCTTGCCGCCCTGCAGCGTGAACACCATGCAGTACTCGTTGCAGTAGGATTCGCCATTGCTGAGTGTGGCGTTGCCTTCGAACTCGACCACCACCCGCTCACCTTCGGCGGTCACACTCTGGATAACAGGCTGCATGCCCTTGGGTACCAGCTTCCTGAACGCGCCGATCGTAGCGAGGATCAGGTCATGCTGGCGGACGCCGGCGAATTTGCCAAAACCCTTTGCCAGCGTGTACGCGTCCGGGGCCAGGCAGGGAGCGGCCGCGGCGGCATCACCCTTGCCCATGGCCTCGATGAACTTCAGCACCACCTGCTTGTTCTGTTCACTCATATTGATCCTTCCTTTTATTCTCGGGCACGCATCGGGCGATTGCTAAAACCCGCCTGATCAGTTGAGCGGCTCTTCCCCGGCCAGAATGACGCGGTGCATCAGGCGGCCGCTGTCCAGAGCGAATGGCAGCGCGCGATGCATGGTTCCCGTGTTGTCCCAGATGAGCAGATCGCCGACCTGCCACTCGTGACGATAAACATAGCGTGGTTGTGTCGACCAGTCGCGAAGGCGAGCAAGCAGTGCCCGGCTTGCTTCGACGGACATATCTTCAACATAGTCAGCGGTCGCGCCCAATAGCAGGGACTTCCGCCCCGAATCGTGCGTCCAGACCATGGGGCAGGATTTGGATGGCACAGGGGCTTCCTGCCACATCTGCAATTCCGCGTAACTCATTTCCGGATTCACATAGAATTGTGATCGCGTCGCGCTGTGCACGACTCGCAGATTTTCTATGGCCTGCTTCTCGTCCTCTGGCAAATCATCGTAGGCAGCATAAGTGTTGCAGAACTCTGTCTGCCCACCGGTGTCTGACAACTTGACGGCCCTCAGGAGTGCGGCCAGATTGGGGTAAGGCTGCAGGGAACCGTCGAAGTGCCAGAAGAGAGAACCTTTCAGGTAATCGGCCTTTTCATTAACGCTCTTATCCAGCGTGATTTTGTAAATGCCGCCTTCCCGTTCACTGTCGACGAGATTGCCCAGGGTCTTCGCGATAATCAGCTGCTGTTCATCAGTGATCTCAAGACCGCGGAAAAATACGACGCCGCGCTGCTCCAGTGCATTGCGTATATGCGCCGACTGGGAGCCGTTGAGTAGAGTTTCGATATCGATTTTAATTTCGCTGCCGATGCGCGGCGTGCGGTTAATGACATGCATGTTCATGGCTATTTCATCGCTCCTCAACTCAGGCGCGTCAGGATGGTATTGGCCGAGTGTTTTACCCGTGGCTGTTTCCACAATTCAACCGCCAGTGACACCGTGATCAATGAATAGAGCAGGTTGCGCAGGTTGGCGGCATCCTCCGGCAGTGGCTGCTGGTAATCAAACTCGTTGAGGTAGGCCACTGCCGCTTCGGACTGGGGAAATACCGCGTCGTAAAACGCCTGAATTTCCTCCATAGTGCTATTGACGCGTTTCACGTAGCGCGTATGGCCATCTTCAATAGCCCATTCGGCGACCCATTGCTCCAATTGCGTAAATTGCGCCGGCAGTTGTGTACTCATTGTTTGATCCCCTTGTTTTTCTCGCCCGCACTGACCCTGTTACCCACCACCTTGTGCAGGTGGCGCACCAGCAGTTCTTCGTCGTTGGCGTGAAATTCCCGGATGCCCCGGCTGTTCAGCATGGCCTGCATGCCCTCGAGCGGGCTGATGTCCTGCAGTATGACGTCGTTGAGGAAATGCACGGTCATTTCCTGCCCCAGCCGCTCCTTGTAACTGCGCGGCTCACGAAAATAGATAACCAGCTCGAAGATATGCGAGTGGGGTCCGGTGGGCCAGTGGGCGTGGGTGGTGTAGCAACCCGAGGACCAGAACACCACCACAAAATTCGGGAAGAACTGAAATGAATCGACGCCCCAGTGCGCAGAGCGGCCGGGATTAATCCCCTCCGGCAGTGGTCCCAGGTCAACCTTATTCCACAAGCCCGTGGCGCCGGCTTCAACCAGACATTCGGTCGGTGTCGAATGCGTGCTTTTTTGTGCCGGCGGGCCGGCCCAGGAGATCATACGATGCAGCCCTTTGAGC
>JANPDE010000012.1:0-30314 GCA_031431315.1 Haliea sp.
GGCGTCAGGAAATGGTCAACACCCAGCCGCCAGGTCCATCTGTCCCAAGTATCGTCCTGTGTCCTGTACACCGTGGGATCATCGACGTTGCCGACGTACTGCACGAAGGTATTATCGCCACCTTTTTTATCATCGTAGGAATAGCGCAAGCCGGCCGTGAGGGCGGTTTCTTCGGTCCAGTCCCACTTCAGTTGCCCGTAGGATGCATAGGAGGTCGTATCGACATGCGCATCGCCACGATACAGGACATTGTTGTCGCTCACGGGCTTGCCCAACAGACTGCCGAAGTAGGCATAGGTTGCCATCAGTTCATCGTTCCACTCATGGAAACTCACCACCTGCTCTTCATCGCTGTGATAGTAATAAAGTCCCGCCAGAAACGAATAATCACTGTCCCATTCCGAGGAGTACTGCAGTTCGTGGGAATCGAAGGTGGCTTCCTGGTTGACCACGTAAGTCATGTCCGCCGGTGTTATCGTAAATCCCGTGGCATCGGAAACGGGTGTACCGGTAAAGTTGACGATCCTGGTCCAGTCCACCCCCGAATCTTCCGCTACACTGGCGTCGGCATCAGCGGTGGTGTCGTACCAGTACCGTTGATAACCGCCGGTGTAGTTGAGGGTATACGTATCGGCACTGTATTCACTGTTCACGAACGCCGACCAGAGCCGATTCTTTAGCTCGGGATCAACATCCTGCCTGACCTTGTCTTCATCGCGCAGCGCAGGATTCTCCACCGCCAGCCCCTGGCGCATATTCACGAAATTCTGCGCGGGGAACATACCGGGCACACTAATAGGCGCGCCGGAATCCTGACTGTACACAATCTGGTTCAGCGGCTCTGAAAACGGCTCGAGGATATAACCGTTGTTGCTCGGCCGGTACTTGCGGTCTGCGCCCAGCACTTTGAGCAGGGTGTTCCAGCGTTCAGTGGTCTGATGCTCCAGGCTGAACGTGCCATAGGGCGTTTCGTCCTGATCATAGTCCTTGCCATTGTAGGTGTTCTCCTGAAACCCCTCGTGCCGTATGTAGGACGCGCCGAGCAATACGCTGGTTTTGTCGGTGACCGGACCACTGCTCAAACCCTGCAACAGAACACCATCGTAATTGGTCAGTTGGGTGGTTACGTTACCGCCCCACTCGTCACTCGGCCGCTTGCTGATGAAGCTGACAGCCCCACCCACCGAGTTGCGTCCGTACAGGGTGCCCTGCGGCCCGCGCAGCACCTCGATACGCTCTATATCCATGTACTCCGAAAGATTGAACACGGTGTTCTCAGTGTTATAGACGCCGTCCCAGTAAATGCCAATGCCTGGTTCCGAGCCCACGGCCAGGTTCGGCCGCCCCACGCCGCGAATACTCACCGTGAAGGCGGTAATCGAGAGGGAGGGTGTATGTGCCACCAGGTCCTGGCTGTCGCTGATACCCAGTTGATCGAGCGTGGCACTGTCGAAGGCGCTGATCGACGCGGCGGTCTCCAACAGCACGGATTCCCGCTTGGTGGCGGTAACGATAACTTCCTCCAGGCCATTACTTGCTCCAAGAGCCAGGGGAGCAGCAGCCAGCAGCGCCAGCGCGATGATAGTTCGAGAGTATTGCCCCCTGAGTCCAGCCATCGAATCGACTCTTACTTATATAGTTATGGTTTCGAAGCTACGCGAGTGAGTGACTATTTGGAAGAGCTGTGCAAAAAAAAAGGGGTGACCGGGAGAACGGTTACCGCTGTACGCCCGGCCCGCGGATTGCGCATCAACCATCCCTGAATGTGGAATTGACTGCCGGCTGTGCAATGTACTTTTTCAGTTCATTGCGGCCCACCACCATGCGGTGCACCGCATCGGGGCCATCCGCCAGGCGCAGTGTGCGCTGCGCCATGTACATGTTCGCCAACGGGGTGTCTTGCGATACGCCCAGAGCCCCGAACATCTGGATGGCCTCATCCACGATACGAATGGAGATGTTGGGCACGGCCGTCTTGATCATCGAGATCCACACCCGGGCTTCCCTGGCATCCACATGGTCCATCATCCACGCCGTCTTCAGCGTGAGCAAGCGCGCCTGTTCAATATCCATACGCGCATTGGCAATGATATCGATATTGCCTCCAAGTCGCGCCAGCGGTTTGCCAAACGCGGTGCGCGAGACGGCGCGATTACACATCAGCTCCAGCGCTTTTTCCGCAGCGCCGATGGCGCGCATACAATGGTGTATGCGCCCTGGCCCGAGGCGACCCTGGGATATCTCAAAGCCGCGGCCAGAGCCCAGCAGCATATTCTCCTTTGGCACCCGCACATTAGTGAACTTCTGGTGCATATGGCCGTGCGGTGCATCATCCATGGAAAACACATTCATGGGACGGAGATTCTCAAACCCAGGCGTGTTGATGGGCACCAGTATCTGCGACTGCTGTAAGTGCTTGGGGGCCTCCGGCTCCGTCTTCACCATCACGATCATGATCTTGCAGCGCGGATCGCCAGCGCCGGATATATAGTGCTTCTCGCCGTTGATCACCCATTCATCGCCATCGAGGACCGCAGTGGTACAGATGTTGGTAGCGTCAGAGGATGCGACCCCCGGCTCGGTCATGGCAAAGGCCGAACGGATCTCGCCGTTCAGCAGCGGCTCCAGCCACTGCTTCTTCTGTGCCTCGGTGCCGTACTTGTGCAGCACTTCCATATTGCCCGTATCGGGTGCCGAGCAGTTGAACACTTCCGCCGCCATATGCGACTTGCCCATTTCCTCGGCGAGATAGGCGTACTCCACCGTGTTCAGTCCGGAGCCTGCGTCGCCATCAGTGAGGAAGAAATTCCATAAGCCCTTGGCGCGGGCCCTGGCTTTAAGACCCTCGCGGATGTCCGTCTGCCGCTGGGTAAACTGCCAGCGGTCACCAACCGCAATATCGGCGTAGTAGTCATACTCCACCGGATGGATGTCTTCTTCGATAAAACGTTTTACCTCTGCCAGTAGTGGTGCCACATTGGCGCTGATGCCTAAATCCATTGTCATTCTCCTTGTAGTTCGGCAGCGTAGTCTGCCTTGATCTGTCGCTTGAATATTTTGCCGGAGGCTATACGCGGCAGCTGCTCGGTGCGGAACCAGACACGAACCGGTATCTTGAAGGACGCCAGATGTTTGGCCAGGTAGGCGCGCAACTCATCTGTCGTCAGCACGACTCCCTCCCGCACCACCACGGCGGCGGCGACGATCTCTCCGAGCCGCTCATCCGGCAGACCGAATACCGCCGCCTCATGGACACCCGGATGGGCGAAAATGGCAGCCTCCACTTCCAGGCAACTGATGTTCTCGCCGCCACGGATAATGATGTCCTTGATACGGTCGACAATGTAGAGAAAGCCCTCCGCATCCAGGTACGCGACATCGCCGGTGTGAAACCAGCCGTCGACAAATGCCTCCGCTGTCGCGTCCGGTTTGTTCCAGTAACCGAGAACATTGGCCGGCGACTTGATACACAACTCGCCGCGTTCGCCCGACGGTAGTTCGCTGGCATCCTCGCCTATGACTTTAAATTCAGTCACTGCGGGCACCACGCGACCAGCACTGTCTGGCCTGGCGATATAGAAAGTACCCGCATTTACAGCACCCAGCGCGTTGGTTTCGGTAAGGCCATAGCCGATACCCGGTGCGGATTTTTTGAAAGTACCACTGATTTTTTTTACCTGGTCGGGTGGACGCGCTGCACCGCCAGCCATGATTTCATTCAGGGAAGAAATATCGCGGTGGGTGGTTTCGGCCGCTGCCTGCAGTTCCGCCGACATAGTGGGCACGCCATTGAACCAGGTGATACGTTCCTGCTCGATCAGGCGCAGGGCCTCCTGGGCATCCCACTTGTGCATGATCACCATCTTGCGCCCCACCACCAGGGAAAGCATGAAGGCCGAGTGACTAGCGGTGCAGTGAAACAACGGTATGGTCACCAGCGCGGCAGGTGGCAGTCCCTCCTCCCTCGTCTCCTGCGTACCGGCGATCTTGGTAGCGACGCCGAGGCACATCCAGCTGTACAGCGCAGATAGCACGCCACGGTGCGACGACAGCGCACCCTTGGGATAACCGGTGGAACCGGAGGTGTACATGATCGTAGCATGATCGTCCAGGCTCACCTGCACCTCGGGCATGCTGGCGGCCTTAAATTCCTGCAGCAAATCGGCAAAGGGGATGTGCTCTACACCGAGTCCGCTGCAATCATCGATGGAGATGATCTGCAGGCCGTATTTTTTGATAATGGGCATCAGCCGCTCCACCCGCGCGCGATCGGCCACCACGATCCTGGCACCACTGTCCGCGATGCCGTAGTCCAGTTCCTCGGTGGTCCACCAGGCGTTCATCGGCACCGCCACACCGCCGACCGCCGTGGTGCCGATAAAGGCCATCATCCACTGCGGATTATTGCGGCTGAGAATGGCGACCCGATCACCCTTGGCCAGACCATAGCGCTGTAACAATGCAGTAGCGAACTCGCAACCGTGTTGGTAACCCTGGGCGAACGTATAACGCTCGTCCAGGTAGACGGCAAAATCTTTCTGCGCGTGTTGTAACATGACCAGGAAGTACTGCCCCAGGTTGGCGGGCAGCGTGGCGAAATTCAGATACTCGACACCCTGCAACTGCACCGTATTGACTTCAAAGGGTTGCCCCTGCGCGGTGAGGTTCGCAACGACCTCATCAAACCGTGTCAGTTCTGGATTCATTATGGTATTGGTTCCATCTTGCTTGGATAATCTAAAAACCGCTGAGCCGGGCAAAGCGATCCAGATGATAGTTATAGTCGCCAAACATGTGCTGGGCCACCCGGGCACGCTTGATAAAAAAACCGATCTCGCAATCGTCGGTCATGCCCATACCGCCATGCATCTGGATCGCCTCATTGGTGGCGCGCTGGGCCACTTCACACAGCTTGGCCTTGGCGGCGCTCGCCGTCAGGGACAGCTCCCGCTCGCCGTTATCAACAGTGTGCAAGGCTTGCAACACGATAGAACGTGCCAACTCCAGCTCAGCGAAAAGCTCCGCAGCACGATGCTGCAAACCCTGGAAGGAGCCGATCACCCGACCAAACTGCTTGCGCTCCTTTAGATAGGCAACCGTGCGCTCGAACACTTCCAGCGACAGGCCAAGCAATTCCGCGGCCAGGCCGATGTTGGCGATATCCAGTGCGCGACTGAGTCCGCCCCAGGCTTGGCCGGGTTCACCCAGCAGATTGGCTGCGGGGACTCGACAATCCTCAAAAACCAGCGCGCCCACACTGCGTGAATCCACCAGGCTGCGTCGCTCTAACGTGAGTCCGGGAGTTGCGGCATCCACCAGCAAGGCGCTCAATCCGCGCTCGTCGCCTGGCGCACCGCTGCTGCGTGCGATAACAATAAACGTGTGCGCCGCGCTGGCATCCAGTACCAGTACTTTCGTACCGTTGAGAATATAGTCATCGCCCTGGGCCATCGCACTCAATGCCGTATTCAACGGCGCATGGTGGGGTCCCTCTTGCAGCGCCAGACTGACCAGCTTCTCCCCGCAAGCTATCGGGGCCAACAGCTGCTCCTTTTGCTGTGCGCTGCCCAACTCCCCAATGACGGTGGCAGCCACCAGCACGGTGGATTGCAGGGGGCTGGCGCTGAGATTGCGCCCCGCCTGTTCCAGCACCAGCCCCAGGCCGGTATAACCGTAACCCAAACCACCAAACGTTTCGGGGATGGCAATGCCGGCCCAACCCATTTGCGCCATGTCACGCCACACGTCATCACTGAACCCGCGCGCATTGCCACTGTCGCGAAGAGCCCGCAGGTGTTTCACCGTGGCCTTCTGCGCCAGAAAGCCCGCGGCGGTATCCCTGAGCATGACCTGCTCTTCATTTAATACCAACGCCATACTGCACTGCTCCTTTAACTACGCGTCCGGAAGTCCCAGTACACGCTTTGCGATAATGTTCAACTGCACCTCCGAGGTGCCACCCTCGATGGAATTGCCCTTGGAGCGCAACCAGTCGCGACTCGTCGCACCACCCTGGTACTCCTGCCCCGCCCAGCCCAGCGCAAACTCTCCGCGCACTGCCAGATTTAGCTCATTGCGCCGCTTGTTCAGTTCTGTGCCGTAGTATTTGAATATAGAGGATGCGGCACCGAGACCCTGCCCGGCCTTGGCCTCGTCACCGACCCGCGCCATGGTCGCGCCGAACACCATGGTGTCGAGCTGGTACTGGGCGATAGTCTGGCGCAGTACGGAGTTGGCCAGGCGACCCGAGGCATCAGCACCCATCGTTTCCACCGCCAGTTGCCCCACGGACTTCTTCGGCGGCGCACCGAAACCGGAGATCATCTCCCGCTCATGGGTCAGCAGGTACTTGGCGATGGTCCAGCCTTTGCCCTCCTCGCCCACCAGGTTTTTCTTGTACGCGAGTGCATTGTCAAAAAAGGTTTCGCAGAACGGCGAACTGCCGCTGATCAGCTTGATAGGGCGGGTGGTGACACCGGGCTGGTCCATATCGAACAACACAAAACTGATGCCCTCGTGCTTACTCCCGGAATTGTCCGTCCGCACCAGGCAAAAAATCCAGTCGGACTTGTCGGCGTAGGACGTCCAGATTTTCTGCCCGTTGATGACATAATGGTCGCCCCTGTCCTCGGCTTTAGTGGCCAGACTGGCGAGGTCAGAGCCGGCATTGGGCTCGGAGTAACCCTGGCACCAACGAATTTCACCGCGCACGATTTTGGGCAGGTGCTCGCGCTTTTGCTCCTCGGAGCCGAAGTGCAGCAGAGCCGGCCCCAGCATGGAGATACCAAAACTGTCGAGTGGCCGCCGCGCACCCATCCTGGCCATCTCCTCGTGCAGAACCTTCACCTGTGCACTGTCCAGACCGCCGCCGCTGTATTCCCTGGGCCAATGTGGGACCGTCCAGCCGCGCTCCGCCATGCGCTCACACCAGACGGGTTGGTCCGGATGCTCGATCTCGGGCTTACGGCCGCCGCTGTAAAAGTCATCGAAACCTTTTACCGGCGTGCGCATGGACTGCGGGCAATTCGCTTCCAGCCAGGCGCGCGTCTCGTGGCGAAATTGTTCAAGAGTGCTCATGGGATGACCTCCGGAAACCGGGTTTGAACATACAGTAGGTTTTAAGGGTGTTCAAGTATCCCACTGCGCGTGACCCGCTGCGGCGTTTTAGACGCACAAAAAAAGGGGCTGCCGCCGGGCAACCCCTTCTATGTCTGGTGCGCACCGCGAACGCTAGAACTCGAAGATGACCTCAGCACCGTACATCAACGGCGCCAGATAGGTCGAGGCCGTGGAGCCGATCTGGTAGTTGGCCGTATCCTCATCAGTGAGGTTTCTACCCCACACGGCGAACTGCCAGTTGTGGTCGGCCAGCGTAACATCGGCGAGGCTGACACGGGCATTCACCAGGCCGTAGTCCGCCACCTCGACCTTACCAAACTCGGTGTTGGCGAGGGCAAACTGGTCATCCTGCCACGAGTAATCCAGGTGGAACCTGACCTCTCCGACGCTGACCGGCAGAGTATAGTCGGCGGTAATCGCGTAGGCGAATTCCGGTGCCCATACCAACTCCGTGGTATCGGTATGGTCAGTGCCATCCGGGAAGTCGACATTACTGAAGTCGTAACTCAGGTAGGAGAGATTAAGCCCAACGAGGAACTCGTCGGTGATGGCCGCCTGTACATCGGCCTCCAGTCCATAGACATCGGCATCACCGGAGTTGAACGATTCTACCAACTGCGGGTTGTTCACGGGATCGGGTAGGTAATCAAGAATGATGTCGTTGATTTGCATAAAGTAGGCGGCACCGTTGACGCGCAGGCGCGAGTCCAGCACCTCCGATTTCCAGCCCAGCTCGTACGACGTCAGGTCCTCATTGTCAAAGGGCTGATTGAAATCCAGGCCGTTGCGGCTGGAGCCACCGGAGCGAAAACCCGTAGACACCTTGGCATACGTGGAAAAATTATCGGTCCAGCTGTAGTCAGCAATGGTCGTATAATCGACTCGGTCTTTCTGTGAGTCCGTGGCTCCCGGCGCGTAAGAGTTGGCGTACCAGCCATCATTGGTGCGCGTGGCTTCACGCTCATCATCGGTGTAACGCAGACCGAGAGTCAGGTCCAGCTTGTCCTCAAGCACATTCGGTGTATAGGTCGCCTGGCCGTATCCCGCCCAGGATTCCACGTCCGTTTTTACCGCGTATTCACCCAGGTAGTTGGGCAGGGTGGCATTCACAAAGTCGGTACAGATAGGCCCCGGCCTGGTGCCATCCGAGCAGGGCAGCATGGTGACAAAGTCGAAGGCGTAAATCCCCAGCTCGTCGACACTGGCGCGGTCCAGATACTGCCTCTCTTTCTGATCGCCATTCTCATTGAAGTAATACAGACCACCGACATACTCGAGTCGGTCAGCGCTACCAATCACCTGGAATTCCTGGGACAACTGGTCCTGCTCCGTTTTGGTATAGACCTCCAGGGTGCCCGCCCCGCCGAAGGACTGGGCGAAGTTCGTGGAGTTGTCATCGTCATAGTCGCGATAACCGGTAATTGATTTGAGCGTCAGGTTGTCAAAAAGCTCATAGCTCGCAGTGAGGTTGTGTCCGTTAACTTCGGTGGTGGAATCTGGCAGGTAAAAAGCAAACTGTTCACCACCAGTGGGCGTGCGCGTATTCTTCAGGCGCTCGGAAAAACTGTTGGTGATGGGCGCACCTGCCCGAGTGAAGCCACCGGTGGGGCCGCTGTACTGGAAATACGGCGCGGTTGACGTGATATCCGAGTAATCATAGCTGTAATCCACCAGCAGTTTCTCCACGCCGTCGTAACGCAGTGCAGCGCGGTAACCCTCTGTTTCCTTTTTGTAGAAGTCGCTGTAGTCGTAGCCGGGAATTTCGTTGGCGCCCTCGTTTTCGACCCAGCCGTCCCGGTCGGAAAAGGTAGCCGTGAATTTGGATTTGAACCCGGAGTAGTCAGGTAAGCTCAAGTGGCTGACGGAGCGCCAGCTGTCATAATTGCCTGCGCTCAGGCTCTGCTTGAAGCCGAACTCCCCGGTGGGCTTGGCGTTGATGAAGTTGATCGCACCGGCCATGGTATTGCGGCCATACAGCGTACCCTGCGGGCCGCGCAGGATTTCCACACGTTCCAGATCGGATAAATCCGCCAATAGCCCGGTCGATCTCGCCGCATACACGCCGTCATAGTACAGTCCTACGGTCGGGTCCTTGGTGATCACGATGGAATCGGCATTACCAATCCCGCGAATGAAAATTGCCAGGTTGTTACTGGAGGTTGGATAGGCGGGCATTTGCAGGTAGGGGGACGCCATGCCGATATCCTTCGCATCAATCAGCCCCATGGCCTCTATCTGCTCAGAATTGAAAGCGCTGATGGCAATCGGCGTGTCCTGCAGTGACGCAACGCGTTTCTGCGCAGTAACAATGACCTCTTCCAACTGCGCCATGGCATTGCTGGCAACCAGGCCGGATGCCAGCAGCACAGCCAGCGGCAGATTCTTGCGGGTAAATTTTTGTACCATGGTCCTGCTCCTTTTATTGGAATAGTCAGGCAATGGCAGTGGAGCGCCACCCGGGAAACCCCGTTGCGCTCAATATATGAAATTCACTCGTAATATGAATGTGTATTATTCACTGAAATATGATTTTATGCGCCGCAGTGACGGACTACCCGGTTACAACAGCCTCGGCTGCAGAAACGCCGGCACCGGTTCATGCGGCACCACCGAGACCGGATCGATATGAATAATGATTTCGGCGCCGGGATACGCCTGTTGCAGTTGCCACTCTACCTCGTCGGAGATTTTGTGGGCCTGCAGTAGCGTGATGTCGTCATCCACCTCCAGGTGCAATTGCAAAAAGGTGGCGATGCCGGAGCGCCGGGAACGCAGGTCGTGCAGGCCGCGCACATCGGCGTGCGCCACAGCGATCCGTTTGATGGCTTCACGCTCCGAGGTTGGCAATTCGCGGTCCATCAGGTCATCCAGGGATTGGTGCACAATTGTCCAGGCGCTGTATAAAATATAAATGGCAATGGCGATAGCGAACAGTGGGTCAAAACCTGCCCAGCCCCGCACCGACAGCAACAGGGCGACGATAACGCTGCCGTTGACTAACAGGTCTGTGCGGTAATGCAGGGCATCCGCCTTGATCGCAGTGGAGTTGGTGCGGCGAATCACATAGCGCTGAAAAGCCATCAGCGCGAGTGTCGCGGCAATCGAGAACAGCATCACGACCAAACCCGGACCGTAGGATTCCAGTGGAACGGGATGCAGTATGCGTCGGCCGGCTTCCAACAGCAGGAAGCCCGCCGAACCGGCAACAAATGCCGCCTGTGCCAGGCCTGCCAGCGCTTCCGCCTTGCCGTGGCCAAAGCGGTGCTCTTTATCGGCGGGAGTGACGGCATGGCGCACTGCCAGCAGATTGATCAGCGATGCCATTGCATCCAGGGTGGAGTCGATCAGCGTGGCGAGCAGGGTCACCGAGTCGGTGACGGCCCAGGCGAAAGTCTTGGCGAGCACCAGGGTGATAGCGACGCTGATCGAGGCATAGGTCGCCAGGCGCATCAGGCGAGCCACGTCTGCGGGCGAGAACGGCGCTGCTTCGACAGGGGATTGCATCATGCTTTAGGGGGCCGCAGGGATCGGCCCCAGTCTAGCAAACTTGGCAGAGCGACGCCCCCTGAGGGGCGTTGGGCTTAATCCTCAGCGGGGCGGCGGTCACCACCTTTCTTTGACCGCACCATGCGAACCGTTCGCTGGCAGGTATCCAGCCACTGCTGCACCGTATCGGTTTTCAGGGCTCGCACACAACCTGATTCCGTGCGACAGGCGATGCTGGTTTTATTCGGCGTCCAATCCCCTTCCTTCGGACGGGGTTTGCGTGAGCTGTAGTACCAAAGCCCGCGCCTGTCCTGCATCACATACCTGGCATCGGCGGGCAAGAATACTTTCTTTCCACAGATGACCGCGAAAACTTCCGGCCCCTCTTTCGGGACCCTGTCCATTACTGCCGTTGGCGTTATTGTCAACATTGCCGCTTTCCCCACTGCTGTTATATGCCACCCTTTCCAGGTCGCTGCGAGTTGCACAGCGACGCTTCAGTTATAGGTCGGTTGGGGGGCAGCGACAATAAGCCAAACGCCATATTTTTATTTATTTTAAAATATAGGCGTTTTAATGGTCATATTTTTAATATTAAATACGATTTATCACGATTTAATCAGGTTAAATGCCATTTTTTTATAGAGGACGTCGTTGTCACGGGGTATAAAGATTCCGCGGCCGCGGGATAACCGCGGCTCGATGCCACTTCCAGGGCCATCATCCAGAGGGGAAATTTTTGGGTACAAGCTTGAAGTTGGGACGCGACTCCGCTGCGGGTTTGAGTGGTTTGAGTACCTCGGTGTCACCAAACCCCACGGGCAGGTCCTTTGCTTCCTCAACCGAGCTCATCAGCATGTGCAACGCCAGCGTAGCCCGACCTTCCTCGGATGCCACGTGCGACGCAAACGCCGCCAGACCGCCTTCGGTGATCACTCCCAATACCACCGCATTGGTCAGGTAGTCCCGTATGATCTGGCGGTTGACCTGATCCTGCAGGTAACTCTGGTAACCGCGATCACCAAATATCCGCTTGAGAACCTCGACGTCAGCAGGCTCGGCGTTGGGTGACACCGCGCCGAAAGCCCCATCGATCCATCTTACTATCTCATCTAAATGCAACGCTAAAATCTCCGGGAGGTGTACGGGTGGTGGTCAAGCTACTTGCTGACTGACGGCTATTTTCTTCTGAAAACTGTCCAGGTCAGGCACCTGGCACAGTACGCCATTGAAATTGAAGGCCGCCGTGGCGTGCTGCTGCACCTGCTCCGGCATATCCTCCACCTCCTCGGGCGACAGGCTGACGACACGCAACCCCTGGCCGCGTATAGCCACCCCCCAGTACTCACACCCTTCTCCCTTGAGGCCCAGGAAGACCGCCACCAGGCCGGCACCACGGCGCGGTTCGCACCACAGCGAACCGTCATCGCTGCCAAAATCCAGCACCGGCACTGTGCGGCCTCGCCAGGCAATCTCATCCGGCGGCAGCACGGTGTCGGTGTGTAATGTCACAATTTCACCCAGGCAATTTTGCGGCACGGCCCAGGTTTGGGTTTTGGAACACGGTATCAGCACACACCATCGCTTTGTGTTGTCACTCATCTTTGTTCCTCAGGACAATTGCAAGTCGTACCCGGTCAGTTCATTGATCTGCTTGATCAACGCCGGGAAATTAAAGGGTTTGCCCATGTAGGCGTTACATCCGGCATCGCTCGCCAACGCCCGGTGCTTGGCCCCCGTGCGGGAAGTGACCATGATCACCGGCAGATGACCATAGCGACGTGATTTGCGAATCTCGCGCAGCGTTTGAATGCCATCCTTCACTGGCATCTCTACGTCCAGCAAAATGATATCCGGCAAGCGGTGGGTCGCATTGAGCAGGTCTATCGCCACCAGACCGTTTTCTGCGGTCACAGTTTCGACCCCTACAGCATCCAACTGGCTCGTCGCGACCATTCTCTGGGTTCTGGAATCGTCCACTACCAGCGCTAACAGGGTCGTAGGCTTGGCTTGCGCCACCGCGGTGGGTGCAATACCGTCGGCACCTGCGCTGTTCACCAGCATGTTGAGATCCAGGGCAACGATGGCCTCACCTTCAGCGGTGGTTGCCGCACCGGCTACACCCGGCACCGTGGCGAACTGCGAACCCAACGAACGCACCACCAGCTCCAGTGCCTCCTGCAGATGGTCGATGGCAATGGCCATGCAGCGGTTAGCGGAACCGGCAATAATCACTGGCACGAATTTATTCCAGGCACTGCGGTCTGGCAGACTCAGTCCCTGGCAGAGGGTGGCCAGGTACGCGGGCACGCACTCCGTGTTGGATAGCATCAATTTGCCATGACTCTCCACGGCCTCGAAGAACTCATCCACGGGGACCTGCTCTACTGCTATCAGGCCATTGAGTGGAATCGCGTAGGATTCACCGGCAGCGGTGACCAGCAGCGCACCGTTCACTGAAACATTACTGGGGATGCGCACCTCGAAAGCCGTACCCAGGCCCACCGCCGACTGGATTTGTACATCGCCGCCGATCTGTTGCAGTTCGGTCAACACGATATCCATGCCGACACCGCGACCGGAAATCTCGCTCAGGGTACTGGCGGTCGAGAACCCTTTGTGGAATATCAGCCTGATGGCTTCTTCATCACTCAGGGCGTCGACATCCACGTCCAGTCCCTTGTCGTACGCGGCTGCGCGAATGGCGTCGGGATCAATACCCTTGCCATCGTCGGACAACCTGATCAGGTAGTCACTCCCTGATTTGCGCACATCGATGGTAATGCGCCCACCGGTCGGTTTGCCCATCGCCAGTCGCTGTTCAGGCGATTCGATGCCGTGGTCCAGAGCGTTTCTAACCATGTGCTCCAGGATAACCTGCAGGCGAGCGTAATGATCGCGGTCCAGCGCTCCCGTTTCGTTCAGCACTTTAAAGGACACCACCTTGCCAAGATCCGTACTGACGTTGCGCACGATACGACGCAAACCGGGCATGAGACGTGACACCGGCACCACCCTCGCGCCCTGAATAGAGGAGGAAATACTGGAGATCACGGAAGACTGCTGTTTCAGCAATACCTCGATCTGCATATTCTGGCGGCTTACAACATCGACCAGGTCCGCCAGGTCTTCCACCCCCTCACGCAGAATGCTGGCTGCTTCCTGCAGCTCTGAATACTGGTCCATTTCCAGCATGTCCAGGTCCATTGAATTGCCGGGACGCACATTGACATTCAGCAGGGCCCGGTCGGCGATCTTCCTGATATGGGTTCGTACCGAGGACAGTCGCGCCTGCAATTCCGCCGAGGAACGCTTGCTGCGTGTGGTGTTCTGCGAAGCGCGCACACCGAGTTGCTGCGCCTGGCTGGTCAGGTTTAACAGGTGATCCAGCTTCTCGGAGGTGATACGCACCGACTGCTGCGCCGCGAGTGCCTTGGCGCCCTCGTCCGCCAACTGTTGGTCGCGCTTTTTCTCCAGGGCTGACACCACCGGTGATTTGCGCTCGCTTGGAACAGTGATGGTAGCGCTCTCTTGAGGCTCGACAACCGCAGCCCGCGCTGAGACCAGATTCCCGGGTTCCTGTTCGGGTGCAACCGGGCCAACCTGTTCAGGAAGCTCGCTGGCGACATCCGCGCGATTTTCCGTTACGTATTCAACGCCACGCACCACCGCGTCAAGCCAGGCATTGACGATTCGGAAATAACCCAGTTCCGCACCGACACCGGGTTTGGGCAATTTATCGAGCAAGGTTTCAAAGTTGTGCACCAGAGTACCGAGGCGCTGCAATCCAACGCCCTTGGCGATGCCCTTGATTGTATGCAGGGTACGGGAAACCTTGGCCAACAGGGGCTCACTCGCAATATTCTTTTCCCATTCACCGACTTCGTTCTCAAGCTTCTCGACCTCGGCGGACCCCTCTTCAATGAAGGCATCAAGGAAATCCGTGAAAATCTCTGCATTACTCGCACTGGTATAACTGAATTTAATATATTCGGGGATGAATCCTTCAATTGATGTCCCGTCAAATACAGCCAGATCGGTCTCACTTGCTTGATCGCGAGCCGCAACAATGTCGTCGTGCTCCTGCAGTGACGGCTGCAACGCAACAGCGGAGTTGTCCTGCAGGTCAGTCGCTTCCAAAGCCTCAGTTGAGCTCTGGTTATCGATGCTTTCTACGATTGCCTCCAGGCCCGAGCCGGAAACATCATCCGCAGTGCCAGCCAACTGTGTGAGATTGGAAAATGCAGCCTCGATATCTACAGCAGCCAAGTTGTTGTCGCGCAGCAATTGCGCATCAAAATCGTCGGCGAAATCGTCACCGAATATGTCTTCACCGAAGCCTTCACCCACAGACAAGCTCACATCTTCCAAGGCGTTATCGGCACTTGGGAAGGCGACAAAATCCGCGCTGAACAGGTGATTCCAGTTTTCGTTGCCTTGCACATGCTGGAGTCTTACATAGATTGAGTCACGGGCTGCCTGGTCGATTGATAAAAGCGGCTGTGGCATTTCGAAGCAGATCGCTGAAACGGGCTCGTAACCCTGGGCATAACACTGCTTGATGGATTTCTCGTCGTTGCCCAGTCGCACTTCAACCGAAACAGCATCTGCTTCCAGACCAAATGTCTTAAGACGTGCCTGCACTGCACTGCATATCTCCTCCATTGCCGCTGAAATAATCGCAGCTATGTCCGATACTGCATTGCCCGCAAACCCATCCATGGTGCGGAAATCTTCATGGTAATCGATCGAAATATCCGTTGATGGGTCAACGGCTATAACGCCCTCTATGCGCTGGACAATGAGTTCATCAGGATTAAATTCGCTGTCGAGAAAGTGTTCCCCCGCCAGTAGATAGCTGTCGAATGCCTCATCGTCCACCGGCTGTGGAATGCTGGCGAGATAGTCGAGCACGCTGGCACGATCACCAATGCCACTGTCATTCGCGACAGGATCGTATGCGGGATCTGCAACCTGGCCAGGCACTGGAGCTCCGGTCAAATTGACGACCGCAGGCGCAGAGTCATCGAATGCTTCAGTGACCAACCCTGAGTCGCTCTCTTTCGACGCACCATTGACCGAACCCGATTTGACGCGTTTGATCGACAAGAACTTCTCACCGATATCATCGTCGCCAGTCAGGCCCAATATGTCAGTTCCCTCAACTACATCAGAAGTCGCCTGGAAATCCTTGTTGTCGCGGCCATATGAAAAGTCGATCGCCATGAACTCTTCACGTTGCTCCTGCACAGAATCCGCGACCTCGAGACCGTCTTTACGGGAGTAAATGTCGTAATGTGCGGTTTCCGATGAGATCACAATCTCCTCGTCGACGTAGTTTGCCAGGTCATCGCTGTTGGCGTGGCCCCTGATCAACGGCCGCCCAGCAACTTCCGATTCGTAAGCCGAAAGCCCTTTGTCACGGTACTCGTTCACAGAAACTGCGAACAGCTTCTCCTCAGGCTCTGACAGATCCATTTCCAACAACCAGCGCAGGCTCTTTTCCTGATTGTCATCTTCGGAGTCCAACAGCCCGTTGAGCTTTAGTTGGCCCAGATCGTTATCTGTGTACACAATTATTCTCCCTTATCCAGTCGACGCGCTGCGCTACCAGATCAATGAGTCAGAGTTTTAGTGGCGGTTGACTTGTCCGCAAATCCGCCAGTCGAGCTGATCACATCTGTGATCTCGGGTATCGTGTCGTACTGATCCCCCCCTCCCGACGCGGCCAGTGCAAAGCACGCGTTGGTCAGTTGACGAATCCGTCCGACATCCGGCCCCGTAGATTGACTATAAGATCGGACCAGGTCAGGCAGCGCACCTACCACTTCATTGACCAGGGTCTGTACGCTCTCTCCAGGTTCCAGATCGCCATCAAGCGAGCGATCCAGCATATCCTGGGCTGCCCAGCCCAGTTCACCCAGAATGTTGGCGCCGATGGCACGGCCATTGCCTTTGAACGTGTGGAAGTGCCGGCGAATGTCGCGCAGTACTTCATTATTTTTAGGATCTTGCATCCAGTCTGTGGTCAGCTTGCCCAGTTCAACCACCATTTCCTCTGACTCTTCGATGAACACATCGCGGAATTCTTCGGGAATTTCAGTGTCCTGCACCATGACGTTGTTCTGCAATAGCGGCTCGCCAGCAGAGGCTGCGCTTTCAACGATCTTGCGCCCGGGAGACAGGTTGGTACCCCAGTTTTCCAGCTCGGCCGCACGCTGTTCGGCACGGGCAATGATATGCGAGGTATCATCCAGCGGATCAATAATTGAACGCTGCAAATGCATTTCGATCTGAGCAAATGCGTCAGCAAAGCAACGGAATGCGTCATCTTCATGTACGCTGCCGGCATCGCTGGCTGAAGACAGCCATGTATGGCACAACTCGATGACCGCTCCCTCTCGCTCCATATGGGCGAAATGCAGCGCTCCGGAAATTTCTTCGAGCAATCGCAAGGACTCGCTGATAGCCTTGCGGTCCGGTATAGCCTCGAGCTGATCCAGGTACTGCACGGCGAGTGTATACAGCAGGTCCAGATCCGGATCGCCTTTATCCGCGTCCCTGACTGCCTGGCGTAACTCCTCATGTCCCTGGTCGGACTTGTTGAGATGGCGCTGTAGGGCAGTGGTCAAACGCAGCACGCTGGCAGCATCCAATGGCTTCTTGTCCAGGGCGCTCTTCAGTGCCTTGCGACGCAGGATCTGGTGCAGGTAGTTCTCCACCAGGGCCATCTGCCGGAAAGTCGCCGACGCGACACTTTCGCGCAGCTCGAAATCCTTGCCTGCATAAGAACTGTTCAAGCCGTATTCCAGCTTGTGTTCCAGATCCAGTGTGACGTCAGTGATGCCACGGGTGATACTACCGACAGAATCCGCGACTACGCGATCTTCAGTACTGGCCTTGCCGCTAAAAAACTGCTTGAGTTGATGTTGCACGTTTTTTAGCGAATCTGCGTGCGACAACTGCCCCGCGGCAACCAGGCGACACTCCGCAGCCTCGATAGCATCCAATACACTGCTGTCCCGGTCCTCAGGTTTCTGCCCGGCCACTTTCGCCAGATCGTGAGAGGACAGGTACGCCACTGCGGTGTTCAATTGCTGTAACGCACCGTTGAGCGCGATGACAATCGCATCGCTGTGCACGAGGCCCTGGCTGGCGTCACTGATAGTGCTGTCATCAATGCCAAATGCAGCCCGGATTCCGGCGATATGCACGGGCTTGGACTTGCATGAGGCAATGTAGTAGAGCATTTGCTGTATGTAGCTGTCGTAATCGATCGATTCATCGAATCGACTGCCGTTTTCCCGCGCGAATTTTATGGCGAATGCGCCCGATTTGAAAATCTGCGCTATGCACTCATCCGGTACTATCAGCCCACCCGCAATTCCTTCGCACAGGCCGATCATGGTAAACCAGAAGCGCTCGGGCAGCGTGCCGGCATACAGCGTCTGCATTTTTCTGGCGATACGCGCCACGGTTTTCATGCTATCGCTGACATTGCGCCTTTTTAGCGCTTGCTTCGCCATCTCCAGATAGAGGGTAAGCATGACATTCGCCCGACTGCGTATTTCATCATCCGCGGCAGGTGTAGCATTGCTGGTGATGCCGGCATCAGCGGCGAACTCCATATAGAAGAAAAATGCCCGGGGGCGAGGTCTCTCCCCTACCCAGCGTCGCAGGTCATTGACAAACTGCTCCAGGCCGCGACCGGTATCAACACGCAAATTTTGGGTATGTTCCAAATAGGCGGGAATAATCTTCAACGCCTGCATCAGTCCGCCCATGGCGAGCTTGCGGCGTTGGCCTACCACTTTATCCTTATAGAGAAAGTTGAGGCTGCGCTCCATTTCCAGGGTCAGCATTTCAGCTTTCCTCATCCCTAACGCACGCAGTGTGGAGGTAATCTGGTGCACCGACCACATGCAGCGCAGCAGCGCCTGCTTCTGGGAGGGATCGGTGCCGTACTCGACCAGGGCCGCTTCAGCGGTATCAGCCTGAGCATTTATCAGCCCTATAACCCATTTGAGGGACACGATGTCCGGTTTCTTGTTCACTCGCTCAACCTCCAGTTTTCGTATAGGCACATATACCCGGCCACTTTAGCCGGCATGCACTTTGATTCACCCAGGAGACATCCTCTCCCGCACCGAGTACCAGCAATCCACCAACACGCAGACGCTCCAGGAGTTGATCAATGATCCAGCGCTGCCGTTCACGGCTAAAATAGATCAGGACGTTCTGGCAAAAAATTATGTTGAAGTCGGCAAAAGGGGCACTATCAACATGCAGCAGATTGCTATGGAAAAAATGCGTTCTGGCGCGAATGTTGTCTGTCACCTTGCGTCGCTCGCCGAGCTTGTGGTCCATATAGCAGTCCCGAAATACCTCGGGAATCGATACCATTGCCGCTTCGGGGTAAATCGCCTGCTGAGCCTGGTAAATGGCGTTGAAACTGATGTCGGTACCGACACCGTGCCACTGCAACCACGGCTTGTGCCGGGAGACCACGCTTTCCACCACCATTGCCATGGAGTACAACTCTTGTCCCAGCGAGCATCCGGCGCTCCAGAACGAGAGTTCGCTCGGCGTGGGGCCTGCGGTGAGTAACGCATCTACATACCTGGCCAGATATTGAAAGGCCGCAGGCTGACGGAAGAAACGTGTTTCCTTGACCGTGAGCAGGTCAATCAGGGCCAGCCATTCGGCCCTGGCGTTGATGCTGTCGTCGAAAGTTGCGAGATAGGCGTCTATCTCACTCACCCCCAGGTACTCCATTCGCGCCTGAATACAGCCAGCGATCACACTCTTCGTGCTATCGATACTAATCCCGGCATCAATATGCAACTTCTGCATTAGCGTACCCAATTGCTCACTCCGCAGCTCAGGCGCGCGGCGAGCAGGTACCCGGCTGGCGCGAAGCGGATTCACACAGATGCCCGTGTTAATTTCGTTTCTTCCAGGGCTTTCATCTCATCCTCGCGGTAGATTTTTTTGGCGCCCTGCATTTTTTTCAGGTCCTCTATCGCAGCCAGTGTCCGTTCAGCTTCGCTAATTTCTTCGATCTTGAACTGGCTGAGGCTATCGGCGACATCGCGCATAGAGGATTTCAGACTGCTGACACCTACCTGGGTCGATTCGCTGTACTCACTGATGTCGAGGTTGCGTTCGCGAATCGCATCCATCGAGCTATTCATGTGACGCGCAGTGGTAGCGGACTGACCAGCCGCGTCATCCACGGAGGTGATGATCTTGGTTATCGCCGAGGAACCGGCGTTGATTTCTTCCAGAGAACTGTCCAGGCGATCGATGTACTCCAGGATCGTCACCACGGTACCTACCGTATTTTCCATGCTGGCCAGGTTGTCGGCAGACAGATTCTGCAACATCCGCACCTGGGAGATGATCTTGCGCCCCTCTTCTTCCGCTTCGCGCATCAGATCGCCAATCGCCTCGGCAATTCCCATGAAGGGTCGGCCGTGTTCGCCGGCTTTCTCAGCTTCGATGCGGGTATTGATCGCAACCACCGAGATCTTGGTATTGAGAGCCTGGATGTATTCCGCCGCCGCTGTCACCGACTGAATCAGTTCACCCTGGCGCTTGGCAGATTTGGATGTCTCTTGTACTGATTCACGTACATCAGCTGATGCCTTGGACATATCCTTGGTCAATTCGTAACCCTGTGCCACCCGTTGCCTGTTGCGTTCGGATGTTCTGGCAGCTTCAGCGGTGGATTTCTTGATTTCTTCACTGGTGCGCACCATTTCGGTGGCTGCCGTGGTCGACTCAACCACAGAACGGGTTAGCTCGCGGCCCTTCTCCACCTGGCCCTCAGCGATGGCACCAATCTGGGTGATGCCTTCATTGGAAACCTTGAACGGCGTCTTGATATTGCGTATCAGCTCACGTTGACGCCGGGTTGATGCATTGATTTCCCTGGCAATATCGCGGGTAACGGCATTCTCTTCCGGTACCCGTACAGTAAGGTCTCCCTCGGCAATTTTGACCAGGGCGCTGTTGATTTCGGCGACGCCCTGTTCCGTGTACTCCGCCCTGCGGCGTTGGCCCCGATAGGCCAGCAGTGCCACCACCAGCACGCCCGGTGCGCCAAACATGGCCATGAGTGTGCCGGCCTCCAGTTCAGTCATAAAGAGGGTGTATGCCACACCCACCACGCAGGCCAGGACAACCAGGCCAATTCCGAGCACCCAAACATTGGGTACTTCTATATTCGTCGACTTACTCATTGCCTTACTCATTGCCTTTCCCCTTGTTTGAAGACCCTTTTCCAGCGGACGCGTTGGACAACTCCTCATCCGCCACTAACTTCTCAATATCAAGCACTGCCAAAAATTCTCCCTTGTACATAAAGCCTCCCAGCGTGTATCCGGCAAAGTCGGGATCAACCGGGTGATCTACAATACGTTCCTCGATTGGGAACCGCAGATCGCGCTGGATGTGACTGAGGGTCAGCCCGAAATACAGCCCAGGCCGCCGTATGACCATGCAGTAATCCCGCGCGCGACCAATGTACGGGCGTTTTCGAAACAAAATGTCTCCGCTGAAAATAGGCAGCAGTCCGCCTTTGTAGGCCGCCACGCCGAGCACCCAGGCCTTGGTACCGGGTATCGTGGTGATGGCGGGTGTTTCAATAATCTCTTCCAGTTCTCCTTCCCCGATCAGTAGCGCAATGCCGGCAACGCCCAGCGAGGTTCCTATCCAGCTGGGGCGCGGCGCGGCAAGGGCGGGAGGCGGCACACTGTCGTAAGCGTGCAGGCGCTCTACCAGTTCCAGGGACTGTAATGCTGAAATGCTCATGACTAGGCAGCCACCTTGCGCATCGTGTGGTTGTAGATCAATTCGCGAAGCACGCTTTCCGGGGGAATTTTGGTGACATGGGCACTCGCGCCGCGGGCCTGGCCCTTGGCGATATCGAAAATGCCGTCGGAGGAGGAGAGCATCACCACGGGTGTGCACCTGGTATCCTCGGCATTGCGAATCAACGTACAGGTCTGGTAGCCATCCAGTTCAGGCATCGTGATATCCAGAAAAATGAGGTCGGGTTTGAAGCGGCGCAGCATACCCAACGCCTTGTAGCCATCCTCTGCACACTCGACTTCACAGCCCATGCTGCGCAGGGTGTGGGACATCATCATGCGGATGGTTTTGGCGTCATCCACCACGGCAATTTTTACGCCGGTGATATCCATTTGTTCGGTTCCGTTGCTCATTTGCGCCCTCACAATTCTGTTAGTTATGCCATTGGGTTATGGGAGTACAGTATTTCCATTCAAATCTCCACGAGCAACCATTAACTGTAGTTTTTGCGAGAAACTCGACATTTTTTGGCGGAACACGTGTCTTAAAATCGCGGAAAAAGGCTTATAAGATATTGATTCTTATTGTTTTATTTTCGGACAAAAAAAGTCCAGAAAAGGGCTTGCAATTTACAAAAGAAGGGCCTCCAGGGCCAGCGCCAACGCCGTCGGGTCAGCGCACTTTTGCACCAGACCAGTGTCCAGGGCAGCTTGCGGCATTGCCGGACAGACCGCGCTGGCGGGGGACTGGGCCCACACGCGACCCCCTGCGGCTTCAAAGAGTCGCAGGGAGGCCGCACCGTCGTTGCCCATGCCACTGAAGATAATGACGCCTGGCGCAGGCAGATTGGCCGCACTCAGTATCACTAGCAATTCATTGATATCCGGTGTGTGTTGACCGCTCCACGTCTCGCGGGTTGTCGTCACCTGGCCGAATTCATTCAGGATCACGGTACACCGCGGCGAGATCATGACCAGCCGGCCGGGCTCCAGTGTTTGCACACCCGCGGAGACTGACAGGGAAAACTGCCTGTTCTGCGGGGTAAAACGTTGCAGTTGATGGTGTTGCGCAGGGTCCAGATGCTGGGCATAGATAAACGCCACCGGCGGTGGCTGCCTGAAGGCATTGAGGAACGCCTGGATTGCGCCAGTGGCTCCCGCCGAGCCGGCCAACAGCCATACGGCCCGCACCTCGCTCCAGCGCATGGGTTGCCGGCGGTTGTCCTGAGCGGCATGGACCGCCACCTCCAACTGCGTGATCAGGCCCTCGATCCAGGGCGAGAACAGCCCGCTATCGTCGGCACTGGGAATATTGTCGGCTGGCAGGAGAAAGCAATCCGTCGTCAGCAATAGCTCGAGCATGTCGTCGGACCTGGCATCGAAGATCCACGCGTCCACCGCCTGGCGGGCAAGCAGAGCGCGCACGCGTGCAATCGTTGTCGCGACATGCACTTCGTATCCGGCTCGCGCCAGCGCGGCAACCACCGCGTCCCTGGCGTTTCCGGACAACACCAGGCCGATGTTCGCTGGTACGCTATTTTTAGCCGGTTTGTCCAAGATACCATTTTTGTCCAAGATATCAGGCACCTGGAAACATATAGCTCTTGAACGGTTCCAGGTGACCGGACTGAAAATCGCGCAACTCATAGATGTTGAACTTGTGCATCAGCGTCAGACAGCGTTGAAACACCTGGTCGGCTTCGTACGCGGAGGGTGGTATGCCGTACTCATCCGTGATCTGCGCAAAAATCGTGGAGGCAATCTCCCGACGAGTCTGGTCCTCCCGATACAGGGTTTGGTTCACCGGCGACGACACTATGGGTGAACCGTAAATGAGGAAAGCCTCCCAGCGGCGCACGTCCTGCCCATGATCCAGTTGCGCCACCAGGAATTTCACCATGTTGTGGAGGTCGATACGCGGCGGCAGCACATCCTTTTGCAGCCACTTGCGCACGTCCGATTCCCGCCAGTCGCGGTTGATACCCAAAACACTGATGACGCGGCCCTCGGTCTGGGGCGGCGCCGCTCCCGCCAGATCCCACAACATGTTCAGGCGCGCGGAAAAGCCCAGGCTAACGGGCAACTCACGCTCCATGCCCTGCTCAAACTCCCGGGCGTAATCCTCCACGGTTTTCGTGCCCTGCAGCGCAGCGCCTGGCGCTGCGCCCTTACGGCCACGTGTGCTCTTTACCGCCATGTTACCGCCATGCTCAAAACCCCTTGTTAACTTCCCCCGGTGTCACGCCAGCGCTTCAGGTACGTGGGCGTCGAAACACCCATAATACGCGCTCGCGCAACGGAACTCAGCGCCCCGCCCTGCTCAGTCACGTGAAGCATCAATTTGTCCGCCATCAACAATAAAGGGGAGTCCGCTGACTGTGGCGACTCCCTGACCCATTCGCGCAACAGGCGGCGCGGCTTCTGCCACAGTGAGCTGCTGTTGCGCTCCTCTTCGCGCGAGGTAATTTTTGGCAACCACCGACTGATATTGCGCGGCTTGGTGTGCAGAAAATCCCCCGTCTGGCGCAGGTCGCCGCGGTACCTGTCCAGCGCCGCCAACACCAGTTCGTCCTCTATCCAGCTCCCCAGGGGTTTACTCATGCCCAACGCCAACACATTGTGTACCGCCTCGCCCAGGGCAACCTGCACCGCTTCCAACGCAGAGGGAACATAACCATCGTTTTCACTGTCTGGTGCCTGCGCCGTTACCAGGAAAGGTTTGGGCTCCGGCAGATAGGGAATGCCATCCGGGTTGATGCCCGTGAATAAACCCAGGTCTACCGGTGTCAACCAGTCCTTATCGGTTTTTTCCAGGGCATGGTAGATACACTGGCGCATTTCACTGATGTTTCCGGGCCAGTCATACAGCAACATGGCCTGCTCGGCATCGGGGGTAAAACCCTTCATGTCCCGATCGCGCAGTACGCCTTCCTGGCCAAGAATTTTATGTGCCCAGCGCAGCACCGCCTGCTTGCGGTCCTTGATGGGTGGCACGTGGATGGGGTAACCGGCAAAGACACTGGCCAGGGGTTCTGCCAGCTCACCCCGCCTGATCAGTACCTCCAGCTTCTCCGGAAACAACGCGATCAATTTCACTCTCGGCAAATAGCGCCGTGGGCTCACATCGGCCAGCGTGCGGGAACTGATCTGGCGAGCCAGTTTGAGCTGCACGTCGACATGCATCAGTTGCGGCGACTTGAATACCAGGGTTTTGCCCTCACCCTGCGCCAGCTCGCGCGCCATTCGGGCCTGCGCCCCGCTGCGGCTGCGAAATTCCCGGCAGTCGATGGACACCAGCAGATCGCTGGCGCGACCGGATTCCTCATGAATGATCCGAGCCACATACATCTTACCGGTGCCAGCCGATCCAATAATCGCGACGGGTATATCCACCCTGGCCAGGAAAATAGCCTGGTCAACAGCCCCCTCCATGTTGTCCACCACATAGCCTTCGATATTTTTTTCGATCGGAGCGACGGGTGGTGCAGTTTTCTTCGGCGCGGGTGTTGCTTGCTGCTTGCTATGCTGACCCGTCGTTGCCATTGGGGCCGAGAAGGATTCAGTGATTATCCCCACATTATTCAACATGCGCCCGATCATCAGCTTGTGGTCTTCCTCGGATGCCGCGCGAATTGGCTCTTTCGCACCACCGTTTTGCGCCTGCTGCAGGGCATTGTGTGCTGCCAACAATGTGGACAGGGCGCTTGCACCCACGCTCCTGCGTGCCAGGCCAACACACATCCGCGCGTCGGCAGTTGCGGTGCCGGGTGTGGTGTGCAGCCTATGCAGATGTGACAGCAAGGCGCGGCAAATATCGCGTGCGTCATCCATATCCACATCCCGCAGGATGATGAGAATGGACGCCGCAGACGGCGGCCCCACAATGTCGGCCGTACGCACAATTTCAAGCAGGCTGCTGCGGATGTCAGCCATTAGACGCGCCGTGTCCAGAGCGCCCCACCGGTCGTCATAACGTAGCCGGTCCACGCCCAGCACTGCCAGTGTATCTGAGGTGGAAATACTACCCGCCACACCCAGCTGCTGGGCATCCAGCAACGGCCATAACACCAGGTTGAATGAAGTGTCAGGCGCCTGTGCGAGTGGCAACAGCATGCCACCCACGATGGTTTCAATACCGTCCCCGCGGCGCAGGATAAAGGGCGGCAACGCAACACGTCGGCCCGCCTGCACCGCGTGTATCAGTACGTCGCCGGGCGCCGCCGCAACGATTGCCCGCGTCCACACCACACCGCGCAGTGCCGACGCTGCTACGCCAAGCAGGCTGGCGGCAGCAGCATTGCACTCGAGGATTTCACCACCGGCGGCAGCAATCGAAAAGTAGGCTTCCTGCATTGGGCCGGGCACTGTAGCTGACTGCCTCGGATCGCCGGACCGTTCCATCGCTACACGGCATCCGCGCTCTGTAACGCAGGCTCGATTTCAGCGAATTGACGCATGGCGTAGTCCACGCGCTGCTCGGTGCGAAAGCGCCGGTTGCGGGTCATACCTTCTATATGACGCAACCGCGGTAACAGGCCGCGACCATTGGTAATCTGGATGGAAAGGCCGGGCCGCGCATTCAGCTCCAGCAGTTGTGGACCGGCAAATTTGTCCAACACGATGTCGGTGCCGATATAGCCCAGACCTGTCATCTCGTAGCACTGTGCAGCCAGTAACAGAATATCGCGCCAGCCGGAAATCTGGATATCGCTCAGCGCTCGACCCGTGTCCGGGTGCAACTTGATCGGGCGACCAAACTGCGCGGCCTTGAGGCAGCGCCCGGTGTCCAGCGCCAGGCCCACACCCACCGCGCCCTGGTGCAGATTCGCCTTGCCATCGGAGGCGTGGGTAGCCAGGCGCAGCATCGCCATGACCGGATAACCGCGAAAGACAATAATACGAATGTCCGGCACGCCTTCATGCGAGTACCCGGCAAAGCAATCGTCAAACGCAATGAGGTCTTCAATGATCGCCACATCGGAGGAACCACCGAGGGAGTACAGGCCCGCGAGAATATTGCTCATGTGGCGCCGAATATCGGAAATGTCCATTAGCGCACCGGAGCTTCTGACGAACTGCTCCCCCTGGCGACCCGTCACCACCAGTATCCCTTTTCCGCCAGAGCCCTTGGCCGGCTTGAGTGCGAAGCTTTCCTGATCCGCCAGCGCGCGCTCGATATGGCTGATCTCGTGTTGTTCACGCACCACAAACTTCAGACCCGGCGTCGGCACGTCATACTCCTGCGCCAGCAGCTTGGTTTTCAGTTTGTTATCGACCAGCGGAAAGAGTCTGCGCTCATTATAGCGATTGATAAAATCCACATTGCGGCAATTCATGCCCAACATGCCGAATTCCCGCAAACGCTTTGGCGACACCCAGGCCATGCTCATCAGGCTTCATCCATCGCTCGGAAGCGGCGCAGTTCGGACAGCTTGTAGCCGGTGTACTGACCCATGGCCAGAATCACCGCCAACAACACCAGATTAAGTTCCGGAAAGTTAAACGTGAGGTGCTCAAGCAGCGACCACTTCATGAGGAGATACGCAAGCACGGCCACCAGCAAACTGCCACCGCCCTGCTTCATGACCTCGGAGGGGCCATCTTCCTCCCACAGAATGGACATACGCTCGATGGTCCAGGCGATAATGATCATAGGGAAAAACGTGATGGTCATGCCGGTGCTGTAGCCCAACTGGTAACCAATGATACTGAAGGCCGAAATAAGAAAAATCACCATGACAATCAGCGTGGCGATACGCGATACCAACAGGAGGTTGAGTCGGGACAGGTAACTGCGCAGTGCCAACCCGATGGCAACTATCAGGACGAAACTGATCAGGCCCGCCACCAGCGAAGTTTGCAGGAAAGCCAGCGCGATCAACACTGGCATGAAAGTGCCCGACGTCTTGAGGCCGATCATGACCCGCATAAACACCACCACAGCGGCGCCCAGCGGCAACAGCAGTAGCAGTTTAAACATACTCTGTTCCTCAATGGGCAAACGCTGCACCCCCAGCCTGGCAAACATACTGTCGCTGTTCTTGACCTGGGCCAACTGCGTGGCGGGAACGGTTTGGCGGATCATGGAAAAATGCACGCGCGATTCCACGCCGCCACTGACATCCAACACAGACACACCACCGCGATGCCACAGCAGCAGGTTGGGTGGCACGCCGATCTCTCCCGTCTGGGGATTCACCAACAACCACTCCTGGCCGGTATAAATCTCGACCATGGGTGTCAGGGTCTGCCGGCGCCGGGCATCCTCCAGATAGAGTCCCATCACCGAGCGAGTCGCAATGTCGGCCCGATCCAGCAACTGCATCAATAACTGTGCCTGATCGGTATTTTCGGTACGCAGCAGGGCCGTATTCTGTGATGCGGGACTGTTGAGCAAATTGATCAATTCACGCGTCATACTCTGCGGGGAACTGGATTTCTCTCGGGCCCGGTCGAGTACCTCGCGGGCCGCGAGCTCTTGCGCCTCTTCCCAGTCGGCCGGATGCTCCTCACCCTCTGGTTGGTCGGCACTACTGGAACTGTCGCTGTCAGATTCGACCAACTGGGCACTGTAATAGAGCGACTGCTCTCCCTGGGCTTCCCGCTTGGTCCACTCCGCGCGCCGGTTGCCGTTATCCGTCAGGATGGCAAAACCGTAGGCTGGTGAGGCGGCCTGCTCCTCAAACAGTTCAAAGCCCGGCAGCTGCCTATCGGGCAGGCTTAGGCTGGCACTGACCGGGCCGCCGGTGGCTTCGAAATCGACTCTGGCCTCGACCAGCCACACCGATTTTTCCTGGCCCGGCAGAAACGGCGTACCTGTGGCCATGTGCCGCAGCACGGCGATCAGAATCCCGCTCATGGCCAGCAGGACAAGAATCGTAAAAAAGGTCCGCTTCTGGTTCACTGCAAAGCTCCCGCGTCATCCGAGGATGTCTTGGGGAGCACATAAGGGGCCACATTTTTCTTGCTGACATCCACTATCATGACATCCTTCAGGATGTTGCGGCCGATCAGGACCTGGTAACCCAGATGACTGCGATCGCTCAGGGTGAACTCTGCCGTCTGGTTGCTACGGCCGATAACGACACCCATTTTGACCACAGAGCGGCGCTTCGTCTCGGTCGTGCCGGACTGGGTAATGGTAACGGTGCGCTTGAGCCTGCGCTCCAGCGACTCGGGCTTGCCCGTATTGGGGTTGTTTATCTGAAACCGCACCCAGCGCTTGCCGTTGCGCTCAAACAGTTCGATGTTGCGGGCATCCAGGGAGGAGGTTTCTGCACCCGTATCAATTCTGGCCGTCAGGGCCAACTTCAGGTCCGGGAGCCAGACTTCCTCCAGACCTCCCACCACCAGCTTGGTGGAGGTTTCCTTGGGCTTAGGACAGGGGGCGACGGCCGGGCAGCTGCTGACGATGGGTTGCTCGAGAGTCCGCCCCAGGCCCGCAGTCAGGGACTCCAATTGTTGTTGCTGGAGCTCCAGTTGCCGCTGTTGTGCCTGTAATTGCGCATCGGCCGCCGCCTGGTTGGCCAGCGCCTGATCCATGCTCGAGAGCAACTGGTCCAAACGGGTATCCTGCGGCTGTACCGGCACGGGAAGGGTGGTACATCCGCCCAGCAGCATGCACAGCACCAGCGGCAGAGTTGCGAAACGGAGAGCTTGGTCGGTCACTTGGTTGGTCACTTGGTTGGTCATAAGAATCCAGTTTAAACAGCGCCACCCATTTTTTAGTTGAGCAACTCTAAGGCAAGGCCCGCGACGGGTAAAGTAAATTGCCGGGGCGAGAAGGTTACTGTAAAGCGAACAGCTGTTCTTTTTCAAAGGGACGCAGTTCGCTAGCCTCCCCCCGGCGCACCCGGTTGGCCCAATCGGGGTTAGCGATCATCGCCCGGCCCACCGCAACCAGGTCAAACTCGTGCTGCCCCATGCGCTCCAGTAACTGGTCCAGAGAGGCAGGTAGCGCAGCGCGGAAGCTGTCTTCGCCTGGCTGGGGAATGAAATCCGCATCCAGACCGACACTGCCCACGGTGATGGTCGGCTTGCCGGTGATTTTTTTCGTCCAGCCCGCCAGGTTGAGATCACTGCCTGCAAACTCCGGCTCCCAATAACGCCGGGTTGAACAGTGGAAGATATCCACACCGGCGTCGCTCAGAGGCAGTAGAAACTGCGCCAACTCCTCCGGAGTCGCAGCCAGGCGGGCGGAAAAGTCCTGCTGTTTCCACTGCGAAAAGCGCAGGATAACGGGAAAATCGTCACCCACCTCACGCCGCACGGCCGCTATGATTTCGCGCGCGAAGCGACCGCGGTTGTCCAGACAACCACCGTACTCGTCGTCCCTGAGATTGAGAGCAGACCAAAAAAACTGGTCTATGAGGTAGCCGTGGGCGCCGTGGATTTCGACCGCATCAAAGCCCAGTGCCACCGCGCTGGCCGCACCGCGCGCAAAGGCGTCTACCACCGCGCGGATATCGGCTGACGTCATCACGTGGCGCGTGACCTTACCGGGCGTATTCATGCCGCTGGGACTGTAACCGTTGACCTCGCCTTCCGGCGCAGTCCCCGCCTTGCGCATGGCGCCCACATGCCACAACTGGGGGGCGATGCGGCCACCTTGCGCATGCACTGCTTCCACCACGCGCCGCCATCCCGCGAGAGCGTCCGCGCCGTGAAAATACGGTACGTCGGGATAACCACTGGCAGCAATGTGGTCAACACAGGTGCCCTCCGTGATGATCAGGCCAGCGCCCCCCGCAGCACGCCGCCGGTAGTACTCCACGACCGCGTCATTGGGGACATTGCCCGGCGACTGGTTGCGTGTCATCGGGGCCATCACAATGCGATTTGGCAGTGACAGGGAACCGAGCGAAAAGGGCTGAAACAGGATGCTGCTGTCACTCA
>JANPDE010000013.1:0-3033 GCA_031431315.1 Haliea sp.
TCCACCAAGGGCCGGAGACAGCGGGGAGGGAAGCGGAAGGAGCGGACATGCCCGCGGAAGATGCGAGCCCCACGCGGTGCGGCCAAGCAAAAAGCCGCCCGAAAACAAGACCATTGATAGCAATGCCGCGACGCTGAAGAACTCAAGCTGCGCCGTTGTCATTGCATTGATGCTCTGTAGAAATTCCATTTTTACGCCCCCCAGTGAACCCCGACCTCAACTAACAAATCGCATTTCAAATGTCAGGGAACTTTGCGGTCACGGGCAGCATTTCAAAATCGTGTGTGCCCGCTTCGCTACAAAGTGCAATTGCGTTTTCGCCTGCAGTCAGAATCTGTGTATGCCAATTCGTCTCTCACGATTCTAGCGGCCAACTTTGGCGCGGCTATTTGCGAATATTTTTTTGGAGTTCTTCTCTGAAGCGTATTTCATCACAAGCCGCTGTGGCTATATGTTCAAGTTCTCAACAAATTGCTGCGTGCAGGTCGCCCAAGAATAAGTCTGCGCGAACACCCGACACGCGCTGGCTTCCAGCGTCAGTCCTCGCATGGCCGCCGCTTGGAGGTCATCACTCAACGTTCCAACGGCGGTGTTGTCGCCGATATTCAGAAACGACTGGAGTGTTTCCAGCTCTTCCGCGTCGTCCCAACCGACTAGAATCCGCATGCCCACCCCCTAAGCTCGGGCCGCTGCCCAGCGGCCCAGATCCCACTGCGTCGCCCGGCAACTTGAAAAATTACCGACCCGTCACCGTGGTATTGATCATGCGGGCACAGGTGCGAACGAGATCTTCCCGGTCTGCGTTAAAGTGACGCAGGGTTTGCGCGTAAGCCGATAACTTCTCAAGAATGGACACCAGAGCAGACGCGGCGAGGTAGGGATGCAGGTCTTCGGCCACCCGGCCCTGGCGCTGGGACGCGGTGATCAACTCCGACAATTTGTTGATCAAGGGTTCCAGGGCCTGCTTACGCAACTTGAGGAACGCTTTGTCGCCGCGGTCCGCCGCCTGGTTGCGCAGGAGCAGCACGCCGTGATTACGCTCCCAGTGCTCCAGATAGGCGGACGCTAACGCACGCGCACGCTGCAGACCCTCCTCCCCGTCCCAGCTCCCGTCGATCAACTCAACCATGGCGGGCACTTCCTTTGATGCCTCGCGCGCCAATTGCTGGGCAACGTCCTCGACATCCTTGAAATAGTGGTAGAACAGACTGGAGACGCTGTCCACCTCCCTGGCGATCTCCGTCACCGAGATATCCAGGATGCTGCGCTCGGTCAACAACTTGGCGGTCGCATCCAGGAAGCGCTGACGCGTTTTCTGCGCGCGGCTGCCCAGGTTGCGCCCGGCCTTATCCTTGAACGCTTTCTGTGTCATAACACACTACCCTCCACAGCCACGCCGCACATCAGGCGTCAGATGCGGTGACTGGAATCTTGTAACCGTCAGTGCTAACGATAGCTGCAATCTGGTCGCGGATGTCCTCCACTGAAGGAGTTGTGCCTGCGGGCGCATTCCAGCCGGGCGCCGAGGCAATAAAAATCCGCGCATAACGACCCGCCCCGACATTGAATATCTCGTGGCTGTACTCACAGCCCTCCCAGACCAGATACGCCACCATTGGCGCAATAAACTCCGGCGCAAACATGTCACCCATTGCGCCCATCAGACCCTCGGTCAGGCGCGTCCTGGCGATGGGCGTAATGACATTAGACTTGATGTTGTACTTTGCACCCTCAATGGCTGTGACGCTGGACAGACCGACGAGGCCCATCTTGGCTGCCGCGTAGTTAGCCTGGCCGAAATTACCAAACACCCCGGCCGCGGAGGCCGTGTAAACCACCCGTCCATAACCTCTGTCCTTCATGACGCGAAAGGCGGGCTGGGTGACATAGAACGCACCCTTCAGGTGCACATCGATCAAAATATCGAAATTTTCCGCCGCCATTTTGACCAGCGAGGCGTCGCGCAGGATACCCGCATTATTGATCACGATATCGACTGTGCCAAAAGCATCCATCGCGGTCTGGATGATATGTTCACCGCCCTGTGCGGTGGCGACAGAATCGTAGCTGGCCACTGCCTCGGCGCCGAGTGCCTGGATTTCCGCTACAACTGCATCTGCCGCTTTTACATCGTCGCCCTTGCCGTCCGTGCTGCCGCCCAGGTCGTTGACCACGATTTTCGCGCCGCGCGCGGCCAGATAGAGTGCGTAACTCCGACCCAGTCCACCTCCGGCACCGGTGATGACCGCAACACGACCATCGTAACGAATTGCATCCATCACCTGTCTCCCAAAACCTGCGAGAT
The DNA here is from genome assembly GCA_031431315.1 of Haliea sp. Taxonomy (GTDB): domain Bacteria; phylum Pseudomonadota; class Gammaproteobacteria; order Pseudomonadales; family Halieaceae; genus Marimicrobium. The sequence continues at coordinate 2,306 of JANPDE010000013.1, forward strand.
AGACTCCCTATCCCATTTTTTGACATTATGTCAAATTAATGGCGATAGCACAATGCCTTCAGGATTTTTTACAGAAATTCGGTGCCAGGCCTCAATGTAATCATGTAGCCCTCCGTTCAATACATCGTCTGGTATTCCCTGCTCAGCGATAGACCCAGTTTTTCTGCGGCTGCGTGCCCCGGTCGTATTCGATGACCTGTATATCGAACCAGATCGGCAGCAGAAATTGTACATAGAAGGCGTGGGTAACTGTTGGGTTGATCACCAGATCGTCATACAGCTTGAGGCGGACGCGCTCATCCTTCTTCTGCCACTGCTGGCACCTGGCCAGTTTGTCGTCCACTTCCGCACGAGTTTCATAGAGAAAACCCAGGTGATCGTAACCCGGTGAGTGCAGGTGCTTGTCCTGTTCCATCAGCAACAGGAACTGGCTGACTTCCGTATCGGTACCCAGCAGCAAACCAGTGCTATCAAACAACGGTACGTCAATGGCATTAAAGCCGAACACCTCGCTGTAAAAAGCCACTATGTCCTCCCGGTCCCGTGTTAGGGCTCCGAGGGGAAGGGTCAATTCCATATGGTTAAAGCGCATGGCGGGCATATTCGATTCCTCCTGTTTCACTTTTTCTCGGGCGGGTAAATGACTTTCCAATCGTTCTTCATGTCTACAACCGTCCAACCGTTTGTTGGTGCCGCGTCGAGTGCCTTGTCGAGTTGGCCAATGCTGG
>JANPDE010000014.1:0-6861 GCA_031431315.1 Haliea sp.
ACATCGCCCTCGCCAGCCAAACTGGTAAAAACGGTACTCAGCGTCAGCAGAGCTTCCATGACGCACCAGCCTCTGGCTGTTTGCTCTTTGTTCAATCCCCGGGCCACTCGCCCATGTTCTCCCACGGCTACGGCCGTTTCACCGCGCCGCTGACTATTCAGCAGGTGTCACATACCGCCGTGTTTGTCACGGTCTCTTTTAATCCCGCGTAACCCCGCGGATCAATGGTGCCACCCAACTAAAAAGGAGGAAAAGTCTCAACATTAATGACTGCTCGCAGTTTGAGCCTATTGGATCACGTAGTGCCATCTTCCCCAGAAGAGAAGCTACGTTGCCTGCAACCAGGCATCTCAGGTTGAACGGGAGTTGTGTCCCGAGATCGTACCGCGTCAGCGGAACCCGTCAGGCTACGAGCCTGTGGTTGGTCAAAAACACTTACCGAACAGGAAAACACACATGCGCGACCTGAACCCAATTGAAACAACTGTGCCCCGGTAATCCAGATGGTGGCTTTACTTTTTCGAGCGAAGCGTCTGCAGATCGTCTATAGAATAGGTCTGAAGTCTCTTCGATACCCGGGTCATTACAGAATTCTGGACCGCGCATTCGGATCAGACAGATGACAAGTGGGGGCCGTCATCGCCGCGTAAGGCCCGATCTAATGCGATTGCCAAGCATTCCCGACAAAAATTATCGACGGCGTGGTGGGCGATGACCGCTGGTAGGAGTACGTGATTGCACTCCGGGCGGTGTAGACCGTGGATTTTATGACCGCGCTGGGCGCGTCTCCCATGTGAACTGCTGGAGCGCACATCTAATCGTATTGTCAATGAGATCTCCGGTGTCACGAGGGTGACCTACTATATCGACAGCAAGCCGACTGCCACCATTGAGTGGGAGTGGGTTCTTCATAACCTCCTTTCTATCAAGACAAAATTGGCAGCGGCCCACGAGATGGCTAATGAGCTGAACCAGGTATTCGAGCTCGTCTTTATCCGGTGCTTTGACGCACTGGAACCGCGGGCTCGACTGTCGCCCGAAATTTTTTTGCAACGTTACGAAGAAGATGTGTCCAGGAACACTAGGGTAGGGCGCAATCAATGACACAGACGGAGATGTGTCGTTCCTCTTCCTTGGTGAGAGTCGAGCGCAGACACTGCTGGAGCTCCGCAGCGTTGCGCGGCTTTTTCCCTTCCTGTGGCATGGGAATACCTTCGCCGCCAAACCAGAACACAAGGTAAATACCGTAACCATCGGTGCCAGGGTCGCGGGTGTAGCGTTCGATCAGCTGCTCATGGACAGAGCGCCATAAATCGGAATGGTTGTCCTTTTTGATTTCTCTAGGTACATTGAGGCCCATCGCGCCGTCGTAAGAGACCCGGATATCGGCACGTTTTTCCTCGGCATAATAACCCTCCTTGACTGCATCAACGCCAAGCAGACCCAGCCGTTCCTTTAAATCGGAAAGCAAGGCGTCGCGACAGTCGTTTTCTGGCTTGGGTCTGACTGGCCTTTTGTTCGACTCGTCCAAACTCCAGTACTGCTTATAGTCGTTGGTGCTGCCGTCGCGTATCTTGTCGGCGAGGGCACAGAGACACTCGTAGGTCAGCGCTGCCAGGTCGGCGGCGTTGGCCGGCTCCCTATTGGCAAGTGTCTTGCAGACCTCAATTGCACTGAGCTGGCGAAAACTTGCCTTGCGCCATGCAATTCGCTGGGTGTGTGCCGCTTGCCGCAGGCGGTTGCGCCACGGCGTTAACAGGGGCAGGGCCTGCAGGCGTTCCAGTTGCTGCTGAGCGGCTTCACTCGGATTGCCACCGAGAGTGTCAATCATGTTGCGAACCTCTTCGGCAGTCTGCATCGGGGGACTGACCCAGCCTCCCCGCATCAGGTGCTCTGGAGGACTGTCCGGCGCTAGCAGTTCAATCAACAGTCCTAACGAGGATTCAGGTAAGGCAGTATTGCTGAAGCATCGGCGTTGTTCGTGGAAGAACGCGCCGAGGTGAGCGCGCAATGTCTTGCTCGCGCCGACGCATTCAACGAGTGTAGTCTCGTAGGAACCGGGCGAAGCCAGCAATCCACAGGCGAGCCAATAGACTCGCTGCGGCGCACTCATGCCGCGCTTGCCCAGCTTTTCCGAGATGATGGTGTCTAGAACAGAGCTGTCTATATGGCGCAGTGCGGCCTTAAGTAGTGGGTCAAGCGCATTACGCAAATGGCTATTCTTAGCCCGTAACGGAAAGCTTTTCAGCAAGTCTGGTACCGCCAGCCGAGCGACCTGCCCGAAATCGGTATCGTAGGCAAGCTCCCATATACCACGTACATGTTCGTGCCGATTGCGCAATAATGGTAGTGCGTAGGCTACTAGCACCTCGGCCACCATCGAGGGACATCTTTTTACCAGCGCTTTGAACCATTCCGTATCACTTGTAAGCCCAGTAAGGCCAAAGGCCAGCAGCCTGCGAAGAACTTCGTCGTCAAGTTGCAGTGCCGCGTCGCGATCACTTCCGTAGAGCTCTTCCATGCCGGCCAGGCAGGGCTGGCGGATGAGGTGCATGCGCCCCTCGGTTTCTAGATCTACAATCTCGGCAACGCTTGGCAAATCGTCGCGATCCAGGCACCGTCGGAAGCCCGTGTAAGCGGCGGAGATAAGCTCCTCGTCGCCACCGAGGAAGTAGTTTAGACGGTCGTTCGGGGTTTCACCCTGAATATCGGAATACATGTTGAGATACACCTGAGCTAGCTCGTAGAGTACGGAAGGAGAAGCGCTACCATCACGAATCGTGTCGAAGTGCTCGCGAAAGTGACTGCGCCAGGATTCCATGCGCTTTACTTGCTTCCTGTCCCACTTTCTCTTTCTGGCCGCCTCTTGTTTTCGCCAATGGTCAATTGGCAAGGAGACAAAGGGTTCCAGGTCACGCTCGAATTCGGGATGCTCTCTCATCCAGGGAGCAAGATAGTCCAGAGCATCGAGTGTCAACCACTCTTGCCCACTCTGCCGAGCCAGCTGCGTTGCCGCGCGAGAGAAGAAATACTGTTTGAGTTCGTCATGCGTTTCGGCCGCCGCCCGCTCTAGATACCACGGAATAATATCTGACGGTGGATGAGCATCATATAAGCGAGAGGCGGCTTGATACAGGCAAAAGGGAAGCTCTTTCTCGCCGATACAGCGCCGAACGCCTTCAAGAAATACCGTTTTGTATCGTTCCGGTCGCGCGGTCAACCAAGCGGAGACCTGCCTCTGGTGTTCGTCATCTATACGGGGAGTCCCGTACTCATTAAGGCCGGTACCCAGCCAAGGATACAACTTCTCATCGTCGGTGTTGTCGCCGTAAGTATCGAGCACACGGGCAAGCAAGCGGCCCGCCATGCGCTCTGCCTGAAGGTGTTTGAGTGATTTACGTAACATTGGGCTGCGTTTTACCAGTTCGTTCATGAGTTCTGGCAACAGTTCATCCGGTGCATCATCTGGTAGCCGGTGACTCCAGAACATATGGAACTGACCGATGAAGTTATCCCGTTTTACGGGGTGCAGGAAGTCGAATACTTCTACCGACCGAATGAATTCTGGGAAGAGTTCTGTCAACAATTTTCCAAGTAGCTGGTCATCCTGATCCTCGACCAGTGCGGCTTCAATATTCCGAGCAAGGCTAACAAGGCTGGTTGCGTTGCGTGGCAATTCACGCAGCAAAACCTCCAGAGCTGAGTGACGGATGTAGGATGGGTAACTCGCGTCCCGCACTACGTTGTTGAGTAATTCCTCAAGACGTTGCAGTTCCTCCCCCGGAGCAATTTCTGTTAACGACGGGCCGTAGCGAAGTGCGTCAAGTGCGCAGTCGAGCAGCGCGACGTCCGTTTCGTTACGTGATGGCTTCGCTAGCAGCTCGTGAAATACGGGCAACATATCAGGTGTGGCTAATGCGCCGAAGGGCGCGGCCGTCCAGTTCTCGGAACGGAAGTGAGGGTAGCGCATGGCCTCTCCTTCTAGAGCGGCCAGCACGCGGCGCTTGTCGTCCGTCGGAAAGCCGCGCACATCGCCATAGAGCACGACACCGAGTGGATCACGGTCAACGAGTTGGGAGCGGGCGCTTCGGGATTGCACGGCGAGCCAGGCGGCTAGACCGCGCAGATCGGGGACTATTCCGCCGTCTTTGCCAACCATCAGCGCGATGACCCTACCAAGTGGCAGGCCTGCTGCTGCGACTTGTTCCGCCAGGTATCTAGCGCCCAAGAATTCAGCGATACTTCGATGGATGGGGATACGCTGCTGCTCGCATTCGTCACGCTGAAACAATCCGCTGGCAAGTGCAGCTGACAAAGGTAGTTCGCGTGTCGGGGAGAGTTCACGCCAGAGGACGTGCTGGCTGTTCGCCGCGTCCTCGTCCAGCGCGAAGCCGGCGATGCCGGCAAGTAAGAGTATGGCGCCGAGGAATCCGGTCGCATCTATCAGTTCGTTGTGCGTCGGTGCGGTGTCGCGCTTGGCCGCGCGGTGTTCCGCATTTGATTCACGCAACAATTGCCGGCAGGCGAGTTCATAGGTTTCGGTGCGACTGCCCGGCCACGAGGAGTTGCCTACGGCGCTGGTCAGTAAACCAAGCGTCTGCGGGTTGACCAGTAGGTCGGCCAGTCCGTGATTGTCAGCCTGCTGAATAAAGATGGCTGGGTCTGCCACGCCATATCTCCGCTCAAGCAGTAGTAGAATGTCTGCATCGCTCAATGGATTGAGGTGTAGTACGGTGAGTGAGCCTCCCGGCGCTGCTTCCTGCAGGGCGGAGCGGTCGCTTTCACCATACCAGTCTGCCTCGCGGCATGAGAGCCGAAAGCGCGGTCGACCCAGACGGTCAAGATGTCGCCGTATGTGATCAAGCGGTGTGCGGCCATCGCCGCCGCCGGCCCGCATTTCGTCGAGCCCGTCAATGAACAGGATACTATTGGGGGGGACTCGGCTCGGTTTCAAGTTAGCGAAACTACGCGCCCGAACGTAGTGCCCGCCTGTGGCGAGTGCTTCCTGTTCGAAGGAACTAGTCTTTCCAGCGCCCGGATCACCTAGCAGGACATATGCCGGCGCATTGCGAAAATCTGCCAGCAGACAAGTTTTATGCCCACTGCTTTGGTCGTCGTTCGTCGTGCAGGTGCGTGGTAACAGCAGGGAGGGATCGGCGGGGTAGCTCATAGCCAGTGCTCCGCGGGATAGGAGAGAAACTCGGCCAGGGCTATGCCCCCGTCGCCAATCAATAGGTGTCGGCAGTCGCCGAAATTTTTCTGGAACGCGGCCATGCCCCGGAACGTCCCATGCACAGCACCGCTCTTCACCTCGATGGTGACCAGGTGCTCCCCGCGTTCGAGCACGAAATCCACCTCATTGGTGCCATCACGCCAGTAGTGGATGCGGCACTCTGGTGAGGCGGTATTGTGCAGGTGCGCGCCGACTGAGCTTTCGACCATGCGGCCGCGGTAACTGCGGTCGGATTGCGCTTCAGTCTTGCTGTACCCGGACCCGACCGACATCAGGGCCATATTCAACACGTTGAGTTTGGGCGAGGAAGCACGGCGGCGGTGGTCTTGTCCGGCGTATTTGGGCAGACCACGAATCAGGCCGGCATTGCCGAGTAGGTTGAGATAGTGGGCCAGAGTCACTGTGTTGCCCGCATCCTGCAATTGGCCCAACATTTTCGTGTATGAGAGCTCCTGCCCCGAATAGCGACACCCGAGTTGAAATAACTGGCGCAGCAGCGCAGGTTTGTCTACTCGCGTCATCATCAGGATGTCTTTTTCGATATTGGGTTCGATCAGACTGGTATTGACGTAGGCGCGCCAGCGAGCCTCCTCGCGGATCAGCGGAGCGCTGCCGGGATAGCCGCCAAAGTAGAGGTAGTCTTCGAGGTCGAAATCGAAGGCGTCAGCCATTTCCCGAAGTGACCAGTGGGTGAGATTTATCGTCTCGAATCGCCCGGCGAGGCTTTCGCTTATACCCTGCTGCATCAGCAGCGGCGATGAGCCGAGCAGGACGACATGTAACATCAGCCCTTCAGCGCGATCTGCATCCCACAAGCCCTTTACATTATCCGACCAGCGCGGGATTTTTTGGATCTCATCAAGCACGAGTACGTGCCCCTTGGCATTGTTCCTCGCTGCTGTGCGGGCCCTTTGCCACACATCTACGAGCCAAGCACTATCCCGGGGCTCTACACGTTGTCGCGAGGTAAGTGCAGTAGTCTGCCCTGCCCCCGTCGGAGTCGACACCTCGGGGTCAGGGCTATCCACGGCTGCGAACGTGTAGTCTTCGGGTGGATAGTCCGCGAGTACGCCACGCACCATCGTCGTCTTGCCCACTTGGCGCGGTCCGGCGACTATGATCAGGAAACGAGGCGTTTCGCGCAGCCGTTCGGATAGGGTAACTGACTGAGGTCGTTGATAGCGTAGCATCATATTTAATCTAATGAGTAAAATTACTCAGTATATTAATACAGTTTCATACCTATGACAACCGGAAATTTTTAGTTGAGTCTGAAGGGATAGGGGATTGTTGTATGGAGCGCTTAGTCTGTGCTCACATCAGTAACTTGCAATTCATTTTCGTTCATTGCGCTGTCGCAGCATGCATGCTCCCGGGTTTTAGGTGGGTAAATTAGTGGCTTCCTTCCTGGTTTAATCTGTGAATGTGGGGATCCTTTTCCGGCAAAAGAAACAGCGTGTCAGGTGGTGCTCTGGTTGGTGGTACCAGGAGTGGTCGGGTAAGTGTGTTCTTTTGCTCCCAACTTGGGTGAGCCAGGATTCTCTCTATAAAATCCTGAGAACCACAAGTACAGCTTCCAGTAAGCCGCAGTCTCACATCCCGATAAGCACATCTATCGCTTTGTCGGC
>JANPDE010000015.1:0-3284 GCA_031431315.1 Haliea sp.
GCCGTTCACGCTGGCTAGATCGTTGGTACCGAAGACCGCACATGAAGATTCCGCTCTGGGGAGTAACATCTGCCATTCACCCGTGGCGGGCTCCCCTTCAACCAGCGGACCTGGCGGCCCCACTCTCTGATCAGAACTGGAAGCGCCATTCATCGGTACATAAATGTGGGGCTGCAGAGTCCGCGTGGTGATGTCCACGGCCCGTTGTGCATTGATGGCAGCGGCTTTGGGTTCTTCTGCCTGTGTCGTCCAACCAGTGCGCGGGTAAACGCCTCCCCAGGTCTGCAGGGGCCAACTGCCCATCTCACGCAAACCGGGGATCAAGCTGGCGGGATAAAACATTTCCGGCACGCCCAAACGCCAGGACAATGCGTCCACGCCCGACTGGAAATAGGGAAAGAAAGATTGAATTTGCGATTCACACACATAACCTGTGCCCGCCACAACGCCCGACAGCGAACCCAGTGGATGGCCCACTACATCCGTTTCCCGAAAGACCAGGTTGCGGTGGTCGCGACGGTTGCGGGAGCCCTCCGTTCGATTGCCCGCACTGTCCACGGGTATGGACAGCAAGCTGCCCAATAGCCCGGTGGCGGCGGCTTTCTGCGCCAGTCCCAGTGTTGCGCGAATTTCCACCCAAGGGTTCCCCCCCAATTCGTTATAGCTGCTCACCACCGCATCGGGCTGGTAGTGGCCGACCTTGATCGATGTTTCGACGGTGCACTCATAGGGTGAACACCGTAACCAGAAACACACCCCGACTGGCATCCAGCGCATACAGCTCAGCGCCGCTGTCGTGGTCTGGGACACGATGTCCGCCGTGTTAATCGTCCCGGCGATTCCTGTCACTGGTAGCAAGGTCAGTAGCGCCAGGTGGCAGCTCAGAAGCCAGGTCCGAATCATCGGCTGCCCTGTTCGCGCCATTGGCTGTACTGCTCTTTGGCGTCATCAAGTTCCGTTACACCATAGATAACCGCCTGGAGATCGAAGACGAAGGCGGGTGTGCGATCAATGCCATAGTGCAGAGCCTGCACCAGACCGTTGCCCGCATTTTCCAATCGATGACTGAGGGCTGCGTCCATAGACTGTAAACGCTGTAGCACAAGCTGTTTTGCCTGCACGGGGTCGTTCGGTAGGCCTTGTGACAAGGTCTGTTGCAGTTGGTAAATGCCATCGAGGTCATAGTGCGTGACTGTGCCCAATGCATTGTTGCGAACACCGGACGTTTCACTGCCCCGTATTGGAAAGGGTGCGCTGGTGAATACTTCGATGAACACCGTGGTGTCCTTGCTGTGCTCATTCCCATAACCATTGAGGGATAGCGCCAGCAGCAAGATGCCGATGATGCGTGAAGTACTGAACGGTGCCACTAGGGGGAGATTCATGGAGACCGACTCTGAGCGATTCTCGATAGCCTGCGTGAAATCGGTTTTTTAATGAATGAAATATCCAGGCAAGAGACTGAGCGGTTATTGCGTGTCAGGGAAATCGCTGAGGTCGCGGACCGCACGCTTGGCAGTCCTATACACGCTTCCCCATCATTTTCAGCAACAATTTGTGCACCACGCACATTACGTCATCGGTTGTGATCGCGCGTTTGCAATTCTGTCTGCGATGTCATAGACCGCTTCCAGCTCTGAGCAATTCTTCTCACGCATAATGGCGGCACGCTCGGCCTTCTCATGTTTCTCGGTCATCGCCAGCGCAAGGGAAATGGGTGGCGGGACGTTGCGGAACAGGGCTTCAACCTTATCGGACAGCACCACGCCTTCGACGTATTTACCGGGCTCTTTGCGTGTCGACAGCAAAAGATTGCGCTGTTCATTTGTCAACTCCTTGAAGCGCGCTATCTGCTCCACTTCTTCCTTGGGCATCACCAGGCAGAGCCACCACTCCATCATATTCAGCATTTTGCGGCTGGCGTCGGGAAAGTCTTCGAGATTTTGGGTGGCGATCCAGAACCAGGCACCCAGTTTGCGCCACATCTTGGTGATCTTGACCACATAGCGTGCCAGTAGCGGATTAGTGGTGATGATGTGGCCCTCATCGGTCACGACCAGCGTGGGACGCTCATCCTGTTGGTGCCGCTCCACCAGATCGTTGATATGGCTCATCATGGACAGATAAGCCACCGCCAGTTGATCCTCGTACCCTTCTCGCGCCAGCAGGCCCATCTCCAGTATGGTGACGTCTGCGGCCGGCCAGGGTCGACCGGGTCGATTAAAAAAGTGTCCCGCCAGCCCTGAGCAAAACAGATCCATGCCATCGCCCATTTCAATAGCACGGTTGCGTCGGTGCTCCGGCAATTCAGCATCGCGTGCGATTGCCTGGAAGGCGTTGACCACATCGCTGGTCATTACCTGTGGCCCGTGGTTGTCCCTGACCGTGGTCGCCGCCAGTAAGATGGCATTGCGGATCAGCAGCCGGTCGGCGCGCGTGAGCCTTGCATCTTCACGCTCGTCACCACCCGTAATCATTATGCGCGCGGCGATTTCCATCTCACCCAAGATATCCCTGCCGCCGGTCTCGTCGTCCAGTTCCTCCTCGTCATCCAGGGGAACATCCATCAGCGCGTCAGCCGTTTTCACCGTGTGCAGACCGTGTCTCTTATCTAGCAATCGCAAGGCGTCAGCAAAGGGTGGCAAACTCACATCGACACTGGGGTTGAGCGTAATCTGGTTCACCGATAAGCCGTGGGCCTGAAAATGCTGCCCTAGCAAGGAGAATGATGCTCCGGCCTCGATGATAAACAGGCGGGGGCGGTGACTCGCCATCATTTGCTGTAGCAGGTAAACCAGCAACGCCGACTTACCGGCACCGGTCGGACCCAGAATCAACATGTGGGCATTCTTCTTGCGATCATCACGGTGCAGGGGATCAAAGACCAAGGGCTCCGCCCCTCGGTTATAGAACACCAGGCCTGGATGGCCGGTACCGCGCGATCGGCCATAAAACGGCAGCAGGTTGGCGGTATGGCGGGAAAAGACCAGCCGGGATCGACGCCGTGATGGTTCCATCTGGGGATCATAGGCCATCGGCAAATTCCGGATGTAGCTATCCAATGCCAACAGATCCGCCTCCGCTGCAATGGGTTGTAGTCCGTTGGTCAACAGCAGCGCGTTCAATCGGTTGATATTGTGACGCAGGGCTTTCTGGTGATCGCCACGGACATAGAAGGCGATATCCAGCGGATAGAGCTTGTTGCCCTGCGCCATCACGCGCTCCACCTGTGCGGCATCCTCCCGCGTGATCAGCGCTTCGGCCGAGTCACCCACGGATGCCCG
>JANPDE010000016.1:0-9836 GCA_031431315.1 Haliea sp.
GACCTTCTTTGCCAACGTGGTGGCAGTCATCATCCCCGTGATTGCCCCCGACGGCTATGCAGGTGGCATCGAACTTATTGTAGGTGTCAATCGTGATGGCACCATCGCCGGGGTACGCGCCCTCAGCCACAACGAAACACCGGGACTGGGCGACCAGGTGGACATCGAGCAATCCGACTGGGTGCGCAGTTTCGACGGACGTTCACTGGCGAATCCCACGGTGGATGGCTGGCGCGTAGCGAAGGACGGAGGCGACTTCGACCAGTTCACCGGCGCCACCATCACACCTCGTGCAGTTGTCGCTGCAATCCTCAGGGCATTACACTTCGCCGAAGCCAACAGGGCTGCCTTGTTTGGCGATGACGGCACCGCCCCCGCTGGAGGGGATTCTTAATGGCGAAAGTCGATTACAGGGACCTGTCCCTCAATGGTTTGTGGAAGAACAACCCGGCATTGGTGCAGCTGCTCGGGCTGTGCCCGCTGCTGGCGGTGTCGAACAGCGTGGTCAATGCCCTGGGGCTGGGACTGGCGACCACACTGGTGCTGGTGCTCTCCAACGTGTCAGTGTCACTGCTGCGCGACGTCGTGCCGCACTCTGCGCGCCTGCCAACGTATGTCATGATCATTGCCGCCGCGGTGACCTGCGTTGAACTGCTCATGCAGGCCTTCGCCTACGAACTGTTCCTGATTTTGGGTATCTTCCTGCCCCTCATTACGACCAACTGCATAATATTGGGGCGCGCCGATGGCTTTGCCGCCAGAAATCCACTTGCCGCCTCGCTTTGCGATGGCCTGTTTATGGGCCTGGGATTTGCCTGTGTACTGGTACTGCTGGGTGGCCTGCGCGAGTTAATCGGCACCGGCGCCCTGTTTTCCAATATGGAATTACTGTTCGGTCCGGGCGCGGCCCATTGGAAAATTGTGCTGTTTGATAATTATCAACCTTTGCTGCTAGCGCTGTTGCCGCCGGGCGCTTTTATCGTTACCGGTCTGCTTATCGCGGTCAAAAACCTGATTGATGATGGTATTACGAAGGGGGCGCCTGCACACAAATCGCCTCCGGTGAAGGGTGCCAGGCGCGTACGTGTCACCGGTGCTATTTCCTAGGAATGGCCTGTTAGCGCCATAAGGGTATCGAGTAACTCATCCACTGCGGCATCGTCCATGCCGCGATTTTCCTCAGCGCAGCTATAAGTGATGAACAGCAACAGGGCGCCGTTCGCCACATACCACTCACGCACCGCTGTCTCCTCCTGCACATAACTGCTGCTAACGCCTGCAAACTCACCGAGCGCAAGCGCACGCCAATCCAGCGGTTGTTCCGACTCGGCCTGCGCAATCGAGCACACCGTCTCCTGATCAAACACGCCCTCTTCCTTGTGCAGGGTGCTGATCTCGATACAACCCACGTCGTCCTGATCACCGATCAGAATGCTTTCTTCCTCGGACTGCGCCCACCACTCCGGCGGAAGTGCCAGGGTCCACCATTCAGTCTCGAGTACGTTCATCTGCTATTCCTTATAATGGCCGGGACATCAACAGAGCGTCCTCGCGTCCATCCTGGGTCGGATAGTAGTTTTTACGCACGCCATCCAACCCAAAACCATTGCCCTCGTACAGGCGCCGGGCCGCTTTATTGGAGCGGCGTACTTCCAGCAGACACAGCCGGGCGCCAGACTCCTGTAATTGTGCTACAGCGCTCTCCAGCAGTAGTCGGCCCAGGCCCTTTCCCTGATGCGCCCGATGCACTGCAATGTTGTGGATAGCGCCCTCGTCAAGGACCTGCGACAACACCACAAATCCGTGCAGCCCACCATCCTCGTCGACCACCAGTGCTGTCTCCCGATAGCCGCTGCTGCGGCTGCAGACCGCGGCAAACTGACGCTCACTCCAGGGATTGAAACTGACATCAGCATCGATCGCCGCCAGCCATCCGGCATCTGCCACGCGGGCGGGCCTAATCGCGAGCGGCACGACCAACGCTGGCCTGCGAGACCATAAAACGGACCGTGCTGCTCACAGTGTACTGACCAATGGCAACAGATCGCGCCACACGGTGCGCTTGAGCGCAGGCTGTTCCAGAATCTGCGCACTACTTGCGGTGCTCACCGTGGGAATGTGGATCTCTTGCAATGGCACCCGCACTGCGCAGGACTGTCCCAACAGGACCAGACCACGGGATCCGTATTGATCCAGCCTGCGGCCGACAAACGCCGCCACACTGGCTTGCGCCGCTGCGGCGCCCAGGTCCAACTGGTGGTTGGTGTGAATCGGCCAATCAAACTGCTCCACCACGGGTCGGGCCCGGCCAGGAGCGGCCCAGCCAGGAGGAGCCCAGCCAGGAGGGGCCGCGTCAGGTCGGGGCGCGACAGGTCGTGTCTCAACGTTCGCGACCGCCGTCCTCGTCAGGAGCAGGGCCTGCGCCATGGATTGCACCAATTGAACCTGCTCCGTAGTCAGTGGCATGCCAGCGAGTTCCTCAATCCAAAGCCAATCGCCCGCCACCATTGCGACCAGAGTGAACCGGGGCGCAACCGCGCCGGGCGTCGCTACGCCGGGCGCCGCCGCGCTGCGCGGCAATGCGTCCCCGGTCCGGGCTGCAGCAACCACCGCCCTTTGTTGCCGCCCAACAGCTTTCGACTCGGGACGTATGGGTGGGGGTGCCACGCGCATACCGACTGCATCGTCGGCAACACCAGGCGCTGTCGCGGCTGAGGGCAGCGCCAAACGCCGGGTCGGAGCCGCTCCTGGCAATTGGCTGCGCGACACATAGCTATCTATACCCAGCGCGTCGAGGTACGCCATGCGTCTCAATTCATTCATTCTCGCTCCTGTCAGACACCGCGCTGCGCCGAATGAAATTCTAACAGTTTTTCATACCCGGCTATATCCAGCGCCAGCCATGGCGATTAAAAAACTTGGCTGCGGAAGCGATGAAGTATTTCCAGTGCAGCCCACCCTTGCTCGCGGCATAGCCACCGTGGTGCACAATGCGCATGGCCGGATCGAAAACCAGGCGGCCTACCCTGCCCAAGCGCAGCGACAGGTCAAAATCTTCAAAATACAGAAAAAACGCCTCGTTAAAACCATTGACTGACTGCAGGGCACTCGTGCGCACCAGCATGAAACAGCCACTGGCGATCGCCACGTCGGCCCTTTGCTCACCGCTGCACTGATCGCGCATTTCATACGCCGCCAAATAGCGGCGAAACCGGCGCCGCATAAACGGGGGAGCGAAACCACGCAGAAACAATATCAACACTGAGGGATAACGTTTACACAGGAACTCCTGACCCCCATTGCCCCCAGATACTCGTGGACTCAGCAGCACGATATCGTCATTTTGCAGCAGTGCCATAAGACCGTTCCGCAAGGTATCTTCAGCCAACTCCACATCGGGATTGAGCACCAGGTGGAAATGGCTCGCCAGCAGTGGCAGGACCGCATTGTGGCCAACGCCGAACCCCCCATTACTCGTCTGCAGGCAGCATTGCACGTTGAAGAACTCACTTCGCGGCCAGCGAACCACCGCCTGCTCAAGCTGTGCCCGATAGCTTGCGGCGGAGGCATTGTCCACGAGATAGACCGACATACCAGCCAGGCAACCAGCCTCGCGAGCCCGCTGCGCCGCACTGTGCAGGCTCCGCAGGGCGCTCCACAACAACTCCAGGGGGCTGTTGTGGAGCACGATCGATACGGAAAGGAAAACCTGGGAATTGGGAGATACATGCATCGGCCAGATGGTATCAGGTGCCCAACGCCCCCCATATAACCATTTGGGATGTTATTTTGGAAAAAATCGACCTGTGTGTGTGAACGGGCCATCCGTTCGCACGACCATCCTTGTGTAAAAAATCACAAAAGGTGGCTATCACTATGTTATTTATCGAGTTTTTAGAACATGCCGTGTTAAGCTGTAATAAGTAAATGATTCAGTGGTTGACACTCTCGGCAAACGCCGCAGAATCAGCAAAGGCCAATTTACACTATAAGAACTGCTGTACAGCAGGCAACAGGGGATAAAAAATGATCAATCGGGGCGCTACTCTTATTAGCCGTCTGGCTATCTTGTTTGCAGTTCTGTTCACTCTCGCAGCCTGTGGCGGTGGCGGTGGTGGCGGTCCCAGTTTTTATAATAATGATGATGAAGAAGCGTCGTTCCAATTTACCCTGTACGACCCACTGGGCAATGCCACCAATAGCATTACCGCGTCCTCTCCCGGCAGCTTGAAGATATTCGTCAGGAACGGCGGTCCGAATGTGGTAGTTTCGGCTGAAACGAGTCTCGGTACGTTATTACCCACCACTGGAACATCCCTGACCGATGGTAACGGCGTTGCAACCTTCCAACTGGAGGCCGGGGCTGAAAACGGCACGGGTATTGTCTCTGCATCAGCCACAGTCAACGGTGTGGCAGTCACCGGCACCTTCGGTTTCAACGTTGGTGAAAACGGCCTGCGCCTGGGTTACTTCGATGCCGACGGCGATTTCATTGAAAACCAGATTCTCATTGAACCAGCATCTACATTGTCGGCCGGAGGCAACGCCCAGCTTTCGGTGGTGGTACTTGACAAAGACGGTGATCGTGTTAGCACGGCCGAAGCAGTCAGATTCACCAGCGGCTGCATTGCCGGCGGACTGGCCACTATCAACCCTACCGAACCGAAATCCGTGAACGGACAAGCTTCTACGTTGTACAGCGCCAAAGGGTGTGCCGGAACAGACCAAATAACTGCCAGCCTCATTGGAGCCGGTGCACAGGCCTTTGGCACGATGACTATCGCGAAACGTGAGACCAACGCGGTGAACTTTGTCAGTGCTGAGCCGTTACTTATGGTGTTGCGTGGCACGGGCGGCCAGAATCGTGAAGAAACGTCGGTTGTGATCTTCGAAGTAGTCGATGGACAGGGCGCGCCTCTGCCGGGGGTCACTGTGCAATTCTCGCTGACCACGTATGTTGGCGGACTAACGTTATCCAAGACTTCCGCTCTCAGTGATGGAGACGGTCGTGTTAGTGTCACGGTGCAGGCAGGTTACGTTCCAACCGTGGTACGCGTGCTCGCCACAGTGAATGATGGTGACGGCAACCCTGTTACCACCGTTTCCGATCTGCTGACGGTTTCAACAGGTTTACCGGATCAAAACTCAATTAGTCTCGCCATTGGCGAGTGCGACGGTGAAGACAGTTTCGTGGTCGATGGCGCGTTTACCGGAGACGGGCTCTGCCGCACCTTGACCGTTTTGATGGCTGACGCATTCAACAATCCCGTCGTGGACGGAACGGCCGCTCTGTTTACAACGGAATACGGCTCAATAGTGAGTTCCTGCACCACCGTCGCTGGCACTTGCAGTGTAGAGTGGACAAGTCAGGAGCCACGCTTCCCCACTCTCACGGGTGACGAGTACGTCGTGAGTTCGTACGACAACCAGGGAGTACGCTGTCCTAGCCACACTGGTGTCAACGCCATACCCTGTCCGGACGATCTTGGAAACATTCGCGGAGGCCGATCAGCGATAACAGTTACCGCGATAGGAGAAGAGTCCTTTATCGATCGAAACGGCAACGGCATCATGGATCAGGATGAGCAAAATTTGTTCGAAAATCTACCTGAGGCCTTTTTGGACGATAATGAAGATCAAGTGTATACACCCGCACTTGCAGAGTGCGAGGCTGCGTCCACAGGATCACTACTGTGTATTTCGGGACAGGAGGAAGATTTCATCGATTTCAACTCCAACCAGACCTACGATCTGAATAATAATCCTGCTCTCTACAACGGCTTGCTCTGTCCGGTCGAAGGAGACGGTATCTGGTGTAGCCGGGAGTTGGTAAATGTCAGGGATTCCGTCGTGGTGACACTGGGAGATGCACCTAATTTCAAATTCCTGCTGGCGAACGGCCGCACGCCAGTGTCCAATGTCGTGCCACTCAATACCCAGCTGAACTTGTATATCTCCGACACCTTCAACAACCCACCTCCCGCTGGCGCAACGGTAACCCTGAGCACCGAAGGAAACTGTGAAGTCGTACCACCAACGACCACCGAGATTCTGAATTACGGTCGTAGCGGCGCCTTCCCCTGGACTGTTGCAGTAACAGCTGAGGCAAAAGACCCACCAGAAACTGGCCAGTTGATAGTTACGCTGGACACACCCGTAATCAGCAGGAGCGTTTACTACGACTGCGCCGTACCACCAGTACCAGTAGACCCCTGCGACGGCTCGAGCCCATTGCCACCTGAGTGCCCTACCCCTCCCTAAATAGGAACAGGCCAGAGTACCCAGGTGCGTTAGACACTTTAAAGCCGCAACTTTTGCGGCTTTTTCTTTTCTGAACACAGAAGACGCGCGGTGGCCAACGTTAAGTAGATCCAACGCAGTGCAATGAAAACTCGCCTTGCGCACAAGTACTGTGAAGTAGTTCCGTCACTTGGCTCACCGAACTATGCGCCGTGATATGATTCTGACGTTGTACACCACGGTATGAGGCGCCTACCGACAATGACTTCGTTGTTTGGCAATATGCGCACCACCATACGGCTCACCGTTGTCACCGCATTTATTCTCGCGACAATCCTGACTGCCGGCATTGCCATCGGCCTGCAGTACTACTTCGGCCAATCCATGGCCAGGGAAGTCGCCTCCGACCTTTATGCTTCCGCTTCCTCCGCCATTGCCGGGGAGTTGCGCAGCGTGGGACGCATCAACGCCAATGTGATTGATCTTTTGGCCGACAATCCTATTCTTCAGGACCGCGACAGCGAGGATGCGCATCTGGAAATATTCACCCAGGTGCTGTTGAAAAACCCGCTCTACTACGGCATCTACCTGGGGGGCGAAGATGGCAGCTTTTTCGAGGTGATAAATCTCAATACCAGCGATACCGCTCGCAAGACTTTGCATGCACTACCCAGGGATCGCTGGTTGGTCATTACCCTGGAACAGGGCGAGAAGGGGCCGCAGCGCCATTATCGCTACCTGGATGAAAAACTGCGGGTTCGGTTGTCTCGTATGGAGAGCACAGACTATGATGTGCGCTCGCGGCCGTGGTATACCAGCGCCATCTCCTCCTCCGAGGTGCAATTCACCGAACCGTATATGTTTGCCCAACTTGGGGCGCCCGGGCGGACACTGTCGAAACGCCTGAAGGGTTCAAAGACGGTGGTGGCCATCGATATGACGATGGCAACTATTTCCGACTTTCTGAGCGAGCACAAAATTTCCAAACACGGGGACGTCTACCTGTTTACCGCCGATGGCCAGGTGATAGCCTCCAGCCTGAAGCAACAACACACCCAATCCGAGATCGCCGTGCCCAAGCTGACTCTCACGGATGAAGAAAAGAAATTTGTTGCGGGACAACCCGTGCTGCGCGTTTCCAATGAGTCGGACTGGCCACCCATAGATTTCACCCAGGCCGGACTTCCCAAGGGCTACTCTATTGATATGGTCAATCTCATTGCACAGATGACCGGACTAAAGATCCAGTATACCAATGGGTATAGCTGGCCGGAATTGGTACAACTCTTCCAGAACGGCGAAATTGACGTGCTGCACTCGGTAATTCTCACACAGAACAACCGGACTCTGGGCCTACCCGGGAACAGTTATGCACAACTGCCATTTGCTGTGGCCACCGCGGAAAGCAGTAGCGCCATCACTGATTTATCGCAGCTGAATACCAAACAGCTCGCCATTCCAGCAGGCTGGTCGATCATTCCCATCATTCGCGCGCGCTACCCCTTGATCGAAATTGTCGAAACCGGGTCCACGTTACAGGCACTGGAAATGGTGCTGGCCGGGAAGGCGACTGCGGCGCTGGATAACGAGGTCATCATGCGCTACATCGCCCGCAACTATTTTATGGCGGGCCTGCAATTTAATAGCAAGGCCAATTTCGGCGAAGGCGCGCTGCCGGACAAATTGCACATGGTAGTCCCCACCGGCAAGCCACAACTTCGCAAGCTGATAGACAAAGCCATTGCCGCTGTCGGGGCAGAGCAACTACAGGTCCTGTCAGAAAAGTGGCTTGTCCCTGGCAATGATACTGATGCGGTCCACTCCAGTGTCGTTCCCAGTGACACCCTTATCCAGATAGCCGCCGATCCGAATGCCCACGGCCAGCTGGTTGAAACCCAATTCGCCGGCGAGACCTTTCTCGCTTATGCCGCACCTACAGGTGATGGCGAGAATCCACTTTACATGGGCATTCTCTCTTCGCGCGACACAGTGGTTGCGCCATTCCTGAAGCAGGTCAAACTGTCGATTGCGATTACCTCAGCCTTCCTGTTCCTGGTACTACCGCTCTCCTGGCTATTTGCTTCGCCCATCGTGCGCCCGATCAAGCAATTGGCTCTTGAAAATGACAAGATACAGCGACGTGAGTATGCCAAAGTGCTGCGCGTAAAATCACATGTGCGGGAATTGGATGAATTGTCTGGCTCCATGGTCAGCATGGTTGCCGCGATTCAGGCGCACGAACTCGCGCAACGCGCACTAATGGACGCCTTTATCGAGTTGATTGCGCAAGCCATTGACGACAAGTCAGCCTACACCGGAGGCCATTGTAAGCGCGTACCCGAGCTGGCGCTCATGCTTGCAGAGCATGCATCCGCCAGTGAGTTACCCGCATTCCGAAACTTTAGCCTGCAATCAGACGACCAATGGCGGGAGTACCGTATTGCTGCATGGTTACATGACTGCGGCAAGATCACCACACCCGAGCATATCGTTGATAAGGGCAGCAAACTGGAAGCAATTTACAACCGCATACACGAAGTGCGTATGCGCTTTGAAGTACTCTGGCGCGATGCGGAAATCGAGTACTGGAAACAACTCATTCAGACTCCGGAGCTGCACGCACAGCTAAGCCAGCAATTGGAGCTAAGACATCACGAACTGATCGAACAATTTGTCTTTGTCGCCAGTTGCAATGTCGGTGGTGAATTCCTCGATCAGGAGAAGCTCAATCGTCTACAGGAGATCGCGAAAGAAACCTGGGTGCGACACTTTGATGACCGTCTCGGCCTTTCCCCACTCGAGGAATTGCGTACACAGGGACCTGCATCAACTCTGCCAGCTACTGAGCAACTATTAAGCGACAAGCCGGAGCACATAATAAAAAGAGAACAGTCTGCAGTGTATCCGTCAGAGTTCGGGATAAGCATGGATATTCCCAAGTATCTATACAACCTGGGTGAGCTTTATAATCTTTCCATTTCGCGCGGCACTCTCACCGATGAAGACCGGTTCAAAATCAACGAACATATGATCAGCACCATTAAAATGCTGGAGAGCCTGCCATTTCCTGAGGAACTAAAAAATGTACCCCGGTATGCCTCCACTCATCACGAGACGATGAAAGGATCGGGCTATCCCCGTAAGCTGCCGGGGAAAGACCTCAGCATTCCAGAACGCATCCTCGCCATTGCCGACATTTTCGAGGCACTTACCGCCTCGGACCGACCCTACAAGAAAGCCAAGCCGGTGAGTGTGGCGATCGATATCATGCACAGGATGGTTCTGGATAATCATATCGACAGAGACTGCTTTGAATTGTTTGTCCGCGACAAAGTTTACTTGCAATATGCCAGGGAGTTTCTACCCGAGGACCAGATTGACGATATTGATACAGGCAAATACTTGGCCTGATCCAGCCTTGACAGGTACTCCCAGTCCTAAGCGGCCGAATGCAAAAAAAATCCCGCGATACGGTGTATGGCGGGATTTAGGATTAAAGCCTGGCGATGACCTACTCTCACATGGGGAGACCCCACACTACCATCGGCGATGCACCGTTTCACTTCTGAGTTCGGGATGGAGTCAGGTGGTTCCAA
>JANPDE010000017.1:0-12917 GCA_031431315.1 Haliea sp.
CAACAAGGGCAGAAATATCGTCACGCTGGACACAGCGCGCGAAGCTGTGGGCATCCATTCCCGACAGAATGGTCAGGGCCAGTTTGGGTCCTACACCACTGACCTTGATCAACTCTCGAAACAGGCTGCGGTCCCCCTCCTCGATAAAGCCGTACAGCAACTGTGCATCTTCACGCACTACGAAGTGTGTCACCAGGGAGATTTCCGCGCCTAATCCTGGCAGACGGAACAGTGTGGTCATGGGAACCTGCAATTCGTAGCCGACCCCACCCACTTCCACCAGTATGAGCGGGGCCTGCTTGTGAACGAGAGTGCCTCTGATTCTGCCTATCATGCGGCGCGAGTCCTGTCAGCGCATCCGGCCACGACGCATGGATTTGGCGCCGGCCATGGTGATCATACTGTGTTGCGTGTGCGCGTGACACAGCGCCGCGGCCAGTGCGTCCGCCGCATCCTCCTGTGGTATGGCTGACAACCTCAGCAGGACCTTAACCATGTGTTGTACCTGTGCCTTGTCGGCGGCTCCGGTTCCTACCACCGACTGCTTGATCTGACGCGCCGAATACTCCGCAACCGGCATGTCCCGGACAGCGCAGGCGACGATAGCCGCACCGCGCGCCTGTCCGAGTTTAAGGGCGGAACCAGCGCTTTTCGCCATGAATACCTGTTCCACCGCCAGTTCCTGAGGACAGTGCAAATCCACCAGTTCCGTTACGCTGTCAAAAATAATCCGCAAGCGCTCGGGGAAATCACCGCCGGGCAAACGGATCACACCACTGGTAACGTACTCACTGCGCCCCGACACCACATTTATAATGCCAAAGCCCGTTTTGCGTGAACCGGGGTCTATTCCCAGAATAAGCGACATGCCAATTTCCGCCGGGTGCGTCAGATCCCCATTATGGACAAGTTTTCAGGCCCGGTCTGTAAGTGGGGCCGGTGATATTGCGGCTCACTCCGCAGGCGGTTTGTCGGCAGGCTGCGCGACGGCCGCCTGGTTCTGGCGCAGGCGGATATTCAATTCCCGCAATTGCTGATCGCTGACGTCACTGGGTGCATTGGTCATCACGCAGGCGGCACTCTGGGTTTTGGGGAACGCAATGACGTCGCGGATGGACTGGGCGCCGCTCATCAACATCACCAGTCGGTCCAGCCCAAAGGCCAGTCCACCGTGCGGCGGTGCGCCATACTGTAACGCATTGAGTAGGAAGCCAAATTTTTCCTCCGCCTCAGCGGCGTCTATCTTCAGGATACGAAATACCGCTTCCTGCATCGCGCGCGTGTGAATGCGAATGCTGCCTCCGCCCAACTCACAGCCGTTCAACACCATGTCGTAGGCGCGAGACAACGCCTCACCTGGCCTGGCGACGAGTAGTTCCGCATCACAGGAAGGCGCTGTAAAAGGATGGTGCAGCGGCGTCCAGGCGCCGGTCGCATCCCGTTCAAACATGGGGAAATCCACCACCCACAGCGGTGCCCAGCCAGGCGCGACCATGCCCAGATCTTCCGCAACCTTGATCCGCAAGGCCCCCAGGGCCTCGTTGACCACCCGCGCGCGGTCGGCACCAAAAAAGATGATGTCACCGTTCGCAGCGCCCAGGCGCTGCATCATCTGCGCCACGATGGCATCGGGCATAAACTTCAGGATGGGGGACTGCAGGCCCTCCACCCCGGCGGCAAGATCATTCACCTTGATCCAGGCAAGGCCGCGTGCACCATAAATGGACACGAATTTGGTGTAGTCGTCGATGTCCTTGCGGCTGATGACAGCCCCGCCTGTCACTTTCAGTGCCGCCACTCGTCCTGCAGGGTCATCGGCAGGACCGCGGAAGACTTTGAATTCCACCTGTTGCATCAAGTCATCGATGCTAACCAATTCCAGCGGGATGCGCAGGTCGGGCTTGTCCGAACCGTAGCGCTCCATAGCCTCTGCGTAGGTCATATGGGGGAACGCGGGCAGTTCCACCTCCAGCACCGCCTTGAACAAATCGCGAATCATGCGCTCAGTGATCGCCATGATGTCCTGCTCATTGAGAAAGGAGGTTTCGATGTCGATCTGGGTAAACTCCGGCTGCCGGTCGGCACGCAGGTCCTCATCGCGGAAGCACTTGGCGATCTGGTAGTACCGATCAAAGCCTGACACCATCAGTAATTGCTTAAACAGCTGGGGTGACTGGGGCAGGGCAAAAAACTTACCCGGGTGCGTGCGGCTTGGAACCAGGTAATCGCGGGCGCCTTCTGGCGTGGCCCGAGTGAGAATCGGCGTCTCAATATCCAAAAATCCTTCACTATCCAGGAAGTTACGAACTGCGCTGGTTATTCTGGAACGCAGTATCAGGCGCTGCTGCATGTCCTGTCGACGCAAGTCCATGTAGCGGTACTGCAGGCGCGCCTCTTCACCGACAGTAGTGTACTCATCCAACTGGAACGGTGGCGTCGCCGCAGTATTGAGGATTTCGAGCTCCTTGCCCAGTACTTCTATATCACCTGTCGCCATGCCCGCGTTCACCGTGGCTGCGGACCGCGCACGGACCCGGCCGGTTACCTGCAGGACATATTCACTGCGCACCCGATCGGCTCGTTGAAAGTGTTCGTGGGTATCGGGGTCATACACCACCTGTACGATACCTTGCCGGTCGCGCAGATCGAGGAAAATGACACCGCCATGGTCCCGTCGGCGATCAACCCAACCGCAGAGGGTGACTGTTTCGTCAATATTAGCTGTACTCAAAGCGCCACAATAATGACTGCGCATAGTCTGGATTCCGTCTGGATGTGCTGGCCCGGGCCATTGTGGGCCCGGGGTTAGGCTGTCTTCTTGCTATCGCCTGACTTGCTATCGCCTGACTTGCTTTCGCTTGTTTTACTTTCGCTTGTTTTGCTCTCAGCAGAGCTGGATGCTGCGGCCTTGTCACCGCTACCAGCGCCATCGCCGCCACTGACCAAGTTCTTCTTGTTACCGGTTTTGAAGTCGGTCTCGTACCAACCACCACCTTTCAGGCGAAAAGTGGCTGCGGTGACCTGCTTTTTTAGCGCTGGCTTGCCGCACTGCGGACAATCGAGCAACGGAGCATCACTGATCTTCTGCAATGCCTCCAGGGACTTTTGACAGGCTTGGCACTGGTACTCATAAATCGGCATGGGGCGGTTCCACCAATGGTTAATTCGCGAATTGACGTAAAAAATGGAGGCGCGAATTTTAACCCATGCAGGCTTGAAGGCCAAGCGTAGCGGGCGATGGAATAGTAGGGCACAACGACCCCGCACCTGCAGGTGCTATGCGTGGAAGTGGACGACCAGCCTGCCTTGGCAAGCTGGTCTCTGGAATCACCTAGGAAGTGGCGATTTCCTTCAGCTTTTTCAGCGGGCGAATCTTCACACGGACGCTCGCTGGCTTGGCTTTGAACATTTGCTCCAATCCGGTAAATGGATTGATGCCTTTTCTAGCCTTTTTAGCCGGTATATCCGCCGTGGTGATTTTCATAATACCCGGCACTGTGAACTCTCTCGCAGCGCGCTTCTTGATACTGCGCATGATCAACGAGTCAAAGTCATCAAGGACAGAGCTGACCTGCTTTTTAGTGAGGCCCGTGCTTTCTGCCAAACTAGTGACTATCTGGCCCTTGGTCATTTTTTGCTGGATCGGTGCTGATGACTTCTTCACCGGTGCCGCTTTCTTGGCTGCCTTCTTCCGTGCAGGAGCCTTCTTAGCTGCTTTTTTTGGAGCCTTCTTCGCTGCTTTTTTAGTTGCCATGTTGTTTTCAACCTTCCCTAAAAATTATCGTTGGAACCCGTTGCAACCCGAATCGCGCACTTCCCCAACTCGCGAAAACCACGCCGCCTCAAGCTGCAGTGGAATGTATAAATCAGGAAACGCTGCAATACAAGTGTTTTCTACGATCGCGCCAAAAAAAACCCTGTATTTTTAGCCCTGCAGACGCGTGCGTGATAAAAATGCAACGCCAGAACACTGACACCCAACAGGCACGCCTACACCGTTCGAGCTGATCCCGAGTTACTCTGTACGCTCAAGTTATTCACACGTACACTAGGCGCCCCCTCGTAACGCAACCACCGGAATAGTTCATGCGCACCAGTCGATTCCTGCTAGCGACCCAGAAAGAAACACCCGCTGATGCAGAGGTCATCAGTCACCAGTTGATGCTTCGCGCTGGACTGATACGCAAATTGGCGGCTGGCCTGTATACCTGGCTACCCATGGGCCTGCGTGTACTGCGTAAGGTTGAAACTATCGTGCGCGAGGAAATGGAGGCATCCGGTGCGCAGGAAGTCAGCATGCCGGTGGTACAGCCCGCCGAGTTATGGCAGGAGTCTGGCCGTTGGGAGCAATACGGTCCGGAACTGTTGCGCATCCAGGACCGCCACCAGCGAAGTTTCTGTCTCGGCCCCACGCATGAGGAAGTGATTACCAGCCTGGTGCGCGATGAGATTAAGAGCTATAAGCAGTTACCCCTCAATCTCTACCAGATCCAGGCCAAGGTACGCGATGAGATAAGGCCCCGCTTCGGCGTCATGCGCTCCCGCGAGTTCATAATGAAGGATGCCTACTCGTTTCATATAAACCAGGCATCACTGGAGCAAACCTATCAAGTGATGTTTGGGACATACAACACTATCTTCACCCGCCTGGGCCTGGAGTTTCGCCCGGTGATCGCCGACACCGGCAGTATCGGTGGCAGCGCGTCGCACGAGTTTCATGTACTGGCCAGTTCGGGCGAGGATGCCATTGCCTTCAGCGACGGCAGCGACTATGCGGCGAATGTCGAGATGGCGGAAGCCATGGCGCCTTCAATTGAACGTCCGGCACCCTCTGCCAGCCTGCAAAAAGTGGCTACCCCGGGAGTCAGGACCATAGAGGATCTGGCATCATTTCTGAAAATTGAAGCCGCCAAAAGCGTTAAAACCCTGGTGGTCGAGGGTGAGGAGCCGGGTGGGCTGGTGGCCTTGGTGCTGCGGGGCGACCACCAACTGAACGCCATCAAAGCGGAGAAACTAGCCGGCGTGGTCGCCCCCCTGCGGATGGCCAGCGAGGAGCAGGTGCGTGCCGCTTGTCGAGCGGGTTTCGGTTCCCTGGGCCCGGTCGGCCTGAATCTCCCGGTCATTGTCGATCGCAGCGCCGCGCAGCTGGCGGACTTTACCTGTGGTGCTAACGAGAACGACGCGCATTTCATCGGGGTTAACTGGAATCGCGACTGTCGCCTTGGCCAAATCGCGGACCTGCGTGAAGTGATGAACGGGGACCTGAGCCCCGACGGCAAAGGTCGGTTACAGATTAAGCGCGGTATTGAGGTAGGTCATATATTCCAGTTGGGTACCAAGTACAGTGAAGCAATGAATGCAAAGGTTCTGGATGAAGACGGCAAGAATATCACCATGACGATGGGCTGCTATGGCATCGGAGTCAGCCGTATTGTGGCCGCTGCCATTGAGCAGAACCACGATGAGCGCGGCATCATCTGGCCTGCCTCCATGGCGCCTTTCCAACTGGCAATCGTGCCATTGAATGCGCACAAGTCGGAGGACGTGGCCCGCTGTGCCGAGGACCTTTACCAGAGACTACAGTCCGCCGGCGTGGAGGTGCTGCTGGATGATCGCAATGAGCGACCAGGGGTCAAATTCGCCGACATGGAACTTATCGGCATCCCGCACCGCATCGTCATCAGCGATCGCGCCCTGGCGAACGGCAATATCGAGTACAAGAGTCGGCAGGGGGCAGAATCTCAACTCATTGCGCGAGATAACATACTGGATTTTCTGCGCGAGCAGATGGGTTAACGATACGAACCCGGAGACTGTCCGGTCCATTTCTTGAAAGAGCGATGAAAGGCGCTGGGATCCGAGAAGCCGACCTGTTCCGCCACCTCACTGACCGTCAGACGATCCCGACTCAACATGGATATTGCCATATCCCGTCGGGCGTTATCCTTGATGCGCTGATAGGAAGTGCCCTCCTTCTCCAGACGCCGGCGCAGCGTGCGCGCCGACATATTGAGCAACGTCGTCAACTCCTCAAAGCTGGGCATTTCCTGGCGAAAATCATCCCCCAGGATTTCCCGTATGCGGTGGGTAATGCTCAGGGTACTGAACTGGGGTTCGATGATCATATAGTAGGGCGCAAGCTTGAGAAATTCCATGAGGTCCCCCTCATCGCGAACCAGTTCAGCATCCAAATGCCGGGCGCTGAAAGTCACTGAATTAACCGCCTGGCCATACGCCACCGGACAGGGGAAAAAGTGCCGGATACCCGCCATGAACTTCGGCCTGGGTCCGGCGCAATTGGCACTGGTCACATCTATGCACTGGTCGATCAGCCAGCCGCTGAAACGCAACCACATGGCCAAATTACACAACACGCTCTGCTGATCCTCACTGACATCGTCTCCAGAAAAATAAGTGAGCGTGGCCTCCTTGCGCTCCGCATCCACAATTAGTTGGTTGACGATTGCGGCGCCGTGGCGTACACGGCAGACCTCGTTAAACTCTATTGCGCGATGCATGGCAGCGGCCAGAGTGGAGCTGTTGAGCATGCTCAGAGCCAGAAGACGAATGGTACCCGGCGGCGTCTGCACATCGGGCATCACACCACCCGATTCATCTCCCAGTTCCCGGATTAACTCCAGGCACAGGCGGGAATACTGCTCACGAGAAACAAAGACCGTTTGTGCATCCTGGCGCAAAGGGTCAAAGGGAAACCGGGCAGCGCGTAAAATGGCATCCACATCTCGATTGTAGGCACGCGCCTGTGCCAATAGCGCCCGCGTAAATTGCACGGGTACTGCTTCTTTATATAACGCTGATTTGATCGCCACTTTAGACAAGGTACAAGTAGGCTCCGGAACGGCAGTAAAGCATAGCCCATCAGGGCCATCAAGGTGAACCGCTCAGGTTAGCTGACAATTAATTGAACCATGGGTTTGACAATGCAGTGTCGCCTCATCACTATGTATGAAAAATGCTGTTAATAACTAGCTTAAGACCTGATGACAGATATAAACCAGCTGAGCAAATGGAATCGGGACATTTCCAGGGCTATCGCCGCCTTGGGCACCGAGCAGTTTTTCCCCACCCTTGTCGAGGCTATTAATGGGCAGGTCAAGATCGATTACCCTCAGGTCTGGCTCTACCACAAGGACCTGCCTCCCCGAATACTGCATCACGGCATACCCAAGCATGCGGTTGCCGCCCAGATTGACAAGTACCTGGAGGGGCCCTACCGCGAGGACCCGTTCTATCAAACCTCCATGCACCAACCTCGCGCCAAGATTTACCGCCTGGCGCGGGTAACCATGGGCAAGCTGCACGACTCCGACTACTATCGCACTTACTATTCCGACACTGGCACCTGCGATGAGGTGGTATACCTTGCCAAATTGCAGGCCGGCAACGTCATTAATCTGAGCATGATGCGCCTCGCGGAGCGCGGCCCGTTCAGTGACCAGGAATATGAGTCGCTATACCTGCTGGCAGAACCTGTATCCGAACTTCTCAAAAGCCATACCGAGCACAACGACTTTGCCGCCACCAACCTGATCCAACCGGGAATTGACCACCAGATCGATCTGGCCTTTCGCACCTTCGGTGCATCACTGCTGTCACCCCGGGAAAAGGGGGTGCTGGAACTGATGTTACGCGGCTACGGTACGGACATCTCTGCTGAACGCCTGGACATCGCAGTTGAAACCGTGCGCCGTCACCGCAAGAGTATCTATCGCAAGCTGGATGTCAGCTCACAAACCGATCTTTTTTCCCTGTTCCTGAATGCCATGTCCTGCATGGGTGAAGCTGCCGGCAAGGATCCGCTCAGCATCTATATGTCGCCGCGCTGAATTTTTTGGCGGCCGCAAAACGCGCACCTGCAATAGGTCCAGGACGGTGTAGCGAATAAGAGCGGCAAGCTCGATAGATGCCGTCCCTACTTGCCCCATGTAGGGCATTGAGCGGTCGGGTTTAAGCGTGGATAGTGCGCGCTTACGAATCACTGTACGGTGGACGCATGTCGCTCGAAGCCGACTGGTTTCTGCGGGCTCACCCTGAAATCACCACCATAGAAGCGCTGCTCCCCGACTGCAACGGGATCATGCGGGGGAAATGGGTCCCGCGCCACAAACTCAGCACCATTTTCGACGGCGAATTGAAACTTCCCAAGACCGCGCTCAGCCTGGATATCTGGGGTCGCGACGTGGAACAACTGGTGTTCGCCAGTGGTGATGCCGACGGCATCTGCCGTCCTGTAGAGGGATCACTACTGCCCACTCCCTGGGCTGCCGGTGGCCAACATGGGCAGGTCATGCTCTCCATGTTCGATGCCGATGGCTTGCCCTACAGCGGCGACCCGCGCCAAGTGCTGAAGCAGGTACTGACCCGCTATCAGGAAGCGGGCTTGCAGCCGGTAGTCGCTGCCGAACTGGAGTTCAGCCTGGTCAGTTGGGACAATGCGGTCCCAGTGCATACCTGTCCCGCGCCGGCCGGCAGCTCTCCCATCGGCGGCAACACCTATGGCCTGGATGTGCTCAACCATCATCAGGCCATGCTGGAAGACATACGCCTGGCCTGCGAGCTGCAGGATATCCCGTTCGATGGCGTGGCCAAGGAGTCCGCCCCATCGCAGTATGAAATCAACATGCAACACGTGGATAACCCGGTGCTCGCGGCCAAGCAGATTCTCATGCTGAAACGCCTGATCAAAGGCGTGGCCGCCAAGCACAACCTGATTGCCAGCTTCATGCCCAAACCTTTCGAAGATGAAGCGGGCAATGGCATGCATGTGCACTGCAGCGTGCTGGATGAAAAAGGCGTTAATATCTTCGATGATGGCACGGAAAAGGGTTCACCCCTGCTACACAATGCGATTGGCGGCTGTCTGGCGAACATGGCGGACTCCGTTGCAATTTTTTCCCCGAGTTACAATGGTTACCGGCGTTTCCAACCGGGCTGTCACGCTCCTACTTATCCCAGCTGGGGCTACGAAAATCGCACCGTAGCGGTGCGCGTGCCCGCCGGTAGTCATGCGGCACGCCGGCTGGAACATCGGGTGGCCGGTGCGGACGCGAATCCGTACCTGCTATTTGCGGTTTTGCTCTCTGCCATGCTCGATGGCATCGAGCAGAACCTGTCACCGGGTGAGCCCATTATCGGCGATGGCTACGCACAGGAAAAAGAGAAGCTGCCGGTTTACATGCCCGATGCGGTCAGGCTGTTTAGCGAGTCGGACTTCATCCGCCACAGTCTGGGGAAAGAGTTACAGCGAATTTACACACTGACCAAACAGCAGGAACTCGAGGAGTTCCGCAAACGTATCAGCCTGCTGGAATACCAGTCCTACCTCGAAAAACTCTAGCCACGGCTGGCGCCGCTGCACGCCAAGACTTTTGCTCGCAAAATAGTTACCATTGTCAAATTATCCAGACCCTACGAGATTCGAGTACCCTCATGCGCAACCTGCAAACAAAACCGCCACTTAATCTGGTGAATATCGTCATTTTTGCTGGCTTTCCCATCGCGGCGCTGGTGTTGGTGCCCCTCTGGGGTATTTATCACGGTTACGACGGTTTCCAGTGGCTGTGGGCACTAGCCTTCCTCTACCTGAATGGCATGTCCATCACGGGCGGCTACCATCGCCTGTGGGCGCACAATGCCTATAACGCCCGCCCCGCGTTGAAATGGTTTTTCGCATTTTGGGGTGCCGGTGCGCTGCAAAATAGTATTCTTGTTTGGGCCTCGGACCATCGTAGGCACCATCGCCACGTGGATGACAATACCCTCGACCCCTATTCCGCCGGGAACGGACTATGGTTCAGCCATCTTGGCTGGATGTTGCGCAATTACAATACCAATGCGCAAGACTTCAGCAACGCCAAGGACCTGCTAGCCGACCCTATTGTCATCTGTCAGGACAAGTATTATGTACCTCTCACCGTACTGATGAACCTGGGTCTGCCCCTGCTTTTGGGCATCTGGCATGGTGACGTGATTGGCACGCTGTTGCTCGTTGGACTGTTGCGCCTTGTAGTTAATCATCACGTAACTTTCTTTATCAATTCGTTGGCGCACTACTGGGGCAGCCGACCCTATACTGAAACCAATAGCGCCCGCGACAATGGCTTTCTCGCCCTTCTCACATATGGCGAGGGTTACCACAACTACCACCATATCTTCCAGTGGGACTATCGCAACGGCATTCGCTGGTGGCACTGGGATCCGACCAAGTGGATGATTGCCCTGTGCCACCGCGTGGGACTGGCCAGCAACCTGCGCCGGGTCTCCGACTTCAAAATACAGCGCGCCATCCTGGACACGGCCTTTAAACGAGCCCGCAACAAACTGGAGGCAGCGCAAGGCACTGAGTCACTGCTGCATATATTAGAGCGTGAATACCAGCTGTTCACCGATTCCATAAATCAATGGACAAGCCTGCAGGCTGAGCGCTATGAGCGCACGAAGGAACAATTGAGTGACGCTCTGGAAGAAGGCAGGCAGCACCTCCAGCAGAAATGGGAAAACGCTGCTCTGCTCACCAAATTAAAAACGCTGGAGTATTCTCTCAAAATGCAGCGCAAGCGCCTGAGCCTCTTGATGGAACAGGTGCATTTCCATCAGGCACAAACGGCCTGATCAACCCGCCCTGGAGGAACCACCATGACCAACACCGTGTATGATTTCAGTTGCCAAATGCCCGGGGGCACGAAAAAGTCCTTGCAGGATTACAAGGGCAAGGTTTTGCTGGTTGTGAATACCGCCTCCAAGTGTGGTTTTACGCCACAATTTGCGGGACTGGAAGATATGTATAAGAAGTACAAAGGCGAGGGGCTGGAAATCCTCGGGTTTCCCTGCAACCAGTTCGGCAGGCAGGACCCCGGCAGCAATGACGAAATCATGGAATTCTGCCAGCTCAACTATGGTGTCAGTTTCCCCATGTTCGGAAAAATCGAAGTGAATGGCGCGGATGCCGACCCCCTGTTCAAGCACCTCAAAAAAGCAGCGCCTGGCGCCTTGGGTACTGAGGGTATCAAGTGGAACTTCACCAAGTTCCTGATCGACCCTTCCGGCAAAGTCGTCAGGCGTTACGCCCCGAAAGACACACCCAAGGCGATCGCCAAGGACATTGAAAAACTGTTGGCCTGAGAACTCAGTGCTCTCGAGTGGCCCTGAACTTAATGTCGGGCCACCGCTCTTCCATCACGGCAAGGTTGACCCGAGTCGGCGCCAGGTAGGTGAGGTGATCGCCGCCATCCAAAGACAAATGCTCGGCAGCTTTCTTGCGAAAATCTTCCAGCTTACGATTATCGTCACAGCTGATCCAGCGCGCGGTAAAGACATTCACCGACTCGTAGCGGGCCTCCACCTTGTACTCGTCCTTGAGGCGATAAGCCACAACCTCAAATTGCAGGGGGCCCACCGCTCCTACGATCAGGTCCGTTGAATTGAGCGGTGAAAAAACCTGGGTGGAACCCTCCTCCGACAGCTGCTGCAAGCCCCTCTGCAACTGTTTGGATTTCATCGGATCAGCCAGGCGAATGCGGCGAAACAATTCCGGTGCGAAATGCGGGATACCGGTGAATTGTAAGGACTCGCCCTCTGTGAAGGTATCACCGATCTGGATAGTTCCATGGTTGTGCAGGCCGATAATGTCACCGGAAACCGCCTCCTCCACCAGCACTCGCTCGCCCGCCTGGAACGTCACCGCATCCGCAATTTTCACTTCTTTAGCGATGCGCACATGTTGCATTTTCATACCCTTGAGGTAGCGCCCGGAGCATATTCGCAGGAAGGCGATGCGATCCCGATGGCGCGGATCCATATTGGCCTGTATCTTGAAAACAAAACCGCTGAATTTGTCTTCGGTCGACGCCACGATGCGCTCAGTGGTATCCCTGTCCAAGGGCGCGGGAGCCCACTGCACAAAATCATCCAGCATTTCCCGCACCCCGAAATTACCCAGGGCAGTACCAAAAAACACCGGACTTAAGCGTCCAGCGAGAAATGCCTTGAGGTCGAATACGTGGCTGGCACCACGCACCAATTCGATTTCCTCACAGAAACTATCATACCCGTCATCAAGCAAAACGCGGGCCTCTTCGCTTGCAAGCCCCTCGATGCGCAGGTCATCCGGCAGTACGCTGCCCTGCCCCGGAGTGTACTGATGAATGGTATCCGTATACAGGTTGTACACACCCTTGAACTCAGGGCCCATGCCAATGGGCCAGTTAATTGGCGCTCCGCGTATCTGCAATACCGCTTCGATTTCATCCAATAGATCGATCGGATCGCGGATGTCACGGTCCATCTTGTTAACGAAACTAAAAATCGGGGTATCGCGCAGGCGGCACACGTTCATCAGTTTTATGGTGCGATCCTCCACACCCTTGGCGCCATCAATCACCATCAAGGCTGAATCCACCGCAGTCAGCGTACGGTAGGTATCTTCGGAAAAATCCTCGTGTCCCGGCGTATCCAACAGATTGACCGTGCGCTCGCGGTAGGGAAACTGCATGACCGAAGACGTCACGGAGATACCGCGCTCCTGCTCCATGCTCATCCAGTCGGAAGTGGCGTGAGGGCCTTTTTTGCCTTTGACACTTCCTGCCACTTGTATGGCATTGCCTAATAGCAGGAGTTTCTCCGTGATAGTGGTCTTGCCCGCGTCCGGGTGGGATATGATGGCGAACGTTCGTCTTTTGCTAATTTCAGAGGATAAAATGCTGTCGGGTTTCACCCTATTCTCCACGTGTGTACAGGCTGCTAACGCTTCGTGATATAAAAAATCCCGCGATACGGTGTATGGCGGGATTTAGGATTAAAGCCTGGCGATGACCTACTCTCACATGGGGAGACCCCACACTACCATCGGCGATGCACCGTTTCACTTCTGAGTTCGGGATGGAGTCAGGTGGTTCCAA
>JANPDE010000018.1:0-8118 GCA_031431315.1 Haliea sp.
TCGAGGAACATCTCCTTCCTCGTCCTCTTTCGGAACCGTTCAAAACCCGTTGCTTCAAGTGATTGCTGTCGCATGATCCAAGTCCCCGATGACACTGTCCTCATTTTGACATACTCTGCGAATTAATCAGAGGTTCCTTAGATATAAAGTTCCCGGAGAACCCCATGTTGCAAAAAGTTCAACAACTACCCGCCGATCCCATTCTCGGCATCTCTGCCGCGTGTCGCGCCGACCCCAATCCCAACAAGGTCGATCTGGCCGTCGGCATCTATATGAATGATGAGGGTGTGTGCCCGGTGTTCGAAGCAGTTCGACTGGCACAGCGCGCATTGGAAGCAGAAGAAGTGACCAAGGCCTACCTGCCGGCCGCCGGCGATGAACAGTTCAATCTGGGTATACAACGTCTGGTACTGGGCGAGGCAAGTCCTGCTTTATTGGAAGGGCGCGTCAGCAGCATACAGACGCCCGGTGGCTGCGGCGCGCTGCGCATCGGTGCCGAGATCATTCATGCGGCCGCGCCGGGCGCGCGGGTGTGGGTCTCCGATCCCACCTGGCCGGTGCATATCCCGCTGCTGGGAAGTGTTGGTCTCGAATTTAAAAACTACCGCTACTACGAACCTGACACTCACGGGGTGAACTTCGATGGCATGGTGGAGGATTTAAAACAGGCTCGTGCCGGCGATGTGGTGCTGTTGCACGGGTGTTGCCACAATCCGTCCGGTGCCGACCTGACCCTGCCGCAATGGGCCGTGATCGCCGATCTGGCCGAGCAACAGGGCTTCACGCCGTTTGTCGATTTGGCCTATCAGGGGCTGGGCGATGGCCTGGACGAAGACGCCGCTGGTCTGCGCCTGTTGGTGACGCGTCTGCCAGAGGTGATTGTCGCAGTCTCCTGTTCCAAGAATCTCGGCCTGTACCGGGAACGCACCGGCGCTGCTATTTTTGTGTGCCGCGACGCGGCCAATGCCCGCGCAATCCTGAGCCAGACGCTGGCAGCGGCGCGGCGGCTGTACTCCATGCCACCGGCCCACGGCGCATTGTTGGCCGGGCGCGTGTTGACGGACGATCACCTGGGGAAGATCTGGCGCACTGAATTGCAGACCATGTGCCAGCGCATGAACGGATTACGTAGCAGCCTGCGTGACGCACTGGAAGCACGCTGTGGTGGGGATTACGCGTTTATCGAACGGGAGAAGGGTATGTTCTCCTTCCTGGGCCTGAGCGCAGAACAGGCAGTGCGACTGCGGCAGGAGTACGGCGTGTATATGCTCGATTCCTCGCGTATCAGCGTCGCGGGTGTCAATGCCCGCAACATTGACTACGTCGCGCAGTCCGTGGCGAAGGTGCTGTAGCAGATTAACGTCACCAGAAGTTTCACAGCATTGTCAGCTTGAGTTTTCGTAGGTCCATCTGGAAGGCGGGCTCGATCGCCGGGTGTGAAATTCGCCCGCTTCCCCGGGTGCGGGCCCAGCCGATACTCGCGAACGAATTTCACACCCGACACTCGATCCCTCGTTTCGGACAATCGCTCAACCCTTGTTCTGTACTCTCACTCGAACGGATGTCAAGTTCAAACCACTGAACAAGGCTTCGGGCGGGAAAGCTTTTTTGCATGCGAGTATCGGGGAAGCAGGTGAAAAAGCTTTCCCGCCCGAAGCCGTTAGCGCAAACGAACCGGAAATATCTGTGTCGCTATCGATTTAAGTCCCGAGCGGATAACCAGCAGAAAGAAGACATCTAATCCCCGGCGCAGAGCCGCCCGAGGTAATAGTCCACCAGCGGCGGCGGGTAACCGATGATATCAACCAGCCGGCGATAACATTCGTTCTTGTCTGCACCACGCGCTTGCCACACCGGCACGCGTTTGACCATGGTCTCAACGCGCTCCCGTGGCGTGATGATCCAGGTGTCCTGCGCCACGGTCCCGAAGAAGAAGTCTGCCGGACAGAGGCTAGTGGCCATCGGTTTCATATAGAGCGCCAGGCTCAGTACGCTTTGCGCACCCTTTTCTGCCAGGTAGCGGGTGAGGAACTGCAGCGTGCCGCCCCGGTCGCCCAGATCGTCGATCACCAGTACAACTTCGCCGTCAACGGGTATGGAAATGTCCTGTTGTACGCGTGGATTGTCATAGCGTTCGTTGGGTCCCTTATAGAGGGACACGCCGATGGTACCAAACTGAATCAGCGGCATGCCGGGAGGGCTACCCTTGGCCAGATGATCGTACAGCAGTATCCCCGGCAGCATGCCGCCCATGGTGGCCATCAGGGCACGCGTGATCGGTGCGCCACCTTGCGCTTGCTCCCGCTGGTAGCGGTGTACCTGTTGTGCCAGCTCGAATACTGCCATTGCCTCCACGGCATCCGGGATGAGTAAAAAGGTGAGTTCATCATCCGGCACTGCAACGCCTTCCGGTGCTTTCCAGAAATCCATATTAATGTCACTGTCGGGGCAGTGTATTTGCTGTTGATAGGTGCTCATTGCGTCTCCATTGCACAGGCGTTTAGTGCAAGATCGGTTACCGGCCGGGTAACACCAACACCGCACGAAAATCATTGACGTTGGTGCGGGTCGGTCCGGTGACCAGCAGGTCATCCACGGCGGCAAAAAAGCCGTAGCTGTCATTGTCGGACAACATGGCTGTCGCATCCAGCCCCAGATGGTGGGCGCGCTGCCACGTCGCAGGCGTCAGGAAGGCGCCGGCATTGTCCTGCGCGCCGTCGATGCCATCGGTGTCGGCCGCCAGCGCATAAATGCCGGGCGCTCCCGCCACTTCAATGGCCAGGCTCAGCAGGAATTCCGTATTGCGACCGCCACGGCCTGTGCCGTTCACTGTGACTGTTGTCTCGCCCCCGGACAAATAGAGGCAGGGCGGCTGGGTCGGTACGCTGCGCTGCCGCGCGAGGGCCAGCGCGGCATGCGTCCGGGCAACCGCGCACGCTTCGCCCTCGATATTGTCTCCCAGCAGCACGACTTCGATACCGGCGTCGCGGGCGGCGCGCGCGGCGGCCTGCAAGGACTGGCCCGCCGTGGCGATCAGGTGGAATTGGCTGAGGGCGAAGACCGGATCGTGCGCCTGCAAAGTCTCGGACTCTGGATTTTCCAGCCAGTCCAGCACCTTGGGTCCCACCATGATGGCGTAGCGTTGCAACACGCGAAGCGCCTCGGCGGAGCGGGTGGTATCGGCCACTGTCGGCCCGGAGGCGATCACAGCAGGCTGATCGCCAGGCACATCGGAGATGGCGTAGGTGATCAGCTGCGCCGGATGGCAGGCTCTGGCCAGCCGCCCGCCCTTGATTCGCGACAGGTGTTTGCGCACGCAGTTGATTTCCGCGATGGTGGCGCCACAGCGCAGCAACTGCTGATTGATGTCGCGCTTATCGGCCAGAGTGACGCCCGGCGCTGGTAGGGATAGCAGCGCAGAGCCGCCACCGGAGAGCAGGCAGATCACCAGATCTGTGACGCTGAGGTTCGCTACGAGTTCCAGTATGCGCGTAGCAGCCTGTTCCCCCTGCGTGTCCGGCACCGGATGCGCCGCCTGGAGCACCTCGATGTGCTGGCAGGGTTCACCGTGACTGTAGGGCGCGACGACCAGGCCGGACAACTCGCCCAGCCAATTTTTTTCCAGGGCGCTGGCCATGGACGCTGCCGCCTTGCCCGCGCCAATGACCAGCGCACGGCGCGATCTGTCCACGGGCAAGCAGGGCGCGAGCACCTGGTGCGGGTCGGCGGCACGTACGGCGACCTGGAACAGCTCCAATAACAATTGCCGCGGATCGATCAGGCCCGCGCGCATGCGACTACGCAGCACCGCCCTCGAGCGCCGCCCAGCGCTCGAAAGTCGTTTCCATTTCCGCCTGCACGTTGGCCAGTTCACCCAGCACCTGTTGCACCCTGGCGTGATCACCCTGGTAGAAGTCCGGCCGGGATATTGTGTCTTCCAATGCCAGCTGGCGCTGTTCCAGCATTTCTATAATACCGGGCAGGCTCTCCAGCTCGCGCTGGACTCTGTAGGATACCTTGGATTTTGGCGCAGCGGCGACATTGGCGGACTGTGCAGCGCCGGATGTCGCTGCCGCTTGACCTGCGCCTTTACTCAGCGCTCCAGTTGCGGGTCGTCCCAGTGTTTGGCTGCCAGGTGTCTGGCCGCCTCGCAGTTGGCTGCCCCGCAGTTGGTTGCCCCGCGCCTGCCAGTCGCTGTAACCACCCGCCTGCTCGCTGATCACACCGTCACCTTCCAGCACCAGCAGGCTGGTCACTACGTTGTCCATGAATTCCCGATCGTGGCTTACCAGCAATACAGTACCCTCGAAGCTCAACAGTATCTCCTCGAGCAGTTCCAGCGTTTCAATGTCCAGGTCATTGGTGGGTTCGTCGAGTACCAGCAGGTTGGCGGGCTTGCTGAACAGTTTGGCCAGGATGGCGCGATTCTGCTCACCTCCAGACAACGCTTTTACCGGGGTGCGCACGCGCTCGGGACTGAATAGGAAATCACCCAGGTAGGAAATCGCGTGGCGGCGCTTGCCGTTGAGCTCGATAAAGTCCTGGCCGCCGCACACGTTATCGATAAGATTTTTCTGCGGATCCAGTTGATCGCGCAGCTGGTCGGAGTAGGCCACTTCCAGTTTGCTGCCGAATGTGACTTCTCCGGCATCCGGCTGTAGCTGGCCGAGCAAAATCTTCACCAGGGTGGACTTGCCGGCCCCATTGGGTCCGACGATGCCCACGCGGTCGCCGCGCTGGATGATGGTGGAGACGTTCTTCAGTACGCACTGTTCGCCGAAATATTTATCGATGTGCGAAAGTTCGGCGACGATCTTGCCCGATTGCCCGGAGCCTTCAACGCCGAAGGTGGCACTGCCGGTGCGTTCGCGGCGATTTTGGCGTTCATTGCGCAACGCCTTGAGCGCGCGCACCCGCCCCTCATTGCGGGTGCGCCGCGCCTTGATGCCCTGGCGAATCCACACCTCCTCCTGGGCCAGTTTCTTGTCGAACAATTCGTTGGCCCGCTCCTCGGCCTGCAGCTGCTGCTCCCGGTGACGCAAGAAACCCTCGTAGTCGCTGCGCAGCTGGGTGAGATAGCCACGATCCAGCTCGGCGATACTATTGGCCACGTTCTGCAGGAAGCGCCGGTCGTGAGTGATGAGGATGATAGCGCCGGGGAAATTGCGCAGTTGTTCTTCCAGCCAGCGTATGGCGGGGATGTCCAGGTGATTCGTCGGTTCATCCAGCAGCAGGATATCCGGCTGGCTAACCAGTGCTTGCGCCAGGGCGACCCGGCGACGCCAGCCGCCGGAAAGCTCGCTCATGGTGGCTTCCGCTG
The DNA here is from genome assembly GCA_031431315.1 of Haliea sp. Classification (GTDB taxonomy): domain Bacteria; phylum Pseudomonadota; class Gammaproteobacteria; order Pseudomonadales; family Halieaceae; genus Marimicrobium. Next base: position 5,321 of record JANPDE010000018.1, read on the forward strand.
GCAGTTGCAACTGACTGATGGTGGTGTCAACGCGCTGTTGCAATTGCCAGCCATCGGCGGCTTCCAATTGTTGCTGCACCCGTGAAAGAACCTCCATATCCGCCGGTGGGTCGGCCTGTATCAGGTGGTGGTACTCACTCAACAGGCGGCCGGCTTCGGCCAGGCCTGCGGCGACAGCGTCATAAACAGTGAGCTGGTCAGCCTCGGGAAGAGTTTGCTGCAGGCGCGCAATGCGCACGCCGGGCCGCATCCAGCGCTCGCCGGAGTCAGGTGTCAGTTCCCCGGCCAGCAGTTTGAGTAAGGTGGTCTTGCCGGCGCCGTTACGCCCCAGCAAGCCCAGTTTTTCGCCGCGGGTGATGCTCAGGCTCACCTTGTCCAACAGCACCTGGGTGCCGTATTGCAGATGTACTGTGTCCAGTCGTAGTAAAGGCATGGGATACGGTAGAGAGTGGGTGGACGCGCATTCTACGCCAGCCAGCTACGCGCTGGCCACATTCCTGCAACCGGTATAAAGTTGTGCCCGCAGCAGTGAAAAGTTCACCCTGGCCATCAGGGTAGTTCGTTGTTGGGGAGAATTGGATGTACAGAGTACTGGTCTTGTTGATGCTTATGGCCACCACGCACGCGTGGGGCCAGGTTGCGTCACCGGACGTGACAGTGGCTCAGCTGGATGCGGCCGTCGTAAATGCCACCACAAGCCTGCCTGAAGATGACCCAAAGCGGGTGTCGCTACTGAAGTCCTACGCGGACACGCGCGCCGCTCTGTCCGGTTTCGAGCAGTTCAATCAGCAAAGCAAAGGCTTTACCCAGTCTCGAGCTAGCGCGGTGAAGGAGGCTCAGGCGATAGAGGCTAATCTGGCCAAAACGCATAACAAACCCGAACAGGATTACAAGGACGTGCAATCTTCCTCCCTCCCCGAGCTGGAGCAAATGATCCAGCTCGGCAAAACGGAGCTGGATGCCAAAAGAGGTCAGTTGGAAGAAACCAGGGCGGCAATTGACACCATGCCCCAGCGCCCCGCTGAAATCCGTACGCGTGTAACCGAATTGACTCGCCTCGCCGCAGAGTTAAAGTCAGAGCTTTTGTTGATGAACAAAAAGGTCACTAGCGGTAGTAAGGAGGAGGCGGAGTTGTGGCTGGCACTCGCGCAATCTGCCAGCGTCAAAGCGGAAAAGGCAGCGCTGGAAGAAGAATTGCTCAGCCAGCCCATGCGTCTGGAATTGCTGAAGGCGCAGCTCGATCAGTTAAGTTACGAAGTCGCGGAACAGGAAAAGCGCACCCGTGCAATGGGGCTGCGTGCCGGCGAATTGCGTCAGGGTGACGCTTCCCTGGCGCAAGCAGCAGCAGACCTGGTTTTGGCTGAAACGCAGGGTAAGCATCCGCTGGTTCAGCAACTTGCAGACATCAATGCCGATCTGACCAAAACCTTTAGCCAGCGCAGCGCGGACATTGAAAAGTCAGAACATCAGGACGAACTCATTCGTGGCAAGGCAGAACAGTTTGAAACTGACCTGACTTCTATCGAGCGTAAGCTGGAACTTCTCGGGATGAGTTCCGCTGTCGGCAAGATTCTGCGCGAGCGGCAGGCACAGTTGCCGGAAAAGCGTGAATTGGCGAACAAGATTACTGCCAACGAAGACGCTATCAGGGCTTCCAGCCTGCGACAGGTTGATCTTGAGGAAGAGCGTCGGCTGTTGCGCAACCGAACGGATTATGTCAAGCAGCTTACTCTGGGTATCGAGCCGCACATCGCTGAGCAGATCAGTGCTGACCTCACTGAGTTAGTGCGTAGTCGCCGTGATTTGATACGAAAAGCGGTAGAACTGGAGAATACATATGCCCAGGAGCTGGGCGATCTGGATTTTACGCTACGCAGATATGCCGAGGCGGTAGAAGCCTATCGCGATTTTATCTCGGAACGATTGCTGTGGATTCCCACGCGCGACAAATTGGGAGTATTCCATGGCGAGGGGGCAGACCTATCCAGGCAAATCCGTGAGGTTTTCGCTCCGGCTCGATGGCGGACGGTGTTACAGAGCATACCGGAGGAAATCCTGGCGCGGCCGTTGATCGGCGTGCTCCTGCTGCTGGTGCTTATCCTGATTTACTCCAGCCCCCGCCTCAAGCAGCAATTAGTGGATACCTCAAAGCATGTTGGATTTGTCCGTTCTGACAAATTTGCCAGCACCTTGCAGGCTTTGGGTTATACGTTGTTGTTGTCATTGAAGTGGCCGCTACTGCTGTTGATAGTCGCCAGAGTATTTGAAATGCAGGATAAAGAATCAGAATTGGCCACGGCACTCTATATACCTTCTGTACGTACGGCGTTTTATTTCTGGGGTCTGGAGTTCCTGCGCGTCGCTTTATTGCCTAAAGGTCTGGTGAACATACATTTTCGCTGGGAAACCAGCCTTGTCTCCCGCATAGGGCGGCGAATTGTCAGTCTGGAACTTACGCTTCTCCCCGCCGCATTTCTGGTCGGCTTCTTCCTGAATCTTTATCCCAGGGAAGTTGGCGGGTCTCTGGGCACGATAGCGGTCGTTCTGGTGTTGTGCTCTATGGCGTATTTCTTTCACCATCTTCCCGAATTTGTGCAAAGCAAAATGCAGAGCTTGTTGCGCGACAAGGTGTCCAAGGAAAAGCCATTCTGGAGCACATTGTTTCGTAAGCTGCTGTTTTGGACTCCCATCGCTGGAATCCTTGGCGTATTGTTGGGATACACCTTTACTGCAATTGAAATAGCCTTTCTGCTAGTCAGAACCTTTGTGCTTCTTGCCTGTATTTTGATTCTTCATGA
>JANPDE010000019.1:0-14872 GCA_031431315.1 Haliea sp.
ATCGCGTGATGGAGCGCATGCGCCAGCGCGTCGCAGCGCTGGTAAAAGACCCGAAGACAGCCGAAACCCTGAAACCCTACTACCGTTTTTCTTGCAAGCGACCCTTATCGAATGACGACTACTACGACACGTTCAACCGCCACAATGTGAAGCTGATTGACGTGTCGGCGACCAAGGGTGTGGAGGCGATGACCGAAAACGGCTTCATCGCCGACGGTGTGGAGTACGAGATCGACTGCATGATCTTCGCCAGCGGGTTCGAAGTGAGCAGCGACCTCGATCGGCGCTGGGGCTTCGAGGTGTTTGAAGGTCGCGGCGGACTATCGATTTACGATCACTGGGCGGATGGTTACAAGACGCTGCATGGGGTGATGACCCACGCCTTCCCCAACCAGTTTTTTATCGGCTATTACCAGGGCGGCTTGAATGCCAGCACCATCGAGCAGTACCGCCGCCAGGCGTGTCACGCTGTCTATATCATCAAGGAAGCCCTGGCGCGTGGCCTTACCTCTGTGGAACCCAGTGCAGAAGCCCAGGACGCCTACGTGCGCCACTTTCGTGAGGTGGCCATCGACATTTCGAACCTGCAGCGCGAATGCACTCCGAGTTATTACAACAACGAGGGCGAGACCAGAACCGGCAGTGACGGGCGGGAGAAGTTTCGTAACTTCCTGGGCGAAATCTACGGTCCCGGCTGGACGGCATTCGAGCAGATGCTGCAGGACTGGCGCGGCAAGGGTGACCTGGACGGCCTTGTTGTCTCCAAAGATGGGCAGTAGAGTAATCCACCGGTATCACCCGACAACAGCGAGTCCGGGTAGGAGGTTGTCATGAATAAACACATTGATATCACCATTGCAGACCTCGCCGAACCATTGACTTACCCGGTCGAAGCATTTCTCTCTCCCGAATACGCCAGGGCCGAACGCGATCTGCTGTGGCCCAAGGTCTGGCAGATGGCCGGTCGCCTCGAGGACATCCCCGAAGTCGGCAACTACCTCACCTACAACATTTTGGACGAATCGATCATCGTGGTGCGCTCGTCACCCGATACGATCAAGGCTTTTTATAACGTCTGCCCACACCGCGGCCGCCAGCTTATCAATACACCGGACAACATGAACGGCGTGCGCGGCAAGAAGCAAAATTTCGTCTGCGGATTCCACGGCTGGACGTATAACCTCGAGGGCAAAAATACGTTCGTCCTCGATCCACAGGACTGGAAAGGCGCGCTGAGTGAAGAGCGAACATGCTTGTCGGAACTCAAGGTCGACACCTGGTGCGGATGGATTTACATCAACATGGATCCGAACTGCGAGCCGCTGCTTACATTTCTCGGCGACGTGGATCGTATTCTCGCGCCCTTCGAGTTCGACAAGATGCGCTACAAGTGGCGCCAGTGGGTCATCTATCCCTGTAACTGGAAAACGGCTATCGAAGCTTTCATGGAGCCCTACCATGTGGCGGGTACGCATACGCAGCTCCTCAAATACGGCGAATTTTACGCCTACAGCAAAGCATACGGCCTGCACGGTGTCAGTGGTTTCGACGAACGCGATCCTGAACTGCGCAAGGCAGGCGGTACCGGGGTGACGCGTGCCGGCGGCAGCAAAGGCTCCGACCCGCGCGTCACGTCGTACGAACTGGCGCGGGAGAATTTTGAATCGCTGATGCGTACCGGCTCTACCGACACAATTGTCAACGCGGCGAAGCGGTTGGTCGACGAATTGCCGCAAGGCACACCGGGGCCGGAGGTGGTCAAGCACTGGATGGTCAGGGCGAAGGCCGACGATGCAGCGCGCGGCGTGATCTGGCCGACCATGACGCCGGAGCAACAATCGGAAGCAGGCCTCGCCTGGAGCCTGTTCCCCAACCAGACGATTTTGCAGGGCGTGACCTTCGCCCTGTGCTATCGGTCTCGTCCCTACGGCGACGATCCCAACCAGTGCATCTTCGAATCCTACGCGCTGGAGCGCTATCCTGAAGGACAGGAACCGCAGACCGAATGGGTCTATGCGGAGCCGACCGCGGATAAATGGGGTCCGGTACTGGCGCAGGATTTCTCCAACATGGAATGGGTGCAGAGAGGCATGAAATCGCGCGGATTTCGCGGTCCTCTCCCCAATCCACACCAGGAGCGCAAGGTCACCAATTTCCATCGCGTGCTGTCGCAATACATGGGAAGAGGTGCGCCGCGCCTGCTCGATAAATAAGTTTTAAACCCACACTTCGATGAACACAATAAACAGGGCAAACTGATCATGGCCGTACAAGTATTTAAGCGCATCCTGGAACTCTTCGAAGCCGAAGGCATCAATACGCTGTTCGGCATCCCTGACCCGAATTTCGTGCACATGTTCTGGGAGGCGGAGAAACGCGGCTGGACCGTCATTGCCCCACACCATGAAGCCGCCGCCGGCTTTATGGCCGAAGCCGCCTCGCGCATCACCGGCAAGCCGGCCGTGTGCATCGGCACGCTGGGACCAGGCATCGCCAATGCCGCACCCGCCATGCAGTGCGCGCTGGTGGAACATTCACCCGTGATTTTCCTCAGCGGACAGCGGGCGCGTGTCACCGAGCAGCGGGTGCGCCGCGGTCGTATCCAGTTCGTGAAGCAGATGCCGTTGTTCGAGAATTCAGTGAAATACGCGGCTTCGATTGAATACGCCGACCAGACCGACGAGATCATTCGCGAGGCGATTCGCCAGTCGATTTCCGGCACGCCGGGGCCGTCGTATATCGAATACCCGTCGCACATCATCCTTGAAGAGCTCGATGTACCGGCGCCGCTGCCTCCAGAGCGCTATCGCCTGGTGAACCAGGGTGCGGACATCGACAAGATCGCAGAAGCGGTGAAGCTTATTCGCAAAGCCAAGAACCCGATCCTGCTGGTCGGTCACGGTGTGCACACCTCGCGCACGGGCGCGCAGGTCAAAAAACTCGCTGAACTGATGAACTGCCCGGTCATCCAGACCTCGGGCGGTACCTCTTACATCAAGGGACTGGAAGATCGCACTTTCCAGTATGTGTTTTCCGATGCTTCGATTGAAGCGGTCACAGAATCCGACCTGTGCCTTGCACTCGGTACCGAACTGGGTGAGCCAGTGCATTACGGTCGCTGGCGCTACTGGATGAAAAATGAATCCATCCGCAAGTGGATCTATGTGGAGCAGGATGCCGCCGCCATTGGCGTGAACCGCCCTATTGACGTGCCGCTGGTCGGCGACCTGCGCGGTGTCGTACCGCAACTGGTGACCGCGCTGAAGGACACGCCGCGCAAGCGCTCGCGCAGCCTCGCCAAGTTTATCAAAGATGGCCAGGCAGAGCTGGACGCACTGGCCAGGGAATCGCTGACCCGCAGTGATGGCACGGGCAAAGTGGCCATCCACCCCTCGCGCTTTGTCGTCGAGGCCACCAAGGCCTTCCCGAAAGATGGCATCATGATTCGCGATGGCGGTGCCACGGTGATTTTTCAGTGGACCTATTCGCAGTGCAAGCCGCACGATGTTATCTGGAACCAGAATTTCGGTCACATCGGCACCGGCCTGCCCTATGCCACTGGCGCGATGCTGGCCGATTACGCGGCCACGGGTGTGCAGCGTCCCGGCATGCTGATAAGCAGCGACTCGTCCTTCATGTTTCACATCGCCGAACTGGAGACTGCTGCGCGTTGCAAACTGCCGCTGGTCTGCGTGGTGGGCGTGGACAACCAGTGGGGACTGGAAGTGGGCGTCTACAAGCGCACTTTCGGCCAGGGTACGCCCGAGACCGGCACGCACTGGAGCAAGGATGTGCGCTTTGACAAGATCGGTGAAGGTTTTGGCTGTCACGGTGAATATGTCACTCGGGCGCAGGACATCGGTCCCGCCATCAAGCGCGCCTACGCCAGCGGCAAGGTGGGCGTGATCCATGTCGTGATTGACCCGAAAGCGAATTCGGAAGAGATGCCGAAGTACGCCGAATTCAGGACCTGGTACGCGGAGGGGACGCAGTAAGCTGTTCAGCGTTAATCCATATGTACAACGGCAACAGCGAAAGGTTTTAAAACAATTGCAGCTTCTGTTAACTGCATTTGAGCAGGCGGATTTTCACCGGTTTCCACGTCAACATAGCTTACCGTTTTTCCTTTAGAGTCGGCAGGTAGTGCAATACGTATTTCGGAATTATGCTTATTGACGAGTAAGATTTTCCTTCCTGTTGCTGTAATAAACGCCTGTGCGGTTGGAACAACGTATTTTACAGCAGAAGTGTTTTCTAAAGCCGTGGCGGCAAGCTTATCGCCAGGATTAAAATTTTCTTTGAGTAGTTTTAAAACCCAGTAACGTGCATTTGGATTTCCAGTGGTCGAGTCCATCATGCTTACATCGGGGAACATCGAAGGATAACCCACCAACTGCGATTGGCCTACAACATCAATACGTCTTTTCATCAGTTTGAGATAAATATCCGCAAACAGGGCGCCCGACAAATTCCAGTATTCTTTAGGAATTTCATTGCCGGACCGCGCTTGGATGATCGTTCCGATCTCGTTGACCATGGTAATGGTGGAGGGTGAAAGCCTTTTGCGGATGCTTTCAATAAAACGCACTTTTTCGAGAAAGGCCTTTTCCTGCTCGAAAAAAGTATACTGATACTCTTCCAGCGATTGCGAAACGTAAGACGGCGAGGCATAAAAATGATAAGAGATGCCATCCAGCGGAATACCAGGCTGATGATTTTTGGGGTTGAGAAAATATTCAAAATAGTCGGGCCTTGCATTTAAGCCAAGCGCTATGCCGATGAACTTCGTTGATGGTGAGATGTTTTTTATTTCGCCAACAATGGCATCATACATTTTAGTGTACATCTCCGCAGAAATACCATGTTCGAGATCTGGTTCATTCAACACTTCCCAATAAGGAATCTTATAAAAATGATTTGATTTATGAAACTTACCCAATTCATCTGTAAAGCCACCCTGTGTATACCAACTGAATACTCTTGCATAATAACCTGCAAGCTCTTTCATTGTTGGATCTCTCAAGGCCGTACCCTGGTTATAATCCCAAAAAACCTCATCAGCATCTTCCGGATAATCTACAACAGCATCCGTTTTCCACATCCACGCTGGCGTGGTGCTGAAATTGATCACCACAGGATGGCCGCTTGTTGCATTCATAAAAGCCTCCATTGTGCTGTCAAGGTAAGTGAAGTCCCAAAATGTTTCCGTTTTGGTAGGAGGCTTTAATGCAGCCACCGCCAATTTTGGATAAGGGAACCACGGCACATAACGAACATAGTCTGCGCCAAGCTCTTTTAACGCTCCGAATGCTTTCTGGTGTATTGCGGACCCGGGCCGTACCATTGGGTTTTCTACCACCTGCAGCGTGGCTGTAGTCTTGGAAACGAAGACGATTTTATTCCAATCGACATTAACGGTAAGCGATTTATCTTCTGCAAATAATTTTGCACAGGGAAATGAAATGATCGTGCTGGCAAGCAGCAAACGATGAATGATCGTTGTAAAAAGCTTCTTCATTTTGACGTGTGTTTTTTGTATTAGAATTTTTCGTGCACCTATGGAAAATTTATAACTGCAATCAAACGTGTTTCGTCGCCATGCAGAAGGTCATCCAAGACTTGTGAGTGTTGATGCATGAAAAAAGCCTACAGTTACAGTCAGATCATTCTCGAATAATCTACGCATTAATCACGCGTTCCTTGACTCATAATCTCACTGTTTTACGCAATAAAGCAAGTTCAAGTCTTTTCCACTTCCACTTTCAGCACTTCAATATGCCCGCCGAAATGAGCGTGCGGCTTCAAACCATTCTCTTGTTTCCTTCCAGCGCGTTTCAACTGTGTTCGCCAATGTCAACAACGACATGACCATCGCCCGAGAGCAGATTTTTCGCCCGGTGCTGTGCATACTGGGCTACGAGCAACAGGCGCAGGGCTGAGCAATGACAGTAACCATCAGGCACATCGGGATTTGCACGTCCGACATTGAGCGTTCGTCCCGCTTCTATACCGGCGCCCTGGGCTTCCAGGCTCTAATGGGAGTGACGGAAATCGGCGCGCCCTTTGACGCACTGATCGAGCAGCCCGGCGCCACCCTGCGCGTGCAGCAGTTGCGCTGCGGTGACGTCACCATTGAACTGCTGGGGTTCACCGACACAGAAGTGCAAGGTTCAGCGGAGCGTTCGCCCATGAACCGGCGCGGCTTCTCCCACATGACCCTGATGGTGGATGACATTGAGGCGACCGTGGCGCGCATCCGCGATTACGGCGGCGAGGTGTATCCCGAAACCCGGATCGACTCGCCCTTCGGCGCCCTCCTGTTCTGTACCGACCCCGACGGCGTGCGCATCGAGCTGATGCAGCAACCGTCCTAGCTCATTCCCGGGCGGGTACTCATGTCGACGCGGCACCACCCTTCCTGGCCATCTCGAAGCTGTACTTGATATGGTCGGCGTGACCGCTGGGCACCGGTGCAAGGATTAACGGGTCGGCGCGGTCGCTGATCGCAGCCATCTGCTGTGCCACCTCTTCGATAGTCCATGAAGGTTGGTATAGCCCGCGGGTTTCTACCACATAGGCTTTTGCCACACGACCGGCGATGGAGGTTAGCATTTCTCCGGTAATCGAACAGGATTCGTGGGCCAGCCAACCCACCGCGGGTGCCACCAGTTCCGGCGACATCGGGGGGTAGGCACTGGTGTCCCGCCCCTCTGCCATTCTCGTTATGGCCGCGGGCACGATAGCGTTGCACTTCACACCTTCGGCGGCGCCTTCCAGTGCCACGACATTGGCAAGACCGATCAGCCCACCCTTGGCCGCGCTGTAATTCGCCTGGTTGTAACTACCGTACAAACCGCCGATAGAGGTGGTCAGGACGACGCGGCCGTAACCCGCCTTGCACATGATAGGGAAGGCGGGCCGGACCACATGGAAGGCCCCGCGCAAGTGGACATCGAGTACCGTATCGAAATCTTCCTGTGTCATCTCCTTCAGCGATGCCCCGCGCACGGTACCGGCATTGTGGATGAGGATGTCGATCCGCCCGAAATTCTCCATGGCAGCGTCGATGATTGCCTTGCCGCCGTTTGGTGTCGCCACGGATTCGGTGCACGCGACCGCCTCGCCTCCCGCCGCCCGGATCTCCCGCACGACTTCTGCGGCGGGGCCAGCATCAGCATCGCTGCCCTTCATGCTGACACCAGGATCATTGACCACAACCTTAGCGCCCCTGGATGCCAGCAGCAGTGCATAGGCGCGGCCCAATCCCCTGCCGGCGCCGGTGATCACAGCTACCCGATCGTCAAACCTCAGTTCTGACATGCACTCTCCTCTCCTCCTCGTGACCTATTTCCTCACCTTCGTCGGCAATTCGATTTCTGCTTTGGCCGTGGCCATCACTATGCCGAGCTGATTGGTCATCTTGCATTCAACCTGTACGACGTTGCGTTTCTCCTCATCGACCAGCTTGTCCGTGATGGTCGCAGTCATGGAGGTGGCATCCCCGGTAAAAGCGGGACCGCGATAAGCCGATTTGCAGTGCACCACTTGACCCCACTCGCCTGCCCAGCCGGCAAGATAATCCAGTATCCATGCGCCCATCGATGCGCCGTATCCATAGGGCCGAGGCATACCGATGCGCCGCGCCCAATAGGGAAACAGGTGGCCACGCGACGGCCCGAAATAAGCGCCGTCAGTCAATTCGGGATTGTCCCGCTCCATCACCGGATCGTTTTCGTGACCGGCAAACTCCTCGGTAAACCCAAAGCCCGCCATATCCATCCCCGGGCGATGCGTGCCGCCCCAGATGGTGAACAGATATGCGCGCCACTCAGTGGCAAGGCTGGCGATGCTGTGCGGCCCAAACACGCGCAGTGGCAGTGCATCGCCAACAGTGACGTCCTCCCAATAGCGCTTGCCGTGCCCCAGATTGTGCATCATCTTTATGAATTCGTATTTTTTAGTCTCCAGTTCCTTGAGTTCTTCCGCTGTCCATTCGGGATCCTCAGTAGCGTCCAGCGCACCCATTTCAACTGCGAGATCGCGACGATAACGAATCGAAGTGGAACGTTGCCTGGCAATGTAGTCGCCATTCTGGTTGTAATAATTGTTGTCGCCACGCTGGAAGCAGGTCGGCCCGGCAAACGACGTTTCCTTGATCGCATAGTCAAACGGAATTTTTTCATTGGTGATCTGGTCACCACCGAAAATCCGCGGTCCGTAGAACCACCATTCGTCACCGCCGAAAATCAGGTGTGAATTGGGGATGAAACCGACACAGGCCGGGCCGGCACCGTGACCATCGTCGGTCGCGACGGCAAAGGACTGGGGCGCGACAAGCCGTCCATAGCGGCCCTTGGCGGCAAAGTCATGGTCGTAGTGAAGGAGATTGGCATAGTGCATGGCCTGCACCCAGCGCCGAAAGTCATTGTTGTGCAACGGTTCCTTCATCCGCGCGGGTGCTATCGGCTTGCCGAGATACTTGTCGAGGTCAGAGCAGTCCAGGATTTTGTCGTTCATGTGTAACTCCAGTTCATGAATGATTTTTGTCAGGCGAGCTGTGGGCCGGTCGCAGTGCCAGAATGCTGCCATCTGCATCGGCTGATAGATACAGCGTGCCATCAGGCCCATCGGTAACTCCCGCGAAGGGCCCCATGGGACCTGACATGTCGCCGATCTTGTCGAGAAACTTGGGGATAACCCCGGGAGGAGCGCCAACGGGCAGGTCAGTGGCGATAGTGCGGTGGACCCGACTTGCAATGTTGTATTCGATCAGCGTCTTGGCGCCCGCATCGACTATATACAGTAGGCCCCCGCGCACCAGAATGCCCTGCGGCTGCTGCAAGCCGTCCAGCACAGTGTCGACTCCACCACGGGCGAGTTTGACCACCCTGCCCGCCCCGCTTTCGGAAATAAAGCAGGTACCGTCGCCACTGACCGCTACACCCATGGGTTGCCGTAGGCCAGTGGCCAGCTCCTCGACCTTGCCCGAGCTGACAGATAGCACGCGCCCCGCGCCGAGCTCGGCGAAAATCACCGCACCGCCGTACGCTATGGCCACGCCATACAGTTGGTCAAAGCCGCTGGCCAGCACTTCGCTCTCTTGCTTGGCGGGCCGATAGCGCGCCACCACGCCATTTGCGGTGGTCACGATCAGTTCGCCGCGCCCGGCTGCGGCCGCGCCGCGGATGTAGCCCGGACAGCCTGGCGTGAACAACATACCTGCAACCTGCGGCGCAGCGTCAGGCCGCAGTGTGTAGGAGTAGGGTCCGTCGGCAACGAAGAGCACGCCGTCCTCGCCCATCGCCAGATCCAGCGGCCAGTTGAAGCCATCTGGCAACAGTGAGCGAATCTTGCCGTCGCCGAGTATCTCATTGATCTGCCCGGAAATACTGGAGACGAACAGGCGTTCGCCAACAAACGTCAGATTGTCCAGCCCCGGTGCAAGGGTGGCCAGCACCGTGCGCGCGCCGGTGCGTGGATCGATGCGCAACACCTGGCCACTCGCCACCTGGGTCGAAACGATACAGCCTGCCGCATCAAACTTCACGGCATCCGGTACACCAAGATCCGCTGCTACCGTTTCCGGTGCGCCGCCGTCGAGGCCAACACGCCAGATCTCATTGGTCCCCATCACCGGAAAGTAGAGCATACCGTCCGGCCCTACCTCCATCGCATTCGGCATGGGCACGTTGTCCAGCAGCACGCGCGGCGCGCCACCACCCAGATCAAGCTCCATGATGCGTCCACCGACCCGGCACTCGCCCGCAAACAAGCGGCCCTGATAAAACGTAATAGGGTTTGCGCAAGGCATGTCGCCATACACAACCCTGGTATGGCCATTGGGCGCGCGCACGCTGACGCGTCCTTGCGTAATTTCGGTGGCGTAAAGGTTGCCGTGCGGATCGAAGGCCAGATCGTCGGGCCCGACGATGTCGCCGCCCTTGGGGCTGATGGTGTCAACAGCGCCGGTGTCGACATCAACCGCGCTGATCTGGCTGCCCGATACCTGCGCCACATAGAGGCGCCCATCCGCACCGGTGCGCAAACCGTTGGCGCCGAACAGGCGACTGGGTGGCGTGAGACGTTGCAGTGTCCACCCTGCGGCAAGGCAGGGCGCACTCTTACAAACGTAGCGTCCGGATTGCTGCGACATGCGGATGCTCTCCTTATTCGCCCTTCATGGCCTTGAGGAAATCCTGGTTGGTCACAAGCACGGGCGTATTATCTTCCGCCAGGTGCGACCACTTGAGGCTGATGCCGCCGTCCACGGTCAGGCACTGGCCGGTCATGTAGCTTGCCATGTCTGATAACAGGAACAGTACCGTCCCGGCAATCTCCTCCATGTCACCCTTGCGTCCCATGGGGATCGCCCGACGTTCCAGGCCAGGATTGGGGGGCAGGATCGATGCGGGACTGGCCATTGCCCCAGGTGCTACCGCATTGACACGGATGTTGGATGCGACCAGCTCAAGCGCCATCGTACGCACCACCGACAATACAGCCGCCTTCGCCGCGCCGTACGCGATGTTATAGGGATGCGCGCCCAGACCGGTGATCGAGGAAATCGCAACCAGCGAGCCCGGTCGCCCCTGTTCCTGCAACTGGGCAGCTACTGCCTGGCTGATAAAAAACATGGAGTCGAGGTTCGTAGAGAACAGCGATTCCCAATCGCCTCGCGATACCCGCGTCGAGGGTCCCCAGGTTGGTGGCGGTCCACCGCCTACAACAGAGACAAGGCCGTGAAGGTCACCCTTGGTGTTGCGCACTCGGTCCATAATAGTGGCCACGCCAGCGTCAGTCTCCACATCGGCGGCAACGGGGATCACCGCGAGGCCTTCTGCCACCAGCGGTCCGAGGTGTTGCTCAAGATTCCCCTGGTCGCGACTGACCCCAATCACGGTCGCGCCGGCACGGGCCGCCATGCGTGTGACGGTCGTGCCCAGGCCACCACCGCCGGCGCCGGCGACAACGATAATACGATTATCCAGCTGCAGGAGATTCTGTTGCATGGGAGCGCCTCAGCTAATCAGCATTCAAAACGTCGGGAGAGAGGTATTTCGTCGATGACCACCCGCCATCCACTACAATGGTCTGGCCATTGATATAGGCAGCACCCGGGGAACACAGGAACGCAATGGTGCTGGCAATGTCTTCGACCGTGCCGAGGCGTGGAGAAGGTGTCATATCAATATTCATGCGCCGGAAGGCTTTGTCATCCAGGCGTTGTTTGACCATGTCGGTGAGCGTTACTCCCGGCGCGACACAATTCGCGCGTATGCCCTGTGCCCCGTAGTCACAGGCAATGTGCAGCGTCAGCGCCGTCAGCCCGCCCTTGGCCGCCGAGTAGGCACCGCCGCGCCGTCCACCGACGACCGCATAGGTTGATGTGACGTTAATGATCGCCGAGCCAGGCTGCATGTGCACGATCACATCGCGCGCGAGCCGGAAGGGCGCGCGCAACATAATGCCCAGAAAATAGTCGAGCGTTGCGTCATCTGTTTCATGTAACGGTTTGGGTTTGCCGATACCGGCATTGTTGATGAGGAAATCGATCCGCCCGAAGCGTTCAAGCGCCAGCTGGACAATGGCCTGCGGGGCATGATCGTCCGTGATGTCGACTGACAACGTGGCCAGGCGCTCGGGATCGTTGATCTCACTGGCGAGCGCAGCCAGCTTCCCCGGGTCGCGGCCCACGCCGATGATAGCCATGCCCATGCCATACAACGCCTTCGCCGTGGCCAGGCCTATGCCACTGCCCGCGCCGGTAATGATCGCAACCTCCATCTTTTACCCTCCCCTTGCCGCAATTTTTGCGTTGTAAACTGTAACGTAGATCAGCGCAGCCAGATGTGGCTAGCCTGTACACATTTCTCGATGCCTGCGGCTCCCTACAAAAACAGGCTCATTCAAGGCGTCAGATAGCGATCCATTTCCTGGTGCAAATTCAGGATCATCATTTCATAATAGTTGGCCAGCCATACCTGCTTGCAACCACTGGTCAGTAAACCTTTCTGAATACGCGGTATATTGGAGAAATCCTGACGGGGAATTTGCAGGAACTGCTCAGGATCACTGGCATCCGTCATTGCCTGCACCACCGCGCGGGGAATTGCCTGGGCTGCCGGCCATGTTTTGGTCGAATAGATCTCGAAAATACAGAAGTTCGGATCAAAGCCGTGGGGACGAACGCGGTACATCATCGCATTGCCCGCCTGTGGCAGAACCATCAGGTTGGGAAAAATAAATATCTCCCCTCCCCACATATCCAGCACGTCTCGTTCAGGCTTTGGCATGGGCCGTTGTTCTGCCGCAGCTGTGGCGTACAGGGCTTTCACGTACTCCGCACCGAGTGTTGACCCCTCGGGAATGGGCTTGCCTTTTAATGAACGGACCAGTGCCACGTCCTCCTTAAGTATCATCGCATCCATGCCTTCAACCAGCAGATTCAGACGCGCGGCCATAGCGTCAATCGGGTCACCTTGTGTGGTGACTTTACCGGCCATGGGTGTGCTTTGCCCGCCATAAAAGCGGCCGTGCCCATTAGGATACGTTTCATACATGTGATTGTCGTGAGCAAAACTCGTGTTTCCTGAAACGTCGTCGCCGTAGATGAAGTCGGCTGCCGCCCTCTCCAGTTGTGGGTGTGTCGCCGGTACATGATAGCCCTCCAGAAAAGCTTCCACGCCTACTTTCCAGTTCGCGGGCGCGACCACCGATTTCCACCAGAGGTGATGCATTTCACCAATCGCCAGATCCTCGAGTAGTTTCGCAACTGGTGCGATAAATTCAGCAAAAGACGGCGGATTTTTTTCGAAGTTGATAAATATAAACCCGGCAAAAATCTCCAGCTGGATTTCACGCAGCGCCACGTCACTGTCGCGCAGCTGACCACCGCGAAAATTATCACGTTCCAACACATACTGGATTTGGCCGGCAAGACTCCAACGCCAACCATGGAACGGACAGATGATGCGACCCCGCTCAAATGTGCCAGAACACATTGCGAGTGCCGTACCGCGATGAGGACATGCATTGTGGTAGGCTTTAACAGTGTCAGCATCGACACGCACCAGCAGCACGGACTGATTGCCAATTTCATAGACGGTGTGGTCACCGGACTGCGGAATTTCATCCAGCCGGGCCGCCATTTGCCACACCTTCAACCACAATTTCTCATGCTCCAGGCGCGCAAAAGCGGGATCGGTGTAGCGCCCTGTGCGTATGCCGTGTTCCAGGGTTAACCAGCTGTCAGGCCAGTCGTTATGTTGTTTGTCTGCCGGTGTGTTCATGCTTATCTAGCCTCCTCTCGTTTCCATTGCGCGGCACTCAACGGGACACCATCAGTTCGCAGGCAGTGCGATCAAGCCCTTGGCCGTGTCCAGGGTTCTGTCACTCACTGTACCTCTCCAACTGCCACACCAGACTCAGGCCAGGTTGGCGATAACTTGCGGCAGATCCACCGTGGTGCGAATCCCGGATGGGGCCGCACAGACTACAGGTACGGCATTGACTGCGCGGTGTGCGGTATAACCTGGCGTCGTGGATGCCATGGCATCCAGCGGGATGGGGAACGTGATACTGACATCCAGTGGGGCATCGCCTTCTACCAGCACCCGCCAACCCGTTTCACGAAGATCCCATGCAGCGTTGATGTCCCGCGTGCAATACCAGTTCAGCCGCATGCGCAGCAAAGCTCGTCCATTGCGTATTCCCGACACGGTAATGCGCTGCGCACCGACAGTGCCGGCCTCGATCACACCGGCATCGATGACCGTGGTGTGGCGCGCGGTCGCGACTTCTCCGCAAACCTCGACACTGTCCAGCGGCATCGAGATAGCATCCGCCAGCTGCTGCAGCGAATACGCGAATCCCGTTTTGACATGGGCCAGGCGCTGCTCGCCGAATTCAGCGGGAGGTTGGCCATACCCCATGATATTGAACAGCAGGTCGGGGGAATCGCGGCTGCTCAGGTCGGCGAATTCATCGATGGTGAGGCAGTCGAGGCGGCGCTGGATGGACGTCAGCACGAGCGGCAACGCCTCGGTAATAAAGCCCGGGCTCGAGCCCGTACTGTAAATCGAGGTGCCGCCCTCGCGGCAGGCGGCCTCGACGCGCGCACGAATCGCCGAGTCCAACAGACGTGGGTTATGAAATTCCACCCGGGTAGTGACAATGTTGCTACCCGCAGCAAGCAGCCGGCAGATATCATCGAAATTGCACCACTGCTGCATGTACAACACACAGTCGGCGCGCAGTGCGATGATGTCGTCGATACTATTGGTGGCGGTGACGCCGACGGTAGCCAACCCACAGAGATCACCCGCATCCAGGCCGGCCTTAGCGTCGGAATGCACGTACACCCCGGCGAGCCTCATCCCGGGGTGTTCAATGAGGGCGCGCAGCGAGCGCGCTCCAATATTACCTGTTGCCCACTGGACTACGCTAAGTGGCGGCGTGCCAGTCATGCGCAGGGCTTATCCGCCAAAATTGTAGCGCAGGCGCACACCGTACATCCGGGGTACACCGACCTGGCCGGTTTCAACACCGTTCCCGTACGTGCCCGAAATGGACGTAATGTACTCCTCGTCGGTTACGTTAGTGGCGAAGATAGACATGTCGATGGGTTTCCCACCAATGCCGTTCCAGTCAAAATTGAGATTCAGTAGTCCATAATCAGGCAATGTTGCGTAGATAGACGCCTCTTCAGCGACGGCTTGCATTTCGTCAATCCAGGCGTATGTTACAGATGCCCGCATATCCCCCAGCTTCGGATCGACCGGCAGCAGGTAGCTCAACGTCGCTGCCAGCTTGTTTTCCGGTGAATACGGGAGAGGTTCACCCTCGGCGGTTGTTGTACTCACCTTTTGGGGAC
>JANPDE010000020.1:0-2526 GCA_031431315.1 Haliea sp.
AACAAACCATAGCCCCAGAACACCTGCACATCAGCCGGCTGGTTGGCGAAGTGCGGTTGGTGAGCAAGCACGATAGACATCAGCCAATTCGAGTCCTTGAAGGTTACCAGACCACCGGTACCTGCCTCATTACCGCTGAAGTCTTGCATCTGATCGAAGAAGGCAGTGTCTTTCAGCGTCACGGTGAACGAGGTCCAGGCAGACTGTGCGGCGCAACTATTAAACGCCGCAGGCCTACCGAAAGCCGGTCGCCCTTCCGCTAGCTGTTCCCACAAGCTCCAACTAACGCAATGCGTCTTTGTTAACTTCGGCGGCGGAGCAGTCATCGAGCCCAGACTGGATGCGTCTGTCATCGAGCCATTTTGAAGAAAGACAAGATCGCCGTCCTGCATTGACATAGTCTCCGCGCGCTCGTCGCGCATGCAATGCAGGCTAACGACCTCGAAAATGCCGTCGACCGTTTTGTGGTCCAGGCCGGTGACCATGCAGCCAGTGATGAAGTGCACCCCGTGCGATTCGAGCCAGCGCTGTAAGGGCACGACCAGCGAGTCATACTGGTTGAGTACGGTACGCTTGACACCTGCGAGCGTCTCGATGCGAGAGAACTCCAGCATAAAGCGGTGTAAATAACGCCTGAACTCAACCGCGCCGTGCCACGGCTGAAACGCGAAGGTCGTAACCCACATAAACCAGAATTCGGTCTCAAAGAATGTCGGTGAAAGATGATCGGTGATGCAGGTGGTGCCAAGCGATGATTCCTCGGCATTGGCGAGCTTGAGCAGCTCTACCCGATCTTGCATTGAAAAGCCCATCGACGCGACTGGCACCTTGGCACGTCGGCTATCGACTAATCGCGCCTTCGCGTTGGAGATATGCTTCTCGTTGAACTCCAGCGTTTCATCGAAAACACTGCGGCCAGCTTGCGTGATTGATGGAATGGACTTGAACAGATCCCAGGTACACTCGTAGTTGTCGGTGGTCAGCATGCGGCCGCCGCGCATCGAATAGCCGAGCTCGGCATTGCCGCCACCATCCAGACTGCCACCCAGCACCGAGCCTTCTTCGAGAATCGTGATTTGCGTGCCAGGCATGCCGCCGTCGCGGATGAGGAACGCCGCAGCAGCCAACGAGCCTATGCCACCACCAATGAAGTAAGCCTTATTTGTAGATTGCATGATATCGAACTCCTAAAATAGTCTGCCGCGACACTACAGGGGTGAACATGCGCGGTATGTACGCCAGCGAACCCCCAATTCATTTCTCGTGATGAACATTTTCAATTCAACCTGTAGGGGTTAAAGCCCAAATCCGTACGCCAGCGTACAGAACTATTGTTGGGCAAAGACCAAACTATCCTTGCTTTGAAGTATTCGCCGATTGTCGGCATACACTGTTAGGAGAATGACATGAGCATGAATAAAGATCAGATCAAAGGGCGCGTTAGCGAAGCAAAGGGCAAAATCAAGGAAGTTGCCGGTGATCTTGTAGGCAACGAAAAGCTTGAGGCCAAAGGGAAGGCGCAAAAAATCCTGGGCAAGGCAAAGGCAAAGTACGGCGACGTGAAACAGGACGTAAAGGATGCGAAAAGGAAGATCTGACACACGCCCCACGACGGCGGCTAACGTCTAGAGTCACCAAAAACGTTTTTTTGAGGATAGATTTATGCGAATCAATCACTGTTTAGTAAAAGTTGCTCTTTTACTGCCGTTGTCTATGGGCTTAGCCAGTGCCCAAGCCGAAGTTTCCGGCAAATCGACAACGACGACTACGACTACGATCATCACTACTGCGGTACCCGCACCCCGGGAAACTGTGGTAGAACCGGAAGGTTATGTCAGCTGCGAGATAATGCCTGCAGGCTGGCAGGACAAAACATGGCACCCTGAGTATAAAGTGTGCCGATACGATACAAAAACGACCACCGTAAAGGGTGAAGAGTGGATTGCCGGGCATTGGCAGTGCTCAGAATACACGATGGATAGCGCCCAAAGTGAATGTACGGGTTGGGATTGGAGCGAAGGTCATTGGGCTAAGACCTTTTCTGAAAGTTAGTAGAGTCTCTAACAGCTGACAGTCCATGGAGAGTCTTTCCGTGGACTGTCTGCTTAACCTCCAGAGGCATCATGTGGCGCAGCGCATCGCGCGCTATAGGTCTATCCTGCACACTATGTTGGCTAGCACACAGATAAAATGAAACGAAATCGTTACCCTACCTAAAACGGGCCCGCGATGCTTCACATTGTCGCTCTATCACGGCCATTCTGGCAGGTGGTAATGGTGCACTGGACCACAGCTTGCTAGACTGATGTATGGTCTTTGCAACTTGTAGGGAAACTTCGCGTATGTCGGAAATTGAGGACAAATCAATTAATGTTTGCGGTCTCGAGATGACTGATGGGGCAAGAGAGGTGCAACGCCAGTTGGTTTTGCTGAAAACGGGAGCATTGCAAAATGCAATTATCACGAGTGCCAATTTTTCAATTATTGCCACGGATGAAAAGGGCATAATCCAGCTATTCAATGTCG
>JANPDE010000021.1:0-4375 GCA_031431315.1 Haliea sp.
CTCTGGATCGTCGTGTAGATGTTCGCTTTGACCTCGCCAAATCTGAAAGACGTCAATCTCTTGGTCGTCGCGAAACGGACGCCACCGTAAAATTCTGGTCCTGATATCCTGACAATTGGCCGCGCAATTGGCCGGCGGCCAGATTGATTTACTGGCGCCGCTGCACGTGACAAAGAAACAAGGTGGCCGTCAGCAGCAGTACCGCACCACCCTGGTGGGCGGTTGCAAGCCAGACGGGCACGTGCAGTAACAAGGTGCTAATCCCCAATACCACCTGCAGACACAGCGCCGCGACCAGTAACAAGGCACCCAGCTTGCCTCGCCCCGCAGGCGCACTGCGATAGATCAGAACCGCATACACGTTCAGCACCACAAACAGCACATAGGCAAACATCCGGTGATTGAACTGGATGGTGGTAATGTCTTCAAACGCCGCCAGCCAGGCGGGCGTAGTGGCGTACAGACCGCGCGGGATGAACGTGTCGCCCATTAATGGCCAGGTGGGGTAGGCCATACCGGCGCGTGTTCCTGCCACCAATCCCCCTGAGAGAATCATAAGATAAACCAACAGTACCAACGCCAGCGCCCAGCGTGCAAAAGGCCGGTGCCGTGTTAACGTATTACCCTTCGTGAACAAGAGCTCAAAAACCAGCCACACCATGTAGGCGTATATCGCCACCGCTAATCCGAGATGGGCTGTGAGGCGGTACTGGCTGACTCGCGGCATATCGACCAGGCCACTTTTCACCATGTACCAGCCGAGCAATCCCTGCAGAGCGCCCAAAAAAAACAGCGTGACCAGGCCGGGTGCCAGTCCCGACCGCAGACGGCGCCGCACGGCGAAGTAAAGCAGCGGCAGCGCGAATAGCACGCCGATCAGACGACCTAACAGGCGATGCAGGTACTCGTACATAAAGATCGCCTTGAAGTCCTCCAGGCTCATGCCCAGATTGATCTTCTGGTACTCAGGGAACTGCTTGTAGAGCTCGAAGGTCGCCAGCCAGTCTGCCTCTGTCAAGGGGGGAATCGCACCCAGCAGCGGCTTCCACTCCACGATCGATAATCCCGAATGCGTGAGTCGGGTGACCGCGCCCAGCAGGATCATGCCGAAGACAACCACTGCGCAAATGATAAGCCACCACGCGACTTGTCGGTCATAACGCGTTTGATCGGAGTTTGTCATAGCCATTTGACCGTCGAGAAGTACGCGGGATTATAATCGAAAACCGGCAGAATCCCTGCCGCAATGCGCCGTCTAATCACGTAGCTCTAGTCAAGTAGTTCCACACGATTCCGATACAGCGCCAGCGCCTGCGGATTGGCCAGGGCATCGGTATTTTTAACCGGCCTGTGATGCACAACATTGCGCACTGCCAGTTCGACGATTTTGCCACTGCGCGTGCGCGGAATGTCCTGCACCTGGAGAATTTTCTCCGGAACATGGCGCGGCGTTGTATTGTCCCTGATCGCCTGGCGGATCTGTGCGCACAGGGTATCGTCCAGCTTCATGCCCTCGCGCAGGACGACAAACAACACCACCCGCACATCGCCCTGCCACTCCTGCCCGATGACAATGCTCTCTACCACGGCATCGATGCGCTCTACCTGACGGTAAATTTCCGCGGTGCCAATGCGCACGCCACCGGGATTAAGTACGGCATCCGAGCGTCCATGGATGATAAATCCGCCGTGCCGGGTGATCTCACCGTAATCCCCATGGGCCCACACGTTCGGGTAGCGATCAAAGTAGGCGCGATGGAACACGCTGCCATCCGCATCATTCCAGAATCCGATGGGGCTGGAGGGAAAGGGCTGTGTACAAACCAGTTCGCCCTTCTCCTCACGCAGCGGCTGACCTGCATCGTCCCAGATATCCACCGCCATACCCAGGCCCGGAGCCTGGATCTCTCCGGTATACACCGGCAGTATGGGGCAACCTCCCACGAAGCAGGAAAGGATGTCCGTTCCACCAGACATGCTGGAAAGACACAGATCCTGTTTAAAATCCCGGTAGACGTACGCAAAGCTTTCATGGGACAGCGGCGAACCGGTGGAAAGTACGGTTTTCAGGCTTTCCAGTGGGTGGCTGTGCATGGGTTTGTGGCCGGCCTTTTCCAGGGCCGCGAGGTATTTGGCACTGGTGCCGAACACCGTAATACCCTCGCGGTCAATGGCATCCAGCAGCAATGTCCCGTCGCCGGCAAAGGGCGAACCGTCGTACAACACCAGTGTGGATCCGGAGGCGAGGCCCGACACCAGCCAGATCCACATCATCCAGCCGCAAGTGGTGAAGTAAAAAAATACATCGTCGGAACCTAAGTCCACCAGCAATTGGTGTTCCTTCAGGTGCTGCAACAGGGTGCCGCCGGCGCCGTGCACGATGCACTTGGGCACGCCGGTCGTGCCGGAGGAATACATAATGTACAGCGGATGATCGAAGGGCAGTTGCTCGAAGCGCAGCGGCGGCGCTGTCTGGTCCAGATAATCTGCATATAAGGCACTATCGCGAATCGTTGCAAGCTCAGGCTGCGGATTTAGCACGGGTACGACCACCACTTTTTCGATGCTGTGGATCTGCCGCACAATGTCCGCCAGCCGCGGCAACGTATCGCAGGTCTTGCCGTTGTAATAATAGCCATCCGCCGCAAACAATACCTTGGGCGCAATCTGGCCGAACCTATCCATCACCCCGGCAATGCCAAAATCCGGTGAGCAGGATGACCACACAGCACCGATACTCGTTGCAGCAAGCATGGCGATGACCGCTTCTGCCACGTTGGGCAGGAAGCCCGCCACGCGATCACCGGCCACCACGCCCTGGGCAAGCAGGCTCCCCGCCAATGCCGTCACCTGCTTATACAGATCGGCATAACTCAGTTCACGACGCTCGCCATTTTCGAGCAGGGACACCAGGGCCGGGCGCGCATCCCGGTAGCGCAACAGATTCTCGGCGAAATTCAGCCGCGCCTGCGGGAACCAGCGCGCACCCGGGAATTTATGTACATCACGCAGGACATCTGTCCCTCGTACGCTTGCCACGACCTCACAAAATTCCCATACCGCCGACCAGAAGTCCTGCGTATTCGCCAGTGCCCACGCTTGCAGTGCAAAATAATCCGGCGCCACGCATGCACGGTAATGCTCGTTTACAAAGGCTATAAAATGGGTAATCCGCGCATTGGCGATGCGCGCTTCGTCGGGAGTCCACAGCGGGGCTGTCATGGGTACAGCCTTGCGTTCAGTGGCGCGACATCAAGCAGCCGGACCACTTTCCACCATTTTTATTTCCAGTGGACGCATGGTCTCGATATGGAGGTCGCGACGTTGGGAGACTATCACGATGCCCGCTTCCTTGAAGCGCCGATTGATTTCCAGCCTGAGGCGACTGTCCACCGTCAGCGTCTGGTCCAACTGGTCAATGTAATAGCGCAGGCTGATGCGCAGACTGCTCTCACCGAAATCATCAAATGTAATGTTCGGTGGCGGAGTTACCAGCACCAGGGCGTCCTGCCGCGCCACCTCGCCCACAATCGTCATGGCCTGCTCCAGATCAGTGTCATAGGCGACGCCAATCTGGATGATCCGGCGCGTCACCGTATCGGACAGCGACCAGTTAAGGAGCTGGCCGGTGATAAATTGCTTGTTGGGCACCAGCAATTCGCGGTTGTCGGCATCCCGGATCGTGGTGGCCCGCATCTGTATCCGGGTCACCTTGCCCGAGATTTCTCCCACGGTCACGGTGTCCCCAACCCGGATGGGTTGTTCAAAGAGAATGATCAACCCACAGATAAAATTCGCAACGATTTCCTGTAATCCGAAACCGATTCCCACGCTCAGAGCAGCAACTGCCCACTGCATGGAGGACCAACTGCCGCCCAGCGAGCCCACCACGAAAATGACTAACAACGTGGTTGATAGGTACTGGAATACTCTGGTCAAAGCATAGGCCGAGGCCGGATGCACTTTCGCCTTTTGCCGCAGAAATATTTCCAGCAGATTCGGAATTCGGCTAAGCACTACCCAGCCCACAGCAGTAATTATCAGGGCTCTGAACAGGTCGGCGAGCGTGACGGGGTCGGCGACTTCCCGGCCATCGACCACTGCCATCTGATGCCACAATTTGACCGAGTCCAATATACCCAGCGCAGGAAAGATCTCAGCCCAAATCCACGCCACCCCCAACAACCCACCAAACAGGGTGAGAAGATTCAGCAACTTGGTACCTTCATCGTTGAGTAGTTCAGGATCATTCTCCAGAATCTCATCCTCGAGACTGACATCACCCTCCTCAATACTGGTTTTGGTTTTTTCCTGACTCACATTAAAAGCCATGCGACGCCGTGTCATACCCAGCCAGCGCAGACCCAGTTCATGA
>JANPDE010000022.1:0-2562 GCA_031431315.1 Haliea sp.
TTTGGTAGGACTACCCGGACTCGAACCGGGGACCTCTACCATGTCAAGGTAGCGCTCTAACCAGCTGAGCTATAGTCCTGTAAAAGGAGGCGCATTATATGTGTCTACCGGCGATTGCTCAACACCTGTCATCTGCCCATAGGTATGGCGAGCTCCCCGGTGACACCGCCTGGCAGTTTTGCTGATCGTTTTTACCACTCTGGACGGTCAACGGGGACACTTGATCCGTGCTCCAGGACAGGTAAAGTGCTGTACCCTCTGCAGGAGTACGAACGGTGAAAGTCAGCGGATTTTTGGGTGCCGATCTGGATTCGGTGCCACTGGCGATAGCCGAGCTGGAACAGCGCGGTTACGATGCGGCATTTTCCGCCGAGATCAACAACGACCCGTTTTTCCCCCTGGTGCTGGCGGCCGAACACAGCAAGACCATCAAGCTGACCACCTCCATCAGCGTGGCCTTCGCGCGCAACCCCATGACGCTGGCCAACCTGGCCTGGGACCTGAACCACTACTCCAAAGGTCGCTTTACCGTAGGTTTGGGTTCCCAGATCAAGCCACACATCACCCGCCGCTTTTCCATGCCCTGGTCGAAGCCTGCCGCCCGCATGCGCGAGTTTATCCAGGCCATGCAGGCGATCTGGACCTGCTGGGAAACCGGCGAAAAACTGGATTTCAACGGCGAGTTCTACCAGCACAACCTGATGACACCCATGTTCACGCCGACCCGAAAAACCTACGGCGCACCGGGGGTGAATCTCGCCGCCGTCGGCCCGCTGATGACGGAAGTAGCGGCCGAAGTGGCCAACGGCGTGATCGCGCATGGCTTTACTACCGTACAATACCTGCGGGAAGTCACCCTGCCCGCGGTGCAGCGCGGCCTGGATAAATCCGGACGCAGGCGCGAGGAATTTGACGTGAGTCTGCCGGTCATGGTGGTGACGGGGGTTGATGAGGCGGCATTCGAGCAGTCCAAATTGGCCGTGCGCAGCCAACTGGCCTTTTATGCGTCTACCCCAGCCTATCGGCCAGTGCTGGACTTGCACGGCTGGGGCGAGGTGCAAACCGCCGCCAACCAGCTCACGCGGCAAGGTCGCTGGCAGGACATGGGCGCGCTGATCACCGATGACATCCTGCAAACGTTTGCGCTGGTCAGTGAAGACATGGAGCAGGTGCCAGCGCTACTAAAACAACGCTATGGCGGCCTGGCGGACACCTGGCTGTGCACAGTACAGACCGGGGATACGGACCGGCAGAAACACTTGGTAGCAGCCGTGCAGGCTGCCTGAACACTAGCGACGATCACAGTATTACGGGAAAGAAGTCGCAGCTAATTACCAGCACCACTGGCAGAGGACCAGAACTATGAACATCGAATTAACCACGCAACAGAAGGCGCTCCAGCAGGAGGTCCGCGAGTACATGAAGACCATCATGACGCCGGCGCTGCTGGAAGAAATGAAAGTCGGCGAGTTCAAGGAAGGCGGCGGCCCCGAGTTTCGCAAACAGTACGCGCGCATGGGCGCCGACGGCTGGATCGGCCTGAGCTGGTCCAAGGAATTGGGTGGCAAGGAGCTCTCGCACGTCGAGCAGTACATTTTCACCGATGAAGTCGTGCGCTCCGGTTTCGCCTACCCGTTCCTGACCACCGAGTCCACCACACCGGTCATTGCCGCCAATGCCAATGCCGAGGTGCGTGAGGAAGTCGTCGGCGGCGTCAAGCAGGGCAAGGTTGTTATCGCCATCGGCTATTCCGAGCCCAATGCCGGCACCGACCTTGCCAGTCTTACCACCAAAGCGGAGCGCGACGGCGACGACTGGATCATCAACGGCCAGAAGATGTGGACCAGCCTGGCGAATTTTGCCGACTACGTGTGGCTGGCGGCACGCACCGACCCGGATGCGAGCAAAAAGCACAAGGGGCTCACCATGTTCCTGGTGCCCACCAATATTAAAGGCTTTTCGTTCACGCCAGTGCACACCCTGGGCGTGCGCACCAATGCCACCTACTACAGCGACGTGCGCCTGCCGGACAAATACCGCGTCGGCGAGGTTAACGCGGGCTGGAAGCTGATCACCGGGCAGCTCAATATCGAGCGCCTGTCACTGTTCACGCACGGTCAGGTGGACTCGCTGTACCAGGGCGTGTGCGAGTGGGCGGCAGAAACTACCGCGCCCACAGGCGGCAAAATAATCGAGCAGCCCTGGGTCCAGCACAATTTGGCGAAGGTCAGAAGCGGCCTGGAAGTGGTCAAGCTGATCTGCTGGAAACAGGTGTGGGCCATGGACCAGGGCCCACTGAATATGGCCGACGCCTCAGTGGCCAAGGTGTATAGCAGTGAGTTCTTTGTCGAGCTGTACCGCATGCTGCTGGAGGTGATGGGACAGGCGGGCACTATTGCACCGCACTCTCCCGGAGCCGTACTCAAGGGCAAACTCGAGTTTCGCTGGCGGGTGGGCGCGGTGCTCACCTTCGGTGGCGGCGCCAATGAAGTGCAACGTGACATTATCGCGATGGCGGGGCTGTGGATGCCCCGCACCCGCTAGGAGAACAAGGCCATGGAT
>JANPDE010000023.1:0-4149 GCA_031431315.1 Haliea sp.
GCCGAGGCCGAGCGAGTGGTGGCGCGCAAGTCGCCAGGGCGAACGTAGATGTCCACCGGACCGTCGGAGAGCGTCTTATCGGTGAGAACCGTGTCGGCCAGCCGCGCGACTATCTCACTGCCAACCTGCAGGCCGCCCCCCGTCAGCTGCGCGGGAATGATATTGGTGCTGCCCAGGAAATTAAACACAAAGGGCGATGCCGGGTGCTCGTAGACCTCATCGACCGTGCCCGCCTGGGCAATGGCACCCTGACTCATGATCACGACGCGATCTGCCAGTTCCAGTGCCTCCTCCTGGTCATGGGTCACGAAAATGGTCGTTACACCGGTCTGGTAATGCAATTCCCGCAACCACTGGCGCAGTTCCTTGCGCACCTTGGCATCGAGCGCGCCGAAGGGCTCGTCCAGCAGCAATACCTTCGGCTCGATGGCCAGCGCCCGGGCCAGGGCCACGCGCTGGCGCTGGCCGCCGGACAACTGGTGGGGATAGCGATCACCGAGGCCGACCAGTTGCACCAGTTCCAGTAGTTCATTGGCGCGGTGCCGGATCTCCGGTTTCGTTGGACGCTTGTGACGCGGCAGCACGGACAGGCCGAAGCTGACGTTGTCGCGTACCGTCATGTGTTTGAACAGCGCATAGTGCTGGAAGACAAACCCGATCTGCCGCTCGCGCAGCGGGGTATCGTTCATGTCCAGACCACCGAAGGACACCGCGCCGGTATCCGCGTGCTCCAGCCCAGCGATAATGCGCAACAGGGTAGTTTTGCCTGAACCGGAAGGCCCCAGCAGTGCGATCAGTTCCCCCGACCCAATGGTGAGGTCAACGTTGTGCAGGGCGCGAAACGAACCAAATTGCTTGTTGATGTTACTCAGTGAAATTTCCATATGCAGTGCCCGAGTTAAATTAACCGTGGTTTAGTGTTTCTGGCTGCGCGCCAGTTCGCTGCCATAGCGTGTCTCCAGCAGGGATTTCAGTCCCAGTGTTAACAGTGCCAGGCCTGCTAGCAGGGAGGCCACGGCGAATGCGGCGGCGAAGTTGTATTCGTTGTACAGAATTTCGACATGCAGTGGCACGGTGTTGGTCTTGCCCCGGATGTGGCCGGAGACCACCGATACCGCGCCAAATTCACCCATCGCCCGCGCGTTACACAGCAGCACGCCATACAACAGCGCCCAGCGCACATTCGGCAGCGTCACATGCCAGAACGTCTGCCAGCCGTTGGCCCCCAGGCTCAGCGCCGCCTGTTCATCATCCGTGCCCTGTTCCTGCATCAGCGGGATCAGCTCGCGCGCGACGAACGGAAAGGTCACGAAGATCGTGGCGAGCACGATGCCGGGCACCGCAAAAATAATCTGCATGTTGGTGGTGTCCAGCAGCGGCCGCGCCCAGCCCGAGGCGCCGAACATCAGCACGTAGACCAGGCCCGCGACTACCGGCGAGACGGAAAACGGCAGGTCGATCAGCGTGGTAAGAAACGTCTTGCCACGAAACTCGAACTTGGTGATGGCCCAGGCAGCGGCAACGCCGAACACCAGGTTTGCGGGGACTGCGATGGCCAACGCGATCAGCGTCAGCTTGATGGCTGAGAGCGCGTCGGCGTCGGTGAGCGCTTCGACATAGGTGCCCAGCCCGTTACGCAGCGCCTCCGTGAACACCGAGACCAGCGGCAGCAGCAGGAAGGCCGCTAGGAAGGCCAGCGCCAGCGCGACCAGCGTGTAGCGAACCCATGGCGCTTCCGTGGTCGCTGAGCCGTGTGCCACCCTGGCAGTGGAGTTGACAGTACTCATCTCAATTCTCCTTGGTTGCGGCCGCGGGTTGGCGACTGCGGTGACGATTGGACCAGGCTTGCAAGGCGTTGATCGCGAGCAGCATTGTGAATGAGACGACGAGCATGAGCGCCGCGACGGTGGTCGCTGCGGCATAGTTGAACTCTTCGAGTCGTATCACGATCAACAGCGGCGCGATTTCGGAGACAAAGGGAATGTTGCCGGCGATGAAAATGACCGACCCGTATTCGCCGACGCCACGCGCGAAAGCGAGTGCGAAGCCAGTGAGCAGCGCCGGCAAGATACTCGGCAGGATCACGCGCATGATGGTCTGAGCGCGCGTCGCACCCAGCGCGGCGGCGGCTTCCTCGAATTCGCGCTCAACGTCGCGCAGCACCGGCTCCACGGTGCGTACCACAAAGGGCAGGCCGATGAAGGTCAGCGCCACCACAATGCCCAGCGGGGTGTAGGCGACCTTTAGTCCCAGCGGCTCGAGCAAGCTGCCTATCCAACCGTTACCGGCGTAGAGCGCGGTAAGCGCGATACCGGCCACGGCGGTAGGCAGCGCGAACGGTAAGTCAATTGCCGCGTCGAACAGGCGTTTGCCGGGAAATTCGTAGCGCACGAATACCCACGCGACCAGCAGACCGAATACGGCGTTCAGCATAGCCGCGAGCAGCGCGGTGCCGAATGATAGCCGCAGCGCCGCAAGCACACGCTCGGAGCTTGCGATGTGCCATATCTCAGCGGGCCCCAGCGTCGCGGTCTTGAAGAACACGCCGGCGAGCGGCAGCAGCACAATCAAGCCAAGCCAGAACAGCGTGAAGCCTAGCGCGAGCGAGAATCCGGGAATCGGCGAGCGCGACGTTTTCCGCGCCGCTTGGCCCCGGACCAGGTAGCGTGTATTCACAGCACTAATGCTCATGAGACCGCTCCCGATCAACGGCTGGAAAAAATCTGGTCGAAGATGCCGCCTTCGGCGAAGTGCTCTTTTTGCACTTTGTTCCAGCCGCCAAAGTCACCGTCAATCGTCACCAGTTCCAGCGTCGGGAAGCGGGCGATATCGGCCGGATCGGCATGCTCGGGAGAAACCGGGCGGTAGTAGTTCTTCGCGATGATGCGCTGGCCCTCGGGCGAATACAGGTAGTCCAGATACGCCGAGGCGGCCTCCAGAGTACCGTGCTTGCGTGCGATCTGGTTTACCGTGGTGACCGGTGGTTCCGCCAGGATCGACAGCGAAGGCACAACGATTTCGAACTTGTCCGGGCCCAGCTCGTTCACCGCGAGAAAGGCCTCATTTTCCCAGGCCAACAGGACGTCGCCGATGTCGCGCTGCGCGAAGGTCGTCATCGAGCCGCGCGCGCCGGTGTCCAGCACCGGTGTGTTGCGGAACAGCTTCGTCACGAAATCCTTCGCCGCGGCGTCACCGCCATATTTTTTTGCTGCGTAGGCCCAGGCCGCCAGATAGTTCCAACGCGCGCCGCCTGAGGTCTTCGGATTCGGCGTCACTACGGTAATGTCCGGCTTCACAATGTCGTCCCAGTCCTTGATCTGTTTCGGATTGCCCTTGCGCACCAGGAACACAATGGTCGAGGTGTAGGGCGAGCTGTTGTGTGCGCGCTGCTGCTGCCAGTCGAGCGGCAGCAGGCCCTTCACCGCCACAGCATCGATGTCGGCCGCCAGCGCCAGCGTAACCACGTCAGCCTCAAGGCCATCGGTCACCGCGCGGGCCTGTTTGCCCGAGCCGCCGTGCGACTGGCTGATGGTGACGGTATCGCCGGTTTCCTGCTTCCAGTGTGCCGCGAACGCGGTGTTGTACTCGTCATACAATTCCCGCGTGGGGTCATAGGAGACGTTCAGCAGTTCCACGTCAGCGGCGGACGCGGCGCCGGCGCAGAGCACC
This sequence comes from Haliea sp., assembly GCA_031431315.1. Taxonomy (GTDB): domain Bacteria; phylum Pseudomonadota; class Gammaproteobacteria; order Pseudomonadales; family Halieaceae; genus Marimicrobium. The sequence goes on from JANPDE010000023.1 coordinate 3,670, forward strand.
AGCGCGAGGGTAAGAAATCGAATAGTGTGTTTCATGTCGGATACTCCGGATTGTGTGTCGTGTGATCAGTAATTAAGTTGCAGACGCGAGGAGAACACCTTCTCGTCCGCACGGTCACTGCCGTTGGCAGCCCCGCCGTCGAATTGCGTGTAGGTGTAGTTGGTAAGCACCTTCACGTTCTGCGTGACCGTCCAGTTCACACCAATGGCCGCCTCTTCCGCTTTCTGGACGTTTTTAGCCGGATCAGAGAAGCCCAGGTCAAAAATATTGTCATCGACTTCCAACGTGGAGTAGCGCAGCGCCAGTTCCCAGGCGCCGTATGAATTGATCGGCTTGATGAAGCCTTTGTAGTTTTCATCCTCGCCGGTGATCGCCCACACACCAGTGATCTGCGCCGCCTTGTTGGTGAAATCGCGGGTGCCGAAATCTTCGTCCTCGGTCGCATAACCGACATCCTGTGTCGATTCTACGTACTCGGCC
>JANPDE010000024.1:0-1954 GCA_031431315.1 Haliea sp.
CAATTGCCTGGGTGAACGCGCCGGCAATGCCTCACTGGCGGAAGTGTGCGTGGTGCTGCGCGATAAGCTGGGTCTAGAGCTGTCCATCGATGAAAGCTACATCGTGCAACTGAGCGCGATGGTGGAATCATTCTCCGGCAAACGGGTGCCGGCCAATGCACCGATTGTCGGTGCTGACGTTTTCACCCAGACCGCCGGTATTCATGCCGACGGCGACAAAAAGGGCGGTCTGTACAAAACCCGGCTGAGTCCGGAACGTTTTTCTCGCACCCGCAGCTATGCGCTCGGAAAAATGAGCGGCAAAGCGTCGCTGGCAAAGAATCTTGAGGCACTGGGCCTGAACCTGTCGGAAGAAAACCAGCAGAAGGTACTCGCCAGAGTAGTCAAACTGGGCGATTCAAAGGAGTTGATTACTACTGACGACTTACCCTTTATCATCGCCGAGGTGCTGGAGAGCAAAGACTACCACCACATCAAATTGCTGAATTGCTCTGTTACCAGTGGCCTCGATCTGAAATCAACAGTAAGCATCCGTGTCGATGTGGACGGGGATATCCAGCACGCCGTCGGATGGGGTAACGGTGGATTCGACGCATTTACCCAGGCTATGAACGAGGTTCTGGCGTCCAGGAACTATGTGCTACCCACGCTGCTGGATTACGCGGTGCGCATACCCAAGGGTGGTCACACCGACGCCCTGACCGAGTGCGTGATCACCTGGGACTGCAACGGGCAGGAAATCAAAACCCGCGGCGTGCATTCCAATCAGGTCTTCGCCGGCATACTGGCGGCGCTGCGTATTGTCAATTTGCAGTTGCACGAGCGCGCCACCAGCCAGGGCGAGTTAGCTGCCAAAGTATAAGGCGGATAAACGGTGTGTCGCGCGCAGCTTTTCTTTTCGGGCCAGGTAATCAACGTCGCCGTACTCCAGTCCGCTGCGTTTGACGATCTACTGCAGCGACGGCTCACCAAGGGACACATATTGAAGTCCGCAGGCCAACAGAGTAACGTCACCCGGAATAAGCGGGCAGCTGTCAGCTAAAGTTTGCGCCAAGTTAAGGAGGATGACCAATGACCGTCGCACTCAGACTCGAACTACCTCATAAACCCCGCGTACTTCCCGGCTGTGAATTGCATGGTTACGAAACACTTTTCGATGAAACTTCCTACTGGATAAGTCCGGAGAAAATTGTCGGGGAAATTCCACTGGAACTGCAAGGCACCTTGTTTCTCAACTGTCCGGGCAGGAACAAAATTGGCGATCAGCAGTACGGTCACTGGTTTGATGGCGATGGCATGATCAGTGCGGTGACTATCAAGGGCCGTCGCGTACACTACAAGAATCGTTATGTACGCACCCCCAAGTATGTCGACGAGACCGCTGCGCAGAGAATTCTGTATCGCGGTGTGGGCACGCAGATTCCCGGTGGTTTTCTCAGGAACATGTTCAGGGCGCCCGGCAACGCCGCCAATACCAGCGTCATATTGCACGGCGGAAAACTGCTGGCGCTGTGGGAGGGAGGAAAACCTTTCGAGTTGGATCCTGCCACGCTCGAAACGGTGGGCGAGTATACCTACGGGGGCGGCTTAACTGCCAGCCAGCCCTTCAGCGCACACCCCCGGCTCGACCCCCGCACAGGAACCCTCTATAACTTTGGCGTATTCGGCGTGCCCAAACCGAAACTGCATTTTTACACGATTGATTCGGGGGGCGCGCTGGTGTCCAACGTATCCCAATACGTCGGCGATTACTCCATGTGCCATGATTTTGCGATCACGGACAAGCATGCCATTTTTGTGTTATGTCCGGCGTTCATGCGTACACCGTTCAAATTCCTGTTTGGCTTCAACAGTATTTTTGAGTCTATCGAGTTTGATAAAACTGCAAAAACGAAAGTAGTGGTGCTGGAACTGGCCACGGCAAAGCTTGTCAGGGAGTATGAATTTGACAGCT
>JANPDE010000025.1:0-5037 GCA_031431315.1 Haliea sp.
GAAATATCCAGCGTGTAGCGCAGGTCTGAACCGCGCTGCGGGCCGCCGCGGCCACGTCCACCACCGCCAAATATATCACCATATACATCGCCAAAAATGTCGCTGAAATTACCGCCACCACCACCGCCCATACCCGGATCAACACCCGCGTGACCATACTGGTCGTAGGCCGCACGTTTTCTGCTGTCCATGAGGACATCGTAGGCCTCGGTCGCTTCCTTGAACTTGCCCTCGGCCGCCGGATCATCAGGATTGCGGTCGGGGTGATGCTTCATCGCCGCGCGGCGATAGGCCTGCTTGATGTCCTTTTCAACGGCACCTTTGCTGACGCCGAGAATCTCGTAATAATCGCGTTTTGACGTAGTTGACATAGTTGTTTCTTAGGCTTTTTTACAGCTCATCCGCAAATGACTACGCGGGCATTAGAATCCCGCGTAGTTCTGGTCATGTTACGTGATGAACGCGCTGTTCTTCACGGTGGCGACAAGCGCCAGAGTTTATTTTTTATCGTCCTTCACTTCCTCGAATTCCGCGTCAACCACATCATCACCGCCAGCGGGTTCTGCCTGAGCTCCACTCGCTGCGGCCTCAGCCTGGGACGCCTGCGCAGCATACATCTTCTGCGCCACAGTGCCTGTCAATTCGGTCAGCTTGGTAGCCGCTGCTTCGATAGCCTCCTTGTTATCAGCCTTGAGTGCCACTTCGGCCTCGGAGATCGCCGCAGTGATCGCTGCCTTCTCTTCGTCACTGGCGTGCTCACCCGCTTCTTCGATGGTTTTCTTCGCTGCGTGGACCAGGCCGTCAAGGGTATTGCGCGAAGCAACCAACTCTTCAAACCTGGCGTCCGTTTCGGCATTGGCCTCGGCATCGGCGATCATTTTCTCGATATCGGTATCGCTCAAGCCGCCAGACGCCGTGATACGAATGGACTGCTGCTTGTTGGTCGCCTTGTCTTTGGCCGACACGTTCAGGATACCGTTGGCATCCAGGTCGAATGTCACCTCGATCTGCGGCATGCCGCGCGGCGCAGGCGGGATATCGGCCAGGTCAAAGCGACCCAGTGATTTGTTCCCGGAGGCCTGTTTGCGCTCACCCTGCACCACATGAATGGTCACCGCCGCCTGGTTGTCGTCGGCCGTAGAGAAGATTTGCGATTTCTTGGTCGGAATGGTGGTGTTCTTCTCAATCAGCGGGGTAGCCACGCCACCCATCGTTTCAATGCCCAGCGTCAGCGGGGTGACATCCAACAACAGGACGTCCTTCACATCGCCCGACAGCACCGCACCCTGAATAGAGGCGCCCACGGCCACCGCTTCGTCCGGGTTAACGTCCTTGCGCGGTTCCTTGCCGAAGTAATCAGCAACAACCTTTTGCACCATGGGCATACGCGTCTGTCCACCGACCAGGATAACCTGATCGATTTCACTGGGGCTCAGGCCTGCGTCCTTTAGCGCAATCTTGACCGGCTCCATGGAACGCGTCACCAGGTCTTCCACCAGAGATTCCAGTTTGGCGCGGCTCAGTTTCACCACCAGGTGCTTGGGTCCAGAGGCATCAGCCGTAATGTAGGGCAGGTTGACCTCGGTCTGCTGGGCGCTGGAGAGTTCAATCTTGGCCTTTTCGGCGGCCTCCTTGAGACGTTGCAATGCCAGTGGATCGTTGTGCAGGTCAATCCCGCTCTCCTTCTTGAACTGCGCTGTCAGATATTCAATCAGGCGCATGTCAAAGTCTTCACCACCCAGGAACGTATCACCATTGGTGGACAACACCTCAAACTGGTGTTCACCATCCACCTCGGCAATCTCGATAACTGAGATATCGAACGTCCCGCCACCCAGGTCGTAAACCGCTATCTTGTGGTCGCCCCTGGACTTGTCCATACCATAGGCCAATGCCGCTGCAGTCGGCTCGTTGATAATGCGTTTCACTTCCAGACCGGCGATTTTTCCGGCGTCCTTGGTGGCCTGTCGCTGTGAATCGTTAAAGTAGGCAGGCACGGTAATCACAGCTTCCGTCACCGGTTCACCCAAGTAATCCTCGGCCGTCTTTTTCATCTTGCGCAGGACTTCAGCAGACACCTGTGGCGGCGCCATCTTGTCATTCCTGACCTGTACCCAGGCGTCGCCATTATCTGCGGCAATTATCTTGTACGGCACCATGGAGATGTCTTTTTGCACCACATCGTCCTTGAACTTGCGACCGATCAAGCGCTTGACCGCAAAGATCGTGTTGTGTGGATTGGTGACCGCCTGGCGCTTGGCGCTTTGGCCGACCAGTATTTCACCTTCCTCGGTATAACCGACGACTGAGGGGGTCGTACGATCCCCTTCGGCATTTTCGATTACCTTGGGCTTACCACCTTCCATGACGGATACGCAGGAGTTGGTCGTCCCGAGGTCTATTCCAATTATCTTACCCATTCTTTGTCTCCACTGTGTTGACGCGGACCATGTCCGCCACTGTCGCTTACGTTGTTCTCTATATTGGCCCTATCTAACTGATTTCAAGGGTTTGCTAAACGCTTCAGACCCCAAAAATCAACGATTCCTGATTACTTTCCCCCCGGGCTTTTGCTGACCATTACCATGGCCGGACGCACCAGGCGGCCATTGAGGGTGTAGCCTTTTTGCATAACGGCGATGACGGTGTTCGGTTCCACATCACCGTTCTCTACCAGGCTCATGGCCTGGTGCAGCTGGGGATCAAAGGGTTCGCCTGCGGGATCAACCGCCTCGATATGGAATTTCTTCAGGGCGTCCTGGAAACTTTTGAGGGTAAGCTGTACCCCCTCAGCGATGGGCTTGACGATTTCATCGTCGCCCGCAGTTGTCTCCAGGGCGCGTTCGAGGTTGTCCACCACCGGCAGCAACTCGCCGCAAAAACGCTCGAGGGCAAACTTGCGGGCCTTCTCGACGTCCTGCTCAGCCCGGCGCATCACATTCTGAGCGTCGGCCTGGGCGCGCAGGACCGCGTCCCTGGCAGCAGCCAGCTCGTTCTGTAGTTGGGCTAACTCGTCCTCCGGGGCCAGCGCTGCCAGCCCTTCGGCGGCGCCCAGGCCCTCATTTTCCGTCGTATCTATCGACGCGGCGCTAGCGGCTCGGGACTCTCCTGTTTCACGCTGCTCATCAGTCCCTGGCTGCTGTTGATCTTGTTCGGCCACGCTGGCACTCCATTCATAGTGATTACTACCCGCACGCACTCCTGCGGAGCGCGCACAATCCGGAATCTGTAGCCCGATATGGGGCCGTCACGGGTTATTTCAAGGCTGTGACGCCGAGGAAATTGGCGGGACTGGAAACCCGCCCCAGGACCGGCCTGTGCGCTAACGCGAGTGTCTAGCTGGAGAGGGCCGAACTCAACATTCGGGCGGTGACATCAACGATGGGAATGACCCGCGCATAGGCCATGCGCGTAGGGCCTATCACCCCCAGCACGCCCAGTGTCCGGGTTCCGTCGTTGTAGGGTGCAGTGACCACGCTGTAGTTGCCGAAGACCTCGTAGCCGGCCTCCTCACCGATAAAGATCTGCACGCCCTCGGCCCGGGTACAGCGCTCCAACAGGTGCAGCAAATCCTTTTTTTGCTCGAAAGAATCGAACAATTCACGCAGCCTCGACATTTCCTCTGCGGTGGCGTTGCCCAGCAAGCGGGACTCACCGGCCATCACATACTCTTCCTCGTTCCCGTCCTGGTCCAGCGCCCTGTTGGCCAGGTCCAGCGCGTCCTCCAGGTAACTGTCTATCTGACTGCGCGCCTCCTGCATCTCACGCAAAATCCGCTCCTTCACCCGGTTCAGGGGTTGGCCCGCGTAGCGCTGGTTCACCATCGCTGCCGCCTCCCGCAGCTGCGCCTCGGTAAAGGGTCGCTGGGTGTGGATTATGCGATTTTGTACCTCGCGCTCGTTGACCACGAGAATCACCAGTACACGCTCCCCGGATAGGGGCAGAAACTCTACCTGGCGCAACTGATTCGCCTCCTGGCGCGGCACAGTGACCAGACCCGCCTGGGCGGTAATATTGGACAATAGCAAAGAAGCCGCTTGCACCAGTTCTGTCGCGGATTTATCCGGATTGAGTTCGGCGCGCAGCGCTGCAAGGGCCTCATCTTCCAGCGGCTGCACCTGCAGGAGAGTATCCACGAACAAGCGGTACCCCAGAGCGGTGGGCACACGGCCCGCCGAGGTGTGGGGCGAGTGTAAATAGCCCCTCTCTTCCAGATCGGACATCACGTTACGGATGGTGGCCGCGCTGACCGGCAGGCCGGCAGCCCTGAGCAGCGTACTGGACCCGACCGGCTGGCCATCCCGAATATGCTGCTCAACCAAAGTTTTTAGCAGAATACTGGCGCGCGCTGATATCACTCCCGCCGTCATAGGTTACTCACCAATAAAGACCTGCTCACGGTTTTATCACAGCGGCCACCATTTACAAAGCGCTGGAAGAAACATAATAGTGACGCGCTGTGGATGTTTAACCGGCTAACCTTCTAAGGTATAAATGGAGAAACCACCAGATGATCTGCCATGCTCGCCCAAATCAGCATCAGCAACTACACCATTGTCTCCGCCCTGCAGATGGAGTTTGCGCCGGGTATGACGGTGATCACCGGGGAAACGGGCGCGGGCAAATCCATCATGCTGGACGCGCTGGGGCTGTGCCTCGGTGACCGGGCCGATCCCAAGACCGTACGCCACGGGTGCGAACGGGCAGAGATTTCAGCCAGTTTTGATCTTGCTGCCATCCCCCAGGCCATCACCTGGTTGAAGGATCGCGACATGTACACCGGCACCGAATGCCTGCTGCGCAGGGTTGTTACGGCCGATGGTCGCAGTCGCGCCTACATCAATGGCAGCACCTGTACCTTGCAGGACTGCGCAGAGCTCGGTGCCTTGCTTATCGATGTCCACAGTCAGCACGCCCACCAGTCCCTGCTGCGTAAACCCGTGCAGCGAGACCTTGTTGACGCCTATGCCGGCCACAAACCACTGGCCCGAGCGGTGGAGCAGTGCGCCTCCGATTGGCTACGCAAACGGCGCGAGC
>JANPDE010000026.1:0-1635 GCA_031431315.1 Haliea sp.
CGCGCGACCATAACAACAACAACGATAACAGGAAGGATGTTTTCTGGAAGAGCTGCGCACCCTGCTGCTGCCCTGGTATTTGCAGATCAAGGTGGTCCACCTGCTCGCGGTTGCCCTGTGGGCGTTCAGTACGGCCGTGGCCTATATGTACTACGTCGCGCCCGTCTTTCGCGCCTGGCAGCGCAACCCGCAGGACGCCGGCGCCGTCGCGCGGCGCAATGAGTTCATGGAGCGTTTCGACCGGGGCGTGATCATCGAACACGTCGCCTTTCCCCTACTGCTGGCCACCGGCGTACTGATGGTGTGGCTGGCCGGCTGGGCCTGGCAGGACGTGAACTGGCTCAGCCTGAAGCTGGGCATTGTGTTCATTATTTTCGTCCCGATAGAGATCATGGATTATTACCTCTCCCATTTTGGCGGCAATAAGAAAAAAATTCGCGTCGCGGGCAACGCTGAGCGCTACGAGGCCATGACCCGGTTGCACTGGCAATTTTTCCGGGTGAGCACGCCCCTGGTTATCGTGTTTGTGCCAATCCTCTTTTACCTGGCGGTTACCAAACCAGTTTGAGTGACAAAACATCATCAAAGGACGAGCACTATGAAAAGCCTGACCCGCCTGACAGTCGCGTTACTACTGGCCGTGGCAGCAGCTCGTGCACAGAGCCAGCAGGCGGTGCTCGAGGAGGTGATCGTCACTGCCCAGAAGCGCGTCGAGAATATCCAGGACGTGCCCATCACCATTAACGTGGTGACCGGAGAGATGCTGGATAACTTCAGTATTCGCGATACCAACGACCTGGCAGATGCCGTTCCGGGGCTGGTCATCCAGGAAACACCGCAGAACCTGTCGCAGATTACAGTGCGCGGCCTGGGTACCGGAGCGGGTGGCGAGAGCCTCGATCAATCGGTGGGACTGTTCATCGATGGCATCTGGGCCGGGCGCATACGGGAATTCCAGGCGGCACTATTCGACGTTGAGCGCATCGAGGTTATCAAGGGTAGCCAGACTACGCTGCTCGGTAAAAACACCAGCCTCGGCGCCATCAGTATTATTTCCCGCCGTCCGGGTGACGAGTTGGGCGGCTACGTGCAGGGCGACTACGAGTTTGAGTATGGCAGCACCTACCTTAACGGCGCTGTGGATATTCCGACCGAATTCGGCAACTATCGCATCGCCATCAACGACGTGACCGAGGAGGGCTACGTCGACAACGCCGCCACCGGCAACGAGGTGCCCCGGCGCGAGCAGTCCACCCTACGCACCATGGCCCTGTACGACGTTTCTGCCAACAGCGACCTGCTGCTGAGTTACCAGTACGACGACCTCAGTATTCTTGGCGATACCTTCCAGCCCGACACGGATAGCACTGGCTTCCTGGACCGCATGGATCCGGGCACGGATATCGGCATCAACCAGGACAAAAACAGCTGGACCTCCTATACCGCCTCCGGGGACGCCGAGGACGACCAGGACTCCCAGCGCGCCATCGTGCAATACCAATACGCCTGGGGCGAATACCAACTCACGTCTCTCACCGGCTGGACCTGGTACGACAACAAACGCTTCGTCGATTCCGACTTTATGGCGGTCGACTACCTCAATACAGCCTATGACAGCGGTAATGAGCAGTACAG
>JANPDE010000027.1:0-5753 GCA_031431315.1 Haliea sp.
TGTCATTCAAGCTGTTGGCAAAAGGACGTATAAGCTTTACGCCAGCCGAGCGTGAGCGCGTGGAAATGGCGCGCTATCGCTGTTTCCTGTTGGGTCTGCCACAGGACCTGCTGGGCGAAACGCCACAGGAAATTGTCGATCTGATCATGGCCCGGACGCTGTCGCTCAGGGAAGAGTTTGACGACGCCACCTGCGGCGAGTTGGTACGCGGTACGATGGAGGCCGAACTCTTTGAGCATTCGTCCCTACGGGGCAGAATGCATCGCTGGATGGAACGGGGCTTTTCCAAATATTTTCTGATCCGGAATTTTTGCGACGGCAAACCCGCTCGTGCCGAAAAAATGGGCATCCACTATCGCTTCGATGACAAACTGGCCACGGCGGTCACGATAGTGGTGATCCTGGCCACGTCAGGTTTCTATAGTGTGGGCATGCGCGTCCCTGGTGTGCGCACCCTGTTGGATAGACACCTGGTGAACAAGCTCGCCGGCCTGCTGGACAGCTATGGCCACGCTGATTTCATCACCGATCCCAAACACTACAAGCTGGCAGCGGCTGACTAGATGACCGATACAAAAGTATAAGAACTATTAATGGAGTGTCGATAATGGGTGGTCTTGCAGAAAACGTTCTCGACATCTGATGCTAATCGAACACTGCTCGTGCAGTCGGGGCCAGTGACCTCAATGGAGAACTTCATGAAAGTATTACCCTGGTTCACAATTCTCATGGTGTTGTTGCTACCAACCTCTCTTGTTGGCTGCAGTGACGGTAATGACAATCAAGGCGCGATAAACCCCGGTGAACCTACCCTTTATGTTGGAGCCGCGAGTCGGAGCCTTTTACCCACGGTGAGTGGTAGTCGCGATTACTTGCAGGAAGCACCCGGCTGGCCTGCTGCCGCTGAGTTGGACCCGAATAACCCGGGCATATTTGTTCCGGCATGGGATCAGGGGCGAGTAAATGTCGGTAATGGCAATAGTGACGGCTCCTGGGTTCACGACGATGTTCGCGCTACAGCCGTTGCCCTGGAACGTGAAGACCAGCGCGTGATCTTTGTCACCAGTAACACGTACATGCACCTGAAAGCGGATGTGGACGAAATCGTGCGACGTATCCAGGCGACACTGCCAGACAAATGGGCAGACGCGGACGTGCTCGTCGCCGCCTCGCATAACCATCATGGGCCTGAAACAGCTTTTGGTCCCAACGCTCAGTGGTACGAGATGGCTGCAGAGCAGATAGTTGCTGCAGCCTCCGCCGCCGTGCAATCGGTAGAGCCAGCGTCAGCCTCAATTGCCACTGGAGAACACAATTATGGATCGGTGGATCAGCGTGATCCGCGAATCTATGACAGCAGGCTCAATGTACTGGCATTCAATTCGGTAGAAACAGGACAATCAATTGCGATCATGGTGCAGTGGAATTCACACCCGGAGGTCACCCTGGGATGGGAGCCACCTGCAGACGCCGCCGGACTTGATGAGGCCTGTGCCATCAAGGGCTGGGAAGGAGACGAGTGTACCGCCGAGGACAGGTACTTTTCTGGCGATTATGTCAGTGTACTTGAAACACGGCTTAAGGCGTCTCATGGCGGAGAGGTTGCATTCTTTAATGGCGCTCTGGGTGTATTGACCGGACCGCTGCACGCCCCGGCCTGGTTGGTTGACGAAGCCCACCCCGTGGGTGATGGAAAAATGGTGCCGCAAGGCGCTATCCCTCTGACAGAATGCGACGACGATAATCCCTATGAGTGCCAGTCGTTTGCAAAAACGGAATCCACTGGAAACGAGTTGGCAAACGCCGTCAATGTGCTGCTGGATGGAGCTGGGCCCATGGCGTTCGAATCAGTGATAATTCGTAAACAGGCGTTCTACAGTCGCGTTACAAATCTCGGTTTTCGTGTGTTAGCCGCTGACGGTGAACTCGGCTGGCAACCCATGCAGGTCTACAACTGCGCCGGAAAACCGTTTAGCGATGACAATTGCGTAAACGCTGGCGCAGAAACAATCGAGGATCCCGTGCTGACGCCGCTGCTAGACCGCAAGGTGGCAAAGGGCGATGTGCTAAAGACACAGGTAACGCATGTAGACTTTGGTGATGTTGGCATGCTATTTCTCCCGGGGGAGGTGTCCTCGGAACTCGTTATCGGTCTACCGGACGATTTCAATACCGCGCCGCCAGAAAAGTACAACGAGCAACCGGACGAACACGCTGTGGGGTCGGACTATGTTATACCCGGACACTTGCTGTCACTCGTGGATGAGTCGATTACCTTTACCATCGGGCTGGGAATGGACGAGGTTGGTTACTTTGTTCCGGCTTCGGATTACCGTTTGCAGTGTCACCCGCTCTCACTGAGTGCGCAACCGGGTGCCAGCTGCCAGGACCTGGCGGATCGCGGTATCATTGAGTCACCTACCTGGGTTGGCGGCATTACCTGTCAGAAAGTATTTGATGACGCGGGGTTTCTGTCGTCACTTGGAGCGGACGGGCCAGCAGTTCGGGCGATCTGCTATTACGGACAGATGGTGGGAGCGCAGCTAGAGAAGCCGCCCGGGCACTATGAAGAGACTAATTCCGCGGGCTGGGATTTAGTGGATGATTTATGGGCGGCAACTGTACAGCTTTTTGAAGCTGAATACGTTTGGTAGCTGTAGCTTCGGTTCTTCTTCTGCCCGCTCACCTCCGTTCCGATGCCCGGATCCTCAAGCACCTTCACGGCGACGCATTGAATGGCCCCGATACGCTACGGCCAGTCATTTGAATCAATGTAGCCCGAAGCACGGCTTTTTGCTTTTTGTAACGGTCTTCACCTGTCCGATTTTCCCAGCAATTCGGGTCCTCCAATAAGTCATAGAACTCTTCTTCGCCATCATAGCTTAAAGTGTAGCGGTAGCGCTCATCTCTAACAGAAAAGATTTGCTCATCAATGGGCGCGGCGGCACTTACTTTAAAGGGCAATCCCTCATTGCTCGCAAGTGCAACGGAGGGGCCGTCCCAGCTGCCATGCTCCGGATTGAGTAAAAAAGGACGCAAACTATAGCCATCTACCGGAAGCCTATTAGGGCGCCCACTAATATCGGTTGTTAGGCCGCACAAGTCGCACAATGTGGGATACAGATCGACCAGTGACACCGGTTTGTAGCAAACGGCTCCAGCTTTGCTAACGCCAGGCGCGGCAATGATCAGCGGAATGTGAGTCGTCTCTTCCCAAATCGTAAATTTACTCAAGTGATCTTTTTCGCCCATGTGATAACCATGATCGCTGGTAAATACGATTACGGTATTGTCCTTGTGCGGGCCACTGTTCAGTGCGTGCAGGATCTGCCCGACCTGGTCGTCCACGAAAGTGACGCAGGCGAGGTAGGATTGTATCCAACGCTTCCACAAGTCCACGCCGCCTGCGGCAAGCAGCGCGGGGAGAGCTTTGGCCCTGGGCATTAGTAAATCAGGGTTATCCGGCAGTGTATAAAGTGAACGCGGCACATCCTTGAGATCGTCCTCTAGATAGGGAGGAAGTTCTATGGTCTCAAGTGGATACATATCGAAATATTTTTTTGGGGCATATCTGGGGACGTGGGGCCTGTTGTATCCAACCGCTAGAAAAAAAGGCGTCTCTGAGGCCGATCTAAGTTTGCTCATTGCCCAAAGTGTGCTCGCTTCGTCAGGCATCAGATCTCTATCTTCTTCATTTACGTATCGAAAGGGTTTCGACTTCAGAGCCCAGCCGGTATAGCCAGGTGCGCCCGTTGCCGGATTGGGAGGAATAGTGGGAACATCAGAAAGTGGGCCAAAGCCTTCGGTCCAGTTCTCTCTCAATTCTTTCGGCATGGAGGGGTGACCGAATGCTTTAAGCGCACCCCAGGACTCCTTGGAAACTCCATCCCAGGGGTTGGGGCCAAAGTCACTATTACCAGCAAAGCCAGATATTGCGCCGGTACTGGACCATGCGCTCTTGTCCTCCTGGCCATTGTGAAAAATTTTTCCGGTTCCTGCTATGGAGTATCCCCCGGTTTTGAAGTGCTCGAAAATAGTTCCTGCCTTCCTGAGCGATGGATTACTCCGCCAGTGATTGCTGTTCTGATCGTGACCAAAGTACCCCGTTGTATGCGGGTAAAGACCGGTCCAAAGACTTGCGCGGGAAGGCCCGCACGCTTGAGCATTGCAATGTGCATTATTGAACCGAACCCCGCGTGAGCCCAGCTCATCAATATTGGGGGTTATTGCCTGGGGGCGCCCACTCATGCCTCGGATGGAATCGTTGAGGTCATCGCAGATGATGAAAAGAACGTTAGGATGCCTATTTTTTTTGGGTTGCTTTGCAAAAAGACCCTCAGGGAAAAGGCCTGAGGCGCCGAGAGCGGCATAAGAAAGAAACTGTCTGCGATTGGGCATGTGAAACCTGAGGAGAGACAATTCTGGTGACTGTAGTGTAGGCAGAAGCTTGTGGTAAGTATAAGAAGTATTAATAGTATGTCTACAGTAGAGGGTCCTCAGGCACCTTCACGCTGGTGCCAACGCGCGGGGCTTTGCCCGGTCCAGCGACCGAATGCGCGGGTGACCGGCGCTCTCAGCCAGTGCTACCGCGCGATCCGCCTCGGTGAAGTCGTAAACCCCCGGTGCAGGATGTGTTGAGACTGGATAAAGTGGTACCGTCAGTGAATTGAAATGGCGGGCTGCCGTGTCGCCAAAACGCCGATCCAGGATGCCCGGCTCGCTGGAGTTATTGCAAGCACACAACGCCAGTGTGGCCAGCAGCGCAAACACCTTACGACCTGATGCTCTAGCAACGGGATTCGTCATCGAGTCAGCCGCTCAACATACGTTTGGTAGCTGTTAGTGCTCTTTCGCGGCACTTAAGTGTTCCTCCAAAGAGCGATTGAGACACTGATGATAAAATTCCGGATCGGGCATCATTTCCCGACAACAGAGAAAGCTCAGGAAAACGAAGCCGTTGTAGCTGTTGATGGTATGAAACAGTCCAACGCCGTCGGTCAGGCAGCCGAGGCCGATCCACACCGACGCCTTGGCGCCACAGAAATACATGGGGAATGAAGGTCCGGGTACATTGGTCACAATCGTATGGGCAAGCGGAGTACGGGCGGACAATCCGGTGACCGCCATCACGCGCATCCCCAGGGACATCAGGCTGGAGGGCACGGAATTTATCATGGTGCTCAGTCTTTCGATGCCGATAGCGCTGGCGTACGCCTTGGAACTTATGGCGTCACGGTTAATGGCCTGCAGGCGCTCAACGGGGTCCTCAATGTCGGTCCTGAGATTCAGGCGCATACCGGACACTTCATTCCCGCCTTCGGTGTTGACGTTGGAGGCGTCGCGCGTACTCATCGGTACGCCGACCACCAGTGTGGTCGCAAGCAACTCACCTTTTGCTTCCAGATACATCCTCAGCGATCCACCCACAATGCTCAGGAATACGTCGTTCAAGGTGCAGTTGCCAACCCTGTTCTTGATGTATTTCAGATCGTTGAGGTCCATCCGCAACCCGCCAAGTACACGGTGTGGAGACACCTTGACATTGAAGCGGGTGCGCTCGCCCACGTCGTGATCGTCGATCCCGCCGTGGGCGATCTCCCGGGTGGCGACGGAGCGGGAGTTCATGGCGTGCTTGACGATGGCCTGAATCTGTTTGGGGCTTTTAAACACCTTCATATAGGCCAGGCCCAATTTTTTGATACTGGCCGGTTCACTCTCAGGCTGCCAGGTATCGACGTGTGATTTCTCTTTCG
>JANPDE010000028.1:0-4303 GCA_031431315.1 Haliea sp.
GAAAAAGCCATCGAGAATTGCCGTAAAACGATTAACTAAAACACCACGTCGCTGAATCCCTCTTTCGGCAAAGGCGATGTCCACGTACGATTTCGTCCATAACTATATTTTGTTACATCAACTGTAGGTTGGCGTATTGCAGCACCAGCCACTTGCTGCCCTGCGCGTCAAAATTCACTTCCACCCTGGCACTGGCGCCGCGCCCCTCGAAATTAAGTACCACGCCTTCCCCGAATACCTGATGGTAAACCCGCTGCCCCAGAGACAAGTCCGTTTCGGGAACCCGGGCCTGGGTGAGGCTGCTCACCGGCTGTGTGATCGTACCGCGCAGGCGCACTTCCTGCAGCAATTGCGCAGGGATTTCCCTTACGAAGCGCGACGGGGTGTTGTATGAGTCACTGCCGTGCAGCCGGCGGCACTCGGCGTAGGTGATGACCAGTTTTTCCATGGCGCGGGTAATGCCCACGTAGCAGAGACGGCGCTCCTCCTCCAGGCGCCCGGGTTCCTCTACGGACATGCGGTGGGGAAACAGGTTTTCCTCCATGCCGGCCAGGAACACCAGCGGGAACTCCAACCCTTTGGCCGAGTGCAGTGTCATCAATTGCACGCTGTCCTCGTGCTCATCCGCCTGGGCGTCTCCCGCATCCAGGGCGGCCCGATCGAGAAATTGTTGCTGCGGCGACAGCTCGCCCTCCTCGGCGACAAACTGCTTGGCGGCACTGATCAGTTCCTCCAGGTTTTCTACCCGCGCCTGGCCTTTTTCCACCTTTTCGCTCTTGTGATACTGCAACAACCCGGACGCACCTATCGTATGCTCAACCAGTTCTTCCAAGGCCAGCTGATCCGCGCCGCTGTCCAGCTCATTAATTAATACGACAAAACTCTCCAGCGCGCTCAGTGCCCTGGCGGGCAGCAGTTTTTCTTCCAGCACCGCGTCGATTGCGCTCCACAGGGGCATACTTCGGTCGCGGGCACATTCGCGCACTGTGTCGAGGGTCTTGCTGCCGATACCGCGCGGCGGCGTGTTGATCACCCTTTCTAAAGCGGCATCATCGCCGCGATTGAGCAGCAGCCGCAGGTAGGCTAGGGCGTTGCGAATTTCCAGGCGCTCATAGAAACGCTGCCCGCCGTAGATACGGTACGGAATGGCGCTGCGAATCAACGCTTCTTCCAACACCCTCGATTGCGCATTGGAACGATACAGGATGGCCACCGAGGAGCGCGTATTCCCCGCGTTCAGCCATTGCTCGGCCTGCTCCACAATATAGCGGGCTTCATCGTGTTCGTTATAGCCCGCGTACAAGTTGATCGGCTCTCCCGACTCCCCGTCCGTCCACAGTTCTTTACCCAAGCGTCCGAAATTGTGTGCGATGACGCCATTGGCCGCCTGCAGGATCGTCCGGGTCGAGCGGTAATTCTGCTCCAGGCAAATGGTGCGGGTGGCGCTGAAATCCTCGGTAAAGCGCTGGATGTTTTCGATCTTTGCCCCGCGCCAACCGTAGATAGACTGGTCGTCGTCACCCACGGCGACCACCGGAATCTGCGCACCCGCCAGTACCCGTAGCCAGGCGTACTGCACGGTATTGGTATCCTGGAATTCATCGACCAGTATCTGCCGGAAGCGGCCCTGGTAGTGCTGCAGCACTTGCGGGGACTTGAGCCACAACTCGTGGGCTCGCAGCAGCAATTCGGCAAAGTCCACCAGGCCGGCGCGCTCGCAGGCAATTTCATAGGCGCGATACACTTGCAGCATGGTCCTGGCAAACAGATCCCCGGCAGGCGCTTCGATATGCGCACTGCGCAGCCCCTCATCTTTCTGCGCATTGATGTACCACATGGCTTGTTTGGGTGGCCAGCGGGATTCATCCAGGCCCAGATCCCGGCACACGCGCTTGACCAGGCGCAATTGATCGTCGCTGTCCAGGATTTGGAAATTCTGCGGCAGTCCTGCGTCCTGCCAATGCGCCTTCAACAGTCGATGCGCAAGACCGTGAAAAGTGCCCACCCACATGCCATGGGCCGGAATCTGCAGCATTTCCTCAATGCGGCTGCGCATTTCCCGGGCGGCTTTATTGGTAAAGGTCACTGCCAGAATGGACCAGGGAGAGAAATCCTCGGCCTTGATCAGCCAGGCAATGCGGTGTACCAGCACCCGCGTCTTGCCGCTGCCGGCACCGGCGAGCACCAGCATGTTCTGGTGTTCTGCGGCGACGGCTTCGCGCTGCGCTTCGTTAAGGGGAGAGAGAATAGCGGATACATCCATCGGCCCATTCTAACTACATCCGAAGCCCGGAACGTAGCCTTTATTCTTGCGGCTGTGGCGAGGAAATTAGCGTACGGGTCTGTTATCATCGCAGCAGTTTTTCGCATAGCGCAGGTGCCGTTGAGCCATGACCACAAACAACGACGAACTCTCGAATAACAATAGGGAACTCTCACCCCGCTATGACGCCGATCCCGTCGGCGACAAGCAACGACGCGAACCCCAATTTAGCCGCTTCGATGAAGACGATGAGGATGGCTACGAAGAGCCCGATCGGGATACGGATCACGCCTCGGGCTACCGCTCGGACGACAGCATGGAAGAAGAGGAATTCGACGACGTGCTTCCGGATGAAGATGAACGCGACCTGTTAATCGAGGCGGACATTAACGAGCCGTATGAATCCGATACCTTCGTTGCCGAGGAACCCGATGCCTGGCTCGAAAAAGAAGGCTATCTCGACGAGGATGTGGATGAAGATGAAATTGAGGAAAACGGCCAGAATTGGCCTTTAAGCCTGATCGCCATGGCGATTGTGGCGCTCGTACTGTTGATCGCTGGCGGTTACGGCGTGATGCAGCAGCGTGCCGCCACCCAGGAAGAGATACGCCAACTACGCGCGGCGCTGGCGACCACCGCCAGCCCCGAGGACGTGCAAGCCAGTCGGGTCGCTCTGGAGGACATGAAACAGTCCTATGACAAGCTGTCCGCCATTGCCCAGGCGATGACACTGGAGAATCGCAGGCTCGCCGATACCGTCGCCGGCCTGGAATCCCAGCTCGGCGTGCAGCAGGCTGTGCTGACCAAAACGCTGCCAGAGCCCCGCCAGGTCAAACCACAGCCGGCCGCACCTGAGCCGGCCGCCACAAAATCAACCGCTCCAGAAGCAGCGCTTGCCAAGCCGGTTACTGCGCCACCTGCCGCCGCGCAGCGCGCCGTCCCTGAGCCTGTTGCCACACCCTCTGCGATCGCGACCGCCACGGGGCCCTGGTTTGTCAATTTTGGCTCCTACGCGTCGAGTAACATGGCGCAGTCGTGGGCAGGCAAACTGCATCCGGGTGCGGGCAAGGTCATCGTGATGCCGAACAACAAAGACGGCCAAACGCTGTACCGGGTGCGAGTGGTAGGCCTGGCCGACAAAATTTCCGCACAGGCGGTGGCGCGTGAGCTGGAAGCACAGTTGCGGGTATCCGCTCTGTGGGTGGGCAAAGAATAACAAGCGCCGCAATGGCAGTCCTGACTTGGCAGGAGCAAACAGTCCTGTTAAGGTTTTTCCCCCGCAACTCTTAAAGCAGGTGAGGTATTTATGAATAACAGTCTCAAGCTGGTACTGGTCGGCCTGGCCCTGGGAAGTGCAGCGAGCATGGCCGGTGAATGTACGGCGCCGAGTTTACCTACGCTGCCCGACGGCGCTACCGCAACAATGGAGCAGATGCTGGCCGGGCAGAAAGCTGTGAAGGATTATCAGGCCTCTAACACCGAGTACCGCGCCTGCCTGGATCCACAGGTCGCCGCCGCCGAAGTCGCTGCTGCGGGAGACTCGCCCAGTGAGGAAGCGCAGGCCGCTCTCAAGAAACTCAACGAGGATTACAACGGCTCCGTCTCCAAGGAAGAAGAGCTCGCGCTCAAATTCAATGAGGCACTTAAAGCATACAAGGCAAAGAATCCCGGCTAACCCCGGTGCCGTCCGCGCGTTTGGCGTTGCGGACGGTTACTGCCTCACACGTGCATCAGCTGCAACACGCCTAACGGGCTTTTGCTGTAGGCCACTGATATCAGATACCCTGCCGTCAGTAGCGCCAGCAACCAAGCGCCAACTCTGATTTTTTTGGATCGACCAAATCGCAACGCCACCAATCCGAGTGCGATATACATCATCAGCGCGATGATTTTCGCTACCAACCAAGGTAGCCCCAGCGGCGACAAATGCCACACTATCAATAAAGAAATGGCTGAGCCCAGTAGCAGCGTATCGACTATATGAGGCAGCACCCTGGTTGCACGGTGCTGTAGCAAGGGGTTGTCCGTGGCCATCCAGTA
>JANPDE010000029.1:0-3589 GCA_031431315.1 Haliea sp.
TTTCCTCCACACTCAGGTAAACCAGATCGTTCAGATCGTCGCGTTGTTGCGGCACATTGGTGGGAATGACGAGCACTTCCAGGCCGTAGATCTGGCGGAACTCAAACGCCTCGGTGTCGGCGGTACCCGTCATACCGGCAAGCTTGTCATAAAGGCGAAAGTAATTCTGAAAGGTGGTGGACGCCAGTGTCTGGCTTTCACTCTGGATGGAGACGCCTTCCTTGGCCTCGATCGCCTGGTGCAGTCCTTCGGATAGGCGCCTTCCTGCCATGGTGCGACCGGTGTGCTCATCAATCAGCACCACCTGCCCGTTCTGCACGATGTACTCCACATCCCGATGGTACAGCGCGTGGGCGCGCATACCGGAATAGACGTGGTGCAACAAATTGAGATTGGTCGCGCCATACAGGTTGTCACCTTCCGCCAGCAACCCCGCGCTTATCATCAGTTCCTCAATCAACTCGTGCCCGGATTCCGTCAGTTCCACCTGGCGCTGTTTCTCGTCAATGGTGTAATGCCCGGGGGCGCCTTCGGTGTCCAGACGCAGCGACGGGATCATACTATTGACCCGTCGATAGAGCTCCGAGCTGTCTTCAGAGGCACCAGAAATAATCAGCGGTGTGCGCGCCTCGTCGATCAGAATGGAGTCCACCTCGTCGACGATGGCGAAACTCAGGCCGCGCTGCATCCGCTCCAGTAGTGAAAACGCCATGTTATCCCGCAGATAATCGAAACCAAACTCATTATTGGTGCCATAAACGATATCCGCCTGGTAGGCGGCGATTTTTTCCGGGGTTGTCTGGCCCGAGCGTATCACCCCGAATGAGACACCGAGGAAGTTGTAGAGAGGTCCCATCCAGTGAGCGTCACGATTAGCCAGATAATCATTTACCGTAATCAGGTTTACGCTGTTGCCAGTGAGTGCATTGAGATAGGCCGGCAGGGTCGCGACCAGGGTCTTGCCTTCGCCCGTGCGCATTTCGGCAATCTTGCCCTCGTGCAGGGCCATGCCACCAATAAGTTGCACGTCGAAATGGCGCAGGCCCAACACCCTGTCACCCGTCTCCCGCACCACGGCAAACGCCTCGGGAAGCAGGGAATCCAGGCTCTCCCCGTTCGCCAGGCGCTGCTTGAAATGAGGGGTTTTAGCAGCCAGCTGCGCATCGTCCAGAGCCTTTATCTCTTCTGCCAGGGCATTGATCTGTTTGACCACCTTGCCGATGCGCTTCAGTTCGCGACTATTGCGGGTGCCGAAGAGGTTTTTAAGAGCATTGCTTATCATTGTTCTTCATCGTAATTGAAATAGAGATATCCAACCGTGAAGGACCGGTAGGAAGTGCACAGCGACAACCGGGGTGGATCAGGGGTGGGTGCGGGCTACGTAGCTTGAGGGGTCGACCGAACGACCGTTTTTATACACTTCGAAATGGACGTGGGAACCGGTCGAGCGACCGGTGGAACCCATTAACGCAATAGTCCCCCCCTTGCGCACGACGTCTCCAGGATGAACCAGAATTTCCTTGTTGTGCGCGTAGCGAGTGACATAATCGTCACCGTGTGAAATTTCAACCACGTTGCCATAACCTGCATCCTTTCCAGACCAGGTCACCACGCCGGAGGCCACAGCTACTACATCGGAGCCTGATTTGCCGGCAAAATCGAGGCCGTTATGCAAGGATCCTTTCCCATTGAAAGGATCTTTGCGCCACCCATAGCGGGATGACATATAACCTGTTTTCACGGGCAGACCCGACAAGGAGCCCTGCTCTTCGAGTTTGCGGTTGGTGAGCATCGACTCCAGGATATCGAGCTGCCGTTCTCGGTCATCAAGACGTGCCTCGAACTGGTCCAGTTCCTCGTCGAGTCGCTGGGGGGTGAAATAGGTTGTAGCGTCGCTGACCTGGGGACCACCCACGGCAGGTGGTTGACTGAAATCGAACTCTCCCTCTTCCAAATTGGCCATGGCGGTGAGGTGTTGTCCCAACGCATCCAGGCGGGTCATTCTAGCCTCCAGCTCCGCCAGGTTAATCGTCAAAGCCTGCACCTGGTGTTCGGTCGTTCCGCCCTGACCATTCGCATTGGCGGACGGCTGCTGCGTATCATCCTGCGACGCATCGAGAGCTTCCCCGCGCAGGGCTCGCGCACCACTCTCCTGCCCGGCGATATATCCGGAGGCCGCCAGACCCAGTGGCATACCCAGACAGCACAGGGACAGCAACGCCCGGGACCAGCGGCTCAGTTCGATAGCGCGTGAACCACCGTGTTTTCGACTAATAAAAATTACTTTCATTTATTCAATGATCGTCATTTATTGAGTGGTAAGAGAGCGGAACGTGAAATATGCACGGAACTATGCCACAAAAAGACCCGAAATGCCAAGGCAGCGATACATCAGGGTTGACCCCTGGCTACCACAGGTTTAGATAGGATTGCAACCGCCGGGTCGGGAGCAACCCGGCGCTGTGCAATACCGTTATCGGCTGGCGCGAAAGCTTTACCTGCAGCGCTTGCCTAGTCAGCCTGGCGCCGCAGAAACGCGGGAATGTCGAAATACTCCTCGCCGGCATTCCCCGGCGCCGCGGCGACCTGTCCGCCTGGCGGTCGACGACGCGTCACTGCCGGACGGTCATAGGCGCTGTAATCGGGTTCCATATCAGGGTCTGCCGTCAGGGGTTTTTTGGGCGCCACGCCTTCTACAATCTGCAATGGTACTCGCACCGCACCACCGCCCAGGCCGGTAGCGACGACAGTCACTTTGATCTCTTCCTTCATATTCGGGTCGATGACGGTCCCCACCACCACCGTCGCCTCTTCAGAGGCGAACTCCTCGATGGTCTCGCCGACTTCGGAAAACTCGCCCAGTGACAGGTCAAAACCGGCGGTGATATTGACCAGGATACCGCGCGCTCCGGCGAGGTTGATATCGTCCAGCAACGGACTGCTGATCGCTTTTTCGGCCGCTTTGCGAGCACGATTTTCGCCCTTGGCATAACCGGTCCCCATCATTGCCATGCCCATTTCGGACATCACGGTGCGGACGTCAGCAAAGTCCACGTTAATCATACCCGGGCGAATGATCAGATCTGCGATACCCTGAACCGCGCCCAACAGAACATCATTCGCCTCGCGGAAGGCTTCCAGCAGGCTGCAATTTTTGCCCAGGACTTCCAGCAATTTTTCGTTGGGAATAGTGATCAGTGAATCGACATGCTGTGCCAATTCGGCCAGGCCTTCCTGAGCAATGCTCAGACGCTTTTTGCCTTCAAATGCGAAGGGGCGGGTAACCACCGCGACCGTCAGGATTCCCAGTTCACGGGCGACTTCCGCCACCACGGGAGCACCGCCAGTACCAGTACCGCCTCCCATCCCGGCAGTGATAAACACCATGTCGGCACCGCGCAGCGCGTCGGCGATACGCTCGCGATCCTCCATCGCTGCCGCCCGGCCGATTTCCGGGTTGGCGCCTGCCCCCAGCCCTTTGGTGATATCACCACCGAGCTGTAGGACTGTCTTGGATGCAATATCCGAGAGCGCCTGGGCATCCGTGTTGGCGCAGATAAAATCCACACCTTCGACTTTGTTTTCGATC
>JANPDE010000030.1:0-1652 GCA_031431315.1 Haliea sp.
GCGGTGCGGTCGATTTCCAGACCTTGTTGGATACACAGCGCAGCGTGCTGACCGTGCAGGACAGCAGGGCATCGGCCAACGCGGCCCGATCCACGGCGGCAATCCAACTTTTCAAGGCGTTGGGCGGCGGCTGGCCTGCCAATGCCAGTTTATGACCAGAGGTAAACCAGTGACAGATGCAGAAAGTAGTCTACCCACGCAGGGCATCGACGAATTTTTAGGCCTCCCTCCGTCGGGCAAGCGGTCGCAGATCAGGCGCTGGGGCATTGCAGTAGTCGCAGTTGCGCTGGCGCTGTTGGTGCTGGCCTATATTTTCAACGGCGGTGCAGCGGCGCCGCAGTATGCGACGGTGGAATTGCAACGTGCCGATATGACGGTGCATGTGACGGCTACCGGAAATCTCGAGCCCACCAACGAAGT
Source organism: Haliea sp. (assembly GCA_031431315.1). Taxonomy (GTDB): domain Bacteria; phylum Pseudomonadota; class Gammaproteobacteria; order Pseudomonadales; family Halieaceae; genus Marimicrobium. Next base: position 421 of record JANPDE010000030.1, read on the forward strand.
CTCTGTCGGATCGGAACTCTCCGGGCTCATCGACGCGGTGTTCGTGGACATCAATGACAAAGTCAAAAAGGACCAGGCGCTCGCGCAGCTCGACCCGGAAAAGCTCAACGATGCGATCCTGCGCAGCGCCGCCGCGCTGGAGCAGGCGAAAGCCAGCGTGCTGCAGGCCGAGGCCACGGTTGAACTCGCACGTTCTTCGCTGGCGCGCTTTGAGGAGATTCATCGCCTGTCGGCCGGGAAAGTGCCTTCGCTGGCAGAACTGGATACGGCGCGCGCAGAGTCCAAACGCGCGGTTGCGGACCTGGCGGCCGCAAAAGCCGCCGTCAGTTCAGCCGCGGCACAACTGTCCACAGACCGTACCAATCTCGCCAAAGCGACAGTGCGCTCACCCGTGGACGGCGTGATCCTGTCGCGCCAGGTTGAGCCGGGCCAGACGGTGGCAGCGACGTTCAATACGCCGACCCTGTTCGTCATCGCCGAGGATCTGGCGGCGATGCAACTGGAAGTCAAAGTCGATGAGGCCGATGTCGGCCAGGTCGCGGTGGGACAACCCACGACGTTTACTGTCGATGCCTATCCGGGGAAAGTCTTCGAGGCCGTGATCACGCGCGTGAATGTCGGCTCCAATACTGGCGACACGGAAGCTGCAGTGGCCGCGACCGCCACGTCCAATGTGATCTCCTACGGCACCGTCCTCAGCGTCAACAACGAGGATCTTGCCCTGCGCCCTGGCATGACTGCGACGGCCACTATCCTGACGAGTGAGGAGAAGGACGTATTCATCGTGCCCAATGCCGCATTGCGCTTTCAGGCGGTCACCGAGGCAGAATCCGGCCCGGATATTTCCCTGTTCAGGAGCAGACGCGATGCCACCGAACAGGAAGTCACCATAGGCCGGGGCGCGCGGCAAACACTGTACACGCTGGACGAGGATGGCGCGCTTACCGAAGTGCCGGTGGTCGTTGGCAATACGGACGGTGCATGGACCATCGTCAGCGGTGAGACACTGCAGACAGGCATGCCCATTGTGACTGGTGCGCTGGCGCCCGTCCCATGACGCGCTTGATCGAAGTACGTGGCCTGACCAAGGTATTCGGCTCTGGCGCGAACGCCTTCCAGGCGCTGCGCGGTATCGATTTCGATGTCGAGGCGGGCGACTTTGTCGCCGTGATGGGGTCTTCCGGCTCCGGTAAATCCACCATGATGAATATTCTCGGTTGCCTGGACACACC
>JANPDE010000031.1:0-2685 GCA_031431315.1 Haliea sp.
ATATCGTCGATACTACCGAGCGCCATTGGATCATGCAGCGGATGGAGTCGGTACGTGCATCCCCGGATTACGGCAAGGAAGTGCGGCTGCAATTGCTGAATCAGTTGATCAATGCCGAGGGACTGGAAAAATCCCTGGCGTCCAAATACCCCGGCACCAAACGTTTTGGGCTGGAGGGGGGAGAGAGCCTTATCCCCATGTTGTCGGAGATGGTGCAGCGCTGTGGCGCCTACCGGGCACAGGAAATCGTCCTTGGTATGGCCCACCGCGGTCGCCTCAATGTGCTGATCAATATTCTGGGGAAAAATCCCTCGGAATTGTTTGCCGAATTTGAGGGCAGGGCACAATACGAAAGCTCCGGTGACGTGAAATACCATCAGGGCTTTTCATCCAATGTCATGACTGCGGGAGGGGAGTTGCACCTTGCCCTGTCCTTCAATCCATCTCACCTGGAGATTGTGGCCCCGGTGGTGGTAGGGTCGGTGCGCGCGCGACAGGAAAGACGCGAGGATGAGAAAGGCGACCTCGTTGTGCCGATCGTGCTGCACGGCGATGCCGCGTTTGCGGGGCAGGGTGTGGTGATGGAAACCTTCCAGATGTCCCAGACGCGCGCCTATAAAACGGGCGGCACCATCCACATCGTGCTCAATAACCAGATTGGTTTCACTACCAGCAAACGTCTGGATGCGCGCTCGACCGAGTATTGCACGGATGTGGCGAAAATGGTGCAGGCCCCGATATTCCATGTGAATGCGGACGATCCGGAGGCTGTGCTGTTCGTCACGCAACTGGCGGTCGACTACCGCACTGAGTTTAACAAAGACGTGGTAATAGATTTGGTTTGCTATCGCCGCCGCGGTCACAACGAAGCCGATGAGCCGTCGGTGACTCAGCCGATGATGTATAAAAAAATAGCCAAACATAAAACGACGCAGGAGCTGTACGCCGAAAAGCTCATTGGCGAAGGACTCATCAGCAACAGCGAAGTGCAGACACTGGTAGATCGTTACCGGGCTGCACTGGATCGAGGAGCCCCGCTGGTCAGTAGTCTGGTCTCCGAACCCAATACATCACTCTTTGTCGATTGGACACCCTATCTGGGACACCATTGGACACTGCAGTGCGATACACGCATTGATCTGCAGTCACTGCAGGCCCTGGCCCAGACAACCAACATGGCGCCGGACAATTTCCCGCTGCAGCGCCAGGTAGCCAAAATCCTGGAGGACCGGCGCCGGATGGCGGCGGGTGCCATGCCGGTGAATTGGGGCTTCGCCGAGAATCTGGCATACGCCTCCCTGTTGCAGGAAGGATATCCCATTCGCCTGACGGGACAGGATGTGGGGCGCGGGACTTTTTCCCACCGGCACGCGGTCTTGCACAACCAGAAAGACGGTAGTGATTACATTCCACTGCAGCATATCTCGGATAAGCAGGCCAAGTTCGGCATCTACGACTCCCTGCTGTCCGAGGAAGCGGTACTCGCCTTTGAGTACGGATATTCCACGACGTTGCCCCAGGGCCTGGTCATCTGGGAGGCCCAGTTTGGCGACTTCGCCAATGGCGCTCAGGTGGTCATTGATCAGTTTATTACCAGCGGCGAACACAAGTGGTCGCGCCTCTGCGGCTTGACGATGTTGTTGCCTCATGGTTATGAAGGCCAGGGTCCCGAGCACTCCTCGGCGAGGCTGGAACGCTTCATGCAGTTAAGCGCGGAACACAATATCCAGGTCTGTGTCCCGACCACACCGGCTCAGGTATTCCACTTGGTCAGGCGACAGGCCATTCGTCCCCTGCGCAAGCCACTGGTAGTCATGTCCCCCAAGAGCCTGTTGCGCCACAAGGAAGCGATTTCCACTATCGAGGAACTCGCCGAGGGGCGGTTCTACAATGTTCTGGATGAAACGGACGACCTGGACAAGTCAAAAGTGCAGCGCATTGTTATTTGTAGCGGCAAGGTCTTTTACGACTTGCGTGCCGCACGTCGGGAGCGGGGCCTGGAGCATATAGCGATCCTGCGACTGGAGCAGCTCTATCCGTTTCCCGAGGCTGAACTCCAGGAAATACTAACCCGTTCATACCCCAACATAGTTGACGCGGTGTGGTGTCAGGAAGAACCTATGAACCAGGGCGCCTGGTATTCCAGTCAGCACCATATGAGGCGTGTGATCCAGCGTCACAAGGTGGATGTGTATCTGCGCTACGTGGGCCGCGACTCGTCCGCCGCACCCGCTGCAGGGTATATGGCGCTGCATCTTGAGCAGATGCAGAAATTAATTGATGAAGCCCTCGGAGAAATACCCTGGGGCAACTAGCAGCAAGTTGAAGGACACACAATGGCTATTGAAATAAAGGCACCGACCTTTCCCGAATCCATCGCAGACGGGGAAGTGGCAGCCTGGCACAAAGCGGAAGGTGAGACCGTGTCTCGTGATGAACTGATCGTCGAGATAGAGACGGATAAGGTCGTCCTGGAGGTGGTCGCACCAGCAGATGGCGTTATCACCAAAATCCATGCCGGGGAGGGTGACACAGTACACAGCGAACAATTATTGGCCACGCTGCAGCAGGGACAAGGTGTTGCCCCTGCGGCGCCGGTGAAGGCCTCCTCAGCAGCGGCTCGAGAAGTAGCCGATGACGTGGCGACAACGGATCTGTTGGGACCCGCCGCCAGGCAATTGGTAG
>JANPDE010000032.1:0-7028 GCA_031431315.1 Haliea sp.
GAGTGACGACCACAGTGCCCAGCCGGGCGTTGCAAATGGCACTGACGGATAGACTTGCCTGCCGATGATGACGATCACCTTACCGACTACCATGCCCACGACTGCACCAGCGGCTGCAATCAGTCCTGCTTCAGTCAGAAACAGAGTACGCACCTGGGCGGCTGGCGCACCCAAGGCCTTGAGTAGGCCGATTTCTGCCGTGCGTTGTTTTACTGACATCAACATCACGTTCATCACCAGTATGCCCGATACGACCAGACTGATGGCGCCGATCCCGGCAACCGCCAGGGTCATTACCCGCAGGATGCCATCGAACGTGCTGAGCATCGAGTCGGGACTCACCACGGTGACATCCAACTCGCCATCATGCAGCGCCTGCATTTTTTTCGAGATGGCCGACTTGACGGTTTCCATCTGGTGGTTTTCCTTCACCTTTAACATCACCCGGAACATGCCATGTACATTGAACACAGACTGCGCCGAGGCCACGGGAATAAAGATGGCCTCGCTGAGATCTGCGCCGAAGGAGTCGCCAGACCCGGCTAACACGCCGATGACCCGAAAGCGATAGTCGCGCAGTCGAATCCACTGGCCGACGGCGCGGCCGTTGTCAAACAGCGCCTCCTTTAGTTTCTGGCCAATCACCGCGACCTGTTTTCCTTCTCCGAGGGCGAGGTCGGGCAGGCTACTGCCCTGAGCGATCTCCAGCTTGCGGATCGTAAAGAATGCGGCCGTGGTACCGATCACCATGCTGTCGCGCTCGCGGGATTTAAAGGATATCTTGGCTGTACCCATCACCATGGGTGCCAGGGACGTTACGCCGGGAACGGAGCGTTGCAGCACCTCGACCTCGTCCAGCGTAATGGCGTGGGCAGCGGTGCCCATCATGGGAGGCATGCCGCCGGTGGTTTCCTTACGGCCGGGAAACATGACCACGCTGTCCTTGCCCATGAGCGCGAACTCGCCCAACACGTAACCGCGCGCACCTTCACCCAGCGCGGTCAGCACCACGACAGCGGCGACACCCAGGCCAACTGCGGTCAATAGCATGGTGCTGCGAAAGCGCTGGCGACGCAGCGCCAGCAGGGTAAAGCGCAACAGATCAATGAGTCGCAACGTCAGGCCGCTCGGGCGTGAGTCTGGTCGCTGACGATCGCGCCGTCAGCCATGCGAATACGGCGTGTGGCGCGCTCGCCCATCGTGTTGTCGTGGGTCACGATGAGTAGGGTGATGCCCTCGCGATTCAGGTTTTCCAGAATCTCGGTCACCTCGCCGCCGGAACGTGAGTCGAGATTGCCGGTGGGTTCGTCGGCATGAATGATGGCCGGTTTCATCACAATACTGCGGCCGATAGCCACACGCTGGCGCTCGCCCCCGGACAACTGGTTGGGCAGATGGTGCGCGCGCCGCGCAATACCGAGTTTTTCCAGAATCACTTCCACCGCTGCCAGGCGCTGCTTTGCCGGGACCCCGGCCAGCATCAGGGGCATCTCTACGTTTTCGCGCGCCGACAGCCGCGGTATCAGGTGATAGGACTGGAACACAAACCCAATCTGTTCGCGGCGCAGGCGGGCGCGTTCATTTTCATCCAGGGAGCCGGTATCGACGCCGTTCAGCAGATAGCGTCCATTATTTGGGCGGTCGAGCAGGCCGAGCATGTTCATCAGGGTGGATTTGCCTGAGCCGGAGGGGCCCATCACCGACAGGTATTCACCCTGCTCGATGCGCAAGTTGATGTTAGCCAGCGCATGCACTGTGCTGTCGCCCAGAATGAAGGTCTTGTTGATACTGCTGACGTCAATCATCCCGCGGTACCACCTCGAGTCCATCTGCCAGGTCCGGCACGTCCAGCGATAGCACTATCTCGTCACCGGCCTGCAACTTGCCCGTGACCTCGGTGAAATTCCAGTTGCGCAGGCCCACCTCAATGGTCACCAGTTCCAGCGTGCCGCTCTTGCGGTTGAAGCGATAGACCTGGTCGTTCTCCATGACCGCTTCGGTGGGAACGCGCAACACGTCGGCGTGGGTTTCAAGGAGGATATCAATGTCGGCGCTGTAGCCGACCAGCAGTCGTTCACGTAAGCCGGGATCGTCAAACACCACATCGACTTCCACAGTGCGTGCCTGCTTTTCCAGATCCAGCACATAAGGCGCGATGCGGTTCAGGGTGCCGGGAAAACTCTCCCCGCGGAAGGCATCCAGCGTCACGCGAGCGGGCAGGCCCTTGTGCAGTTCTCCTGCATCAACCTCATCAATGGGCGCTGTGACATACATGCAGCTGTAGTCAATCAGGTCCACCGCAGGTGGTGTCGCCACGCCGGGCGGGGAGGGCGTGACGTATTCGCCGATCTCGCCGTTGATCTCAGCGACGACACCGGCAAACGGGGCGCGCAGGAAGGTTTCTTCCAGCATCACATTATTAATATCCAGATTGGCCTGTGCCACCTGTTCCTCGTCCCGTGCTGCCTCGCAGGCGAAATTGCCGCTCTGCGCCCGGGTGCGACCCAGTTCTGTTGCTTCTTTGGAGGCGAGTTTGCGCTCCAGCAAGGTATCGAGGCGCCTGGCCTCGCGCTCGGCATTCTGTGCTTCCACGCAGACTTTTTTTGCATTGCCGCGTGCCACCAGCAACTGTGCGCTGGCCTGGGCCTGCATTGCCTTACGGTCCTTGTTCCACAGGGACAGCAGTACCTGCCCATTCTCGACCCGGTCGCCCTCGGTAACGAGCAGCGCATCCACCCGTCCGCCAGAGGGCATGGAGAGTTTGGAACGCCGACAGGCATCCACCGTGCCCGCGCGGGTATTGGACACCGTTTTCTCCACCGTGCCACGGGCGACGGTGTGCAGGAGAACTTCGGGTGGAGGTTGCCTGCCCATGTACCAGATGACGCCAACTGCAATTGCGGTAAGAAATAGAACAATAATGAGTTTTTTCACGCCGGTTTGATGTCCTGTTAATAAAGCGGGGTGATTATGATGCATGCGTGAGTATTTTTCGACGATTTAGTTCCAGACCCGGGATCTTAAAGCGGGCATGCCATGGGCGGCCGGCTCCAAGAAAGTCCACAGGCGTCTCTGGATACTCCTTGCCGCAGCGATTATATTGCTGCACTGGATCGTTACCTGATTTTCACCGAAAAACGGAGTGTTGCTATGGGCAGGGCCTATCAGAATCGCAAGGACTCGATGGCTAAAACCTCGGATATGAAGGCGCGGGTGTACAGTCGCTATGCGCGTGAGCTCTATGTCGCGGCCAAAATGGGGGGGCCCGACCCAAGCAGTAATCTATCGCTGCGCGGCCTGATCGAGCGCGCCAAAAAGAATCAGGTGCCCGCCCATGTTATCGATAAAGCGCTGGACAAGGCGCGAGGTGTAGGCGGCGAGGATTTTGCCATCGCCCGCTATGAAGGATTTGGTCCGGGCGGCTGTGTGGTGATTGTTGATTGCCTGACGGACAATCCCAACCGTACCTTTGGCGATGTACGCCAGTGTTTCACCAAAACCAAATGCAAGCTGGGCTCCCCGGGGAGTGTCAGCCACCTGTTTGATCACAGTGCCATTCTGGTGTTCGCCGGTAATGATGAGGAGGCGGCACTGGAGTCGCTGATGTTGGCCGACGTGGATGTTTCCGATATCGAGAGCGAGGCTGGCAAGGTGACGGTGTTCGCGCCGCATTCGCAGTATTTCAAGGCCAGGCAAGCCCTGTTGGATGCGTTCGGAAACATCGATTTTGAGGTGGATGACATTCAGTTTGTACCGCAAACCAGTGCGACGCTGAATGAGGAGGAGCAGCGTGTCCTGGAAACCCTGGTGGGTATGCTTGAGTACCTGGAGGATGTCCAGAATGTATACCATAACGCGGGGTGACGCATTCCGGCCAGAGTGCTATATTGCGGAGCGAAGGCGCTTTGTCTCTGACACTGATACGGCACGGCGTGGTTCCCAGTTAAAATCTATAAAACCTAAGGAGAACATTATGTTGAAAAAGAAATTGCCCGGTTTACTGTCGCTTGCCCTGGTGACCTTCGTCCTCGCTGGCTGCGCCAAAGAGGAGCAAAAGATCGATGCGGCCCAGCAGTCCATGAAGGATGCCGCCGCGACCGTTAGCGAGAAAGCCACTGATGCGGCTGATGCAACGGCGGATATGGCGGCCGAGGCCAAGGATAGCGTGCATGCCATGGCTGATCAGGCAGCGGATGCCACCAGTGATGCCATGGATAAGGCCGGTGATATGGCCGAGGATGCCGCGGACAGCGCTAAAGATGCCGCCGCGGATGCCCAGGATGCCGCTAATGCTGCAGCTGAGAGCACCAAGGAAGCTGCTGATGCCGCCGCGGAGAGCACCAAGGAAGCCGCTGATGCTGCTGCCGACAGTGCCAAAGACGCAGCTGATGCCGCTGCTGAAGAAGCCAAAAAGGCGATGGGCGGTTAATTCCCGTCACCAGGGATTGAGCCCCTGCCCGGGGCTTGGTCCCTTACTCCTGCCGCTAACTGAAAGCCTGCTGCAACAACTCGAACGAACGTTTGCGATCCTCAAAATAATACATATTGGTTACTGCCATGATTTCGTCTGCGTGGTGTAGCACGGCCAGTCGTTCAATCTTTTCCTTCACCTGTTGCGGCGTGCCGGAAGCGCGGCTGTTTTCGCGGCTGGCGATAAACGCTCGCTCCTGCGGCCCCAGGGGATAGCTCAGCGCCTCCTGCGGCGTCATTGACTGCCCGTTGGACGTTCCGGTGAAGAAGCGGAACAGGTTCAGGTCGTAGGTCAGCTGCAGGGCCCTGGCCTGTTCTTCAGTGTCGGCGCAGAACACGCTCAGGGTAAGAATGGCGTAGGGCTCGGCCTGCAGCGCACTGGCTTGGAAATGTGACTTGTACAGACTGATAAGCCGGGTATCCGCCTGCGGGTTGATAAACAGGCCGAGGTTGTATGGCAGGCCGCGCTGTGCGGCCAGCACCGCGCTGTCGGGGCTGGAACCCAGCATCCACAGCGGAATTTTTTCTGGCGGGCGGGGGCTGACAATCGGACTGGTAGTGTCCGACCACAAATAGTCACTGAGTTTTGCCGTCAATGCGGGGAAGGCCTCGAATTTGGGGCGACCGTCGGTGGCCAGTGCGACGGCGGTGGCCATATCCGCACCGGGCGCCCGGCCGATGCCAAGGTCTATCCGCCCCGGGTAGAGGTTGGCCAACAGGGAAAATACCTCCGCCACTTTATAGGCGCTGTAATGCGGCAGCATGATACCGCCGGAGCCTATGCGAATGCTGCTGGTGGCCGCACCCAGCGCTGCTATAAGCACCTCAGGTGCACTGCCGGCCACCGAGGGAAAGGCGTGATGCTCCGACACCCAGAACCGGGTATAGCCGAGTTGCTCGCACCACTGCGCCATGTGCAGGGTTTCCTGCAGGGCGGTCGCCGCCTGGTCCGGGGCGCGGGCCAGTGATTGGTCCAGAACCGATAGTTTCAGTGCCATGTGCGCGCTAGTTTGGCTTCACTTTCTTGCGCTTGTTGAGGTCCACAGCTGTCCAGGCTGTGCCCTCGATAACGCGGTGGTAGCCATACTCGAACAGGGCCGTCATATACGCAGGGTCGAATAACGTTTCACCGGGATCCTCGGGCGCAGTCATGGGAATCCAGGTCATGTTCAGTGCCACCCCATCGCGCTGCGTCGTAGCCGCAATACGGTAGGCATCGCCAATGCCCTGGGTACGGATAAGCGATGCCACAGACTTGCCTGCGATGTCGGGCAGCCGCGCCTTGACCGGTTTATAGGATGCCTGAAGTCGGGAATTGCGAATGACGTAGGCGGTTGGCGTACCCTGGATGTCCAGCAGTTCCCGCAGTTGCGCAAAGTTGGTGCTGGTGGGATAGAGGAACATTTGCGCCGAGGTGCCGCCATCCACGTGCATCTCATCGTAGGTTCTGCCGTTCGGGGCTTGCACCTTGATATAGGCCGGCGGGAACACCCCGGGGATAGACGCCGAGGCGAGCAGTACCTGGCGAATGAGGTGGCCCGCGTCGGGATGGCCACTGTCGGCAATACGGCCGATGTTCCAGATGACAGGGCGACCGGCGTCGAGATCCGTGGTCTCGATACTCAGGATTCTGCCCTTGCGGTATTCCCGCGCGATGGCCGCGATCATGTCGTCGGTCACGTATTTTTCCAGCTTGCGCATCAAGGGGGTGTTATCGGCCACCGAGTCACCGCGAATAATCGAGAAGACGCTGCGCCGGGAAAAAATACTGGAGCTGTCCAGGGTCGTGTAGAGCAACTTGAGCTCGTCATCATAGTCCGGGCCCAAAAAGGCGAAGGGCGCAGTCAACGCGCCGGTGCTGACGCCGGTCACCATGGTGAACTCGGGTCGTGTGCCCAGCGAGCTCCAGCCCACCAGCACACCCGCACCGTAGGCGCCATCGGCCCCGCCCCCGGAGATTGCCAGATAGGCGTGCTCCGCATGCATGATGCCGCGGAAGTCGCGCTGCAATGTGGCAGGGTCGGACGGTACCATGGGCGAATTCTGCTGCCGTTCCTGTTGGTCTCCCCAAATTCGCAGGTCCTGCCGACCCAGCACGCTGACCTGCAGATAGTCATCCGCAGGAACGGGATTGCGCAGAATGGCAGAGCAGGCGCCCAGCAGCACGCAACAACAGAGCAGCAGCGCAGCGCGGATTGATGAGGGCATTAAAAACATGGTGGGCATGATCGCATGCTATCGGCCGCGATCCAAGTTGCGCGCGGCGGTAATTCCCCGGCAGTGGTAGGATGGCATGATGGAATTTCTCTCTGCTTGGCAGCAGCCGCTATTGTGGGCCAGCGGGCTGTCTTTGCTCGCGGTGGTTGCCACCCTTATCGGCGTGCCCTGGGTGGTCGTCCGTTTGCCCCAGGATTATTTCTCGCGTCCAAAGCGAGTGGTGTGGCGGGAGGTGTCCGCTGAGCCCGTTCTTGCCCTGATTATCGGGGCGCTGAAAAATCTGCTGGGCCTGCTGCTGATCATACTGGGACTCGTCCTGTTGGTGACGCCGGGACAGGGAC
>JANPDE010000033.1:0-3204 GCA_031431315.1 Haliea sp.
CCGCGACCCTTCTTGGGCATCTTCTTGCCGATATGCTTCCACAGCTCTCGATACATCGGCATTTCATTGCCGGAAATGTTCTCGGCCACTGGCACGCGTGGCAGCTTCACGATACCGCACTCGATAGCATCCATCAGTGAAAAGTCGCTCATTGTCCAGGGGAACAGGGTGCCTTCGACATAACCGGAGCCGCTCAGAAAGAAAGGCGTAGCGGACAGGTCAAAGACCCGGGTGATCCCCAGCTTGCGGTTGACGGCCTCCAGGCCTGAAATCCACAGACGGGCCGCTTCCTTGTTCTTCTGGGGTTCCTTTTTTTCCTCGCCTTTCAGATCCTCTTCAAGGTCCGCATTGGGCTTTTCCCGGTAGCAATGGTGCGATTCATCATTAATCGCCAGAATGTTCTTAAGGCCCATCAGTTCCGGCATCACCCGCTGTAACATCTGGCCCTCAGTCTCCAGGGTGTGCAACGGCTCGCCGTCCCGGCCCTGTAGTAGCAACCTGCCACCTTTGGATAACTCCATACGCTCCCGGAGTTTAAACGCGTGATAGTTGGTGATGACGATCTTCGCCTTATGCAGGTCCTCCAGCATGTCACTGGGCACGAGTTCACGGCTGGCATAGTAACTGTTGGGGTCATTGGGCATCAGCACGCGCAGGCGGTCGCGAATGGTGATACCCGGCGCGACGATCAGAAAACCCCGAGTGAAGCGTTTGCTACTGGGCTTGCGCACCGCGTTGATGGTTTGCCAGGCAATCAGCATGGCCATGACGGTAGTCTTGCCAGCGCCGGTGGCCAGCTTGAGGGCGAGGCGCATCAGGTCCGGGTTGGCTTCGGTATTGGCGTTGCCCAGGTGCTCCAGAAATCGCTCGCCGTTTTTGCCGATTTTAGGAGCCACTTCGGTCAACTAGATGGCGGTTTCAACGGCCTCTACCTGACAGAAAAAAAGGGCCGGATACCGGCAAAATCGTGATGGCGCCAGTGCTGTAACAGACGAGCTGTTTCCGGGGTGACACGCCAGTCGGCCGGATTGGGTGGCCGCCGCCATTTGTCCACTTCCCGGCGTACTGCATTGATAACGGCGGTGTGATCGTACTGCTGATCCTCGGTGGTGAGGACTGCCCCTTCGTCAAACAAAAGATCCGTTTGACTCCCACTGCCCTTGCGTTTCTTAGGCTTTGGGATGGGAGTAATGAATTCAGCACGACGACGCTTGTCGATAATGGCTTGGGTGGGTTGGCCATCAGGATCCAGTCCCCAGTGCCGCTCAGGGTAGGCATAGGGTGCATTCAGGATGGGTTTTTCGAAGAAGAGGTTGGTCACCCTATAGCCTGTTGTTCGCCACGACCTGGGGGGAGCAATATCGAATAATCGGTGGTTATTATCTGAACAACTTTCCCTGTTGCGATGGCTATCGTCTTTTTATCAAACTTGCGCGTCAGTGTACCAGCGCCAGGATTGTATATCCCGCCCTTGCTCCCAATGGCTTGGACCCCGTTCACCCCAGGCAGCAAATGCTTGAAAATCTGTGAAGATTGGCCAACCTACCATGCCGAGCACTTTGTCACGTGGTACGACTCTAATGGCCATATTCTTCTTACCAGCAGCAAGCGCCTCGTCGGTGTCGTGAAGGGCAAATGTCAATTTAGCTTTTTCTATATAAAATATATAATACTATATATTAACTGTTTTATAGGTAAATAAAGGGCATTATATTGTACTTTGATTTAGCTTCAAACAATGAGATTCTCCACGAGCTGGGAGCTCGCCTGCGCGCCCAACGCCTGGCGCAAGGGCTGCCACAAGCGGAGCTGGCGGCCATGGCCGGTGTCTCACTCGGCACGATCAAATCGCTGGAGCGCGGCGGGTCAACCTCGCTGGAGACCTTCATTCGCGTGGTGCAAGCGCTCGGGCTGACGGATCATTTGCAGCCGCTGTTCGCACTGCCACGCCAATCCATCGCGCAAATGGAACGGACACAACGCGCGCAACGCATGCGCGCGCCGCGGAGAAAGCGCGAGTGAAAAAGCTGGAGGTGCGCTACTGCGGCTGGGGCGAGGATTGGCTGCTCGGCACCCTTGCGGGCGACGGTGTCGCGCTGCTGTTTGAATACTCACCCGAGGCGCTGGCGCAGCATCTGGAACTGTCGCCGCACCATCTGAAATTACGCGCCCAGGCCTACGGCGATTTTCCCGCGCATCAGCTGCGCCTTCCGGGACTGCTTGCGGATGCGTTGCCCGATGGCTGGGGCCTGCTGTTAATGGATAGGTTGTTTCGGCAAAGCGGCTTCACTGCGGGGCCTCTTGATCGACTGGCCTTCCTGGGCGACCGCGTACTGGGCGCACTGCGGTTTGAGCCCCCGGCGGATGCGCAATTGCACGCTGAATACTGGCCGCTGTTGCATCTCGCGCAGGAATCGCAGAACGTGCTAGCAGGCAAAGACACCAAGGCGTTAATGGAGCTGCTGGTAACGGGCGGCTCGCCACAGGGCGCACGCCCCAAAGCGCTGGTGCAATATGATAAAGCAACAAAGCACATCAGCACGCTGCCCACTGCCAGCGGCGCGCCGTGGCTGGTGAAATTTCAGTCAGGCGGCGAACACAAGGAGGTGTGCGCGGTCGAGCATCTGTATGCGCACATGGCGCGTGCGTGCGGCATTGACATGCCGGACACCGAATATTTTGATGTATCGGCGAAGTTTGCCGCGTTCGGTATCAAGCGGTTTGATCGTGATGCTCAGTTGCGTGTACCGATTCACAGCCTCGCGGGATTGCTGCACGTCGACTTTCGTCTGCCTGCGCTGGACTACACCACTTTCCTGCGCGCGACCCGGATGCTGACGCGCGATGAGCGCGAAGTGCAAAAGGCGTTCGCGCGTGCCGTATTCAATGTTATTTGTCACAACCGCGATGATCATGCGAAAAATTTTGCGTATCGTCTGGGACGCAATCGGCGTTGGTACTTGTCGCCTGCTTACGATCTAACCTTCAGTGAAGGGCCGGCCGGGCGGCATCAAACCGATGTCTGCGGTGAAGCGCAGACCATAACTCGTGCGCATTTGCTCACACTGGCCGAGCAGGGCGGTATTGATAAAGCGTATGCTGATAACGTCATCGACAACATACTCGAACAGACAACGCATTTTCGCGGCTGGGCCGCGGATTATCCGATTCGCGGCGCAACGATAAAACGCATTGAAAAAGCCA
>JANPDE010000034.1:0-2093 GCA_031431315.1 Haliea sp.
ATGGGGCGATTGATGAAGAACTCCGCCACCGGGCTATTGCTCGACTGCGCTGGGAGCGGCCGGGGCCGCAGGTGAGGAAGCGGATGCGGCCACGGGTACTGCCTTCACCGTCATTCCGTCGCGCAGGCGCTGCAGGCCCTCTACCACCACGCGCTCACCAGGCTTGAGTCCCTCGTCAATCACCCACAGATCGTCCACGCGCGGACCAACTTTGACGCTACGTACGCTGACCTTGTTATCGGCATCTACCACCACCACATTGTGACGATCCTGCAATTCCTGCACGGCGCGCTGCAGCACCAGTAGCGCATCGCGCCTGATTTGTGAGGCGAAGCGCACCCGGCCGTACTGTCCGGGGCGCAACAGCCGTTCGGGGTTGGGGAAGGAAATCTGCACGGCCAGGGTACCGGTGGTCGGATCGACAGCCCGCTCAACGGCATCCAGACTACCCGGGTAGGGATAAGTGCTCCCATCCGCAAGTAACAGTTGGGCGGTCATTGCGCTCCCTTCGCGCGAGGCCTTGCTCGCCTCTACATTGCGCGCCAGATTCAAATAATCTGCCTCGCTGATGCCGCCGCGGAAAATGATCGGGTCCACTTTCGACACCGTGGTGAGCAGGGTGCTCTCGCCACTGCCGACCAGGTTGCCCGCCTTAACCTCCGTGATGCCCACGATACCGTCGATCGGTGAAGCGATACGGGTGTAACCCAGGTCCAGCGTAGCCTTGTCGGCGGACGCGCGGGCTGCATCGACCTGGGCACTGGCCGCGCTCTGTGCGGCCAGCGCGTTATCCAGCTCCTGCAGACTGACTGCCTGCTGCGCAGCCAGGGGTTTCATACGGTTTACCGAAACCGTGGTCTGGTCGAGGCGCGCCTGGCTCGTGGCCAGGTTGGCCTTGGCCTGCGCAAGTGCCGCCTGCAGGGGTTTTGGATCGATCTGGTACAAAAGATCGCCCTTGTGTACGAAGACACCCTCGGTAAAGTTGATGGTGTCAAGAAAGCCCTCGACCCGGGCGCGGATGTCCACATCCTGCGAGCCCCGTGTCTGACCCACAATCTCCATGTAAATCGGCACGTCCTCCTGCACCACCTCGGCCACATACACCTCGGGGACAACAGCCGAGGGCTGCTCCTTATCAGAGCAGCCGGTCAATACCAGAACAAGCAAGCAAACGATGGCCTGAACCCAATTGTGCTTCATGACGGGTTGCCCCAAATGGAAAGTAGAAATATGCCCAGGCGTCCGTCCATGACAACCCTGATGGCATCAGCCGGGACGAATCCGCACAAAGTGCAAAACGCAGATCGCAGATCGCAGATCGCAGATCGCAGATCGCAGATCGCAGATCGCAGATCGCAGATCGCAGATCGCAGATCGCAGACCAGTTTCGCTATGGAGTGAAATACTGGCAAGCACTATCAGTGAGTATAGTATTAGTAGTTGATTTATAGCAAGAAATGCACATGGATCGCACCGCAGCCATTGCATGCGGCTATGAAGTGGCCGAGAATGAAAAAGTGGTCGACGGATAGCCAGCGCTCCAATCGCGCGATACGCTTGGGAATGAGGTGCTTGCAATGCGTCTTTCCAAAGTTCTATTAAACTGCATCATTGGCTTGGCGTTCAGCAGTACCGCCAGCGCGGAAATTTATCAAAGCAAGGACGCCCAGGGTAATACGGTCTTCAGCGACATACCCTCCCAGGGCGCCGAAGCGGTCAAACTGCCCACGACCAATTCCGCCGAACCCGTCGTCGCCACACCAAGGCCAGCGGATGCGGCCGAACCCCCCGCGCCCAGGAAGGTTTCCGCGAAGCCTACCAAGCCGGTAAAGCGGGCGCAGGATATGGATGACAACTATGATGACGACTATTACTACGGCAATGGTAGTAATGACAACGACGCGCAACCAAACAGAGATCGCCCGGTCAAGGTACAACCCCTCCCCAGCGGCCCACGGCGAGCGGCGGGTGGTGGCGGACGGCGCTAGTCGCCTGGACGCGAGGATACAACCCTTAACCCGTTGCTGAAGGAAGTCCATCACAATCCCCTGCTCTGGTTGCTGGCGTTCGTTCCCGTGGCGCTCGCGGGCCTG
>JANPDE010000035.1:0-3714 GCA_031431315.1 Haliea sp.
GTCACCGTGGCGCCCGGTGTTCCAGGTGTTGCCCCTGGCCTGTGAACTGCTGTGGGAACCGCTGAATCCCACGGCCCTGTTCCAGTTCCTGTCCCATTCCGTGGGGCCCATTCCCGGACGTATCAGAGCTGCGCTGGCGCAGACTGTGGCCAAGACGCCCGGCATTGGCAGCAAGGCCTGGGAAGACGCCATCACCGCAAGTCTGGAGAACGAGGATAAGCCCAAGCGCAAAAAGCTGGAAAAGGATATTCGCTACTGGCTGCAATCGCCGCGTTTTTTGCCGCAGAGTGGCGTGGACAGTAAGATCCTGTCTGAACGCGTGCGAAAAGTTGCCGACTGGTTGCAAAGCTCCAGAGAAGCGAATGACGATCCGGCACGAAAATCTCTCTACAACATCGCCCTCAACCAGGCGCTGGAATTTGTCAGTGCGATCGACCGTCTAATGACACACGGACGGGAGATGCTCACGCAGGACAATGTGCGCCGCCTGATCGAGGACGTGCGCGGCACTGGTGCGACCATTACCGATCGCCGCGCCGAGGTCATCCCCGGCCAACCCAGGGTGTTGCGCGCTGACCATGCGGGTGCCTTCGGTTGTCTGGCCGAAACCGCAGTGGACAATGTGATCTGGTGGGATTGCCAGGCCACTGACCGCGTGCACCGCTGGCCCTGGTCGCGCACCGAACGCGCGGCGCTCGCGGCCAACGGCGTGCACCTGCAAGCGGAGGACGAGCAGTTGGAATGGCTGGGCAACGCGTGGCTGCGCCCGGTGCTGGCCGCACGCGAGCGCTGCACCTTTATCCTGCACGACGACGCTGAACGCCATCATCCCATCTGGGACCAGATTGCCAGCCTCACCGAGGGCCTGCCCATCCTGCATATCGCCAGCAGTGATACGGCTAGCCAACTTGGCGTCGAACAACGCCCGCTGCAAGCGCGCAGCCTGCCTGCAAAAGTACGCTGGTGGCAGTTGCCGACCTCCATAACGCTACCCGAACGAGAGAGCGAATCGTTTTCCAGCCTCGACACCTACATCCACAGCCCCTATCAATGGCTGCTGCGCTACGCGGCGCGCATCCGGCCCGGCTCACTCGGTAGTGTGAGTGATGGCAGCCTGCTCAAAGGCAGTCTGGCGCACCGCTTGTTTGAAGAGTTCCTCAACGCGCATCCCACGATCAGCAGTATCGCCCCCCGCGCCATTGACGCTTGGGTCGATGCCTATATCCCCACTCTCTTGCAACAGGAAGGCGCCCTGCTGCTGGAATCCGGCCGCCAGGCGGAGTGCGAACGCTTTATCACCCAGGTGCAGGAGTCGCTCACCACGCTGGTGGAGCACCTGCAGTCCGCCGGTGTAGTGAGTGTGCAAATGGAGTTGCACCAGGAAGGAATGTACGCGGGTGGCAAGCTGAATGGTTCCATCGACCTGCTGGCCACGCGCGCCGATGGGATGGAGGCGGTGGTCGATATCAAATGGGGCAGCCGGAAATACCGCCGCGATGCGCTGCTGGCGAACAGCTACCTGCAGCTGGCCACCTACGCGCAGCTGCGGCGCAACAACGGTGCACAGCTATCACCGGCGCTCAGCTACTTCATCGTAATGGACTCACACATGCTGAGCCTCGATCACACTTTCTTTCCCAACGCGGAAATCCTCAAACCCGAGGGCGAGGAAAACGCTGCGCAGTACTGGCAGCGCTTCGAGAACAGCTGGCGCTGGCGTAAGACGCAGTTCGATAAAGGCCTGGTGGAAGTCACCGTGTCCGACACCGAACCCACCGCCGACTCCGCTGCGGACGACGATGGCCTGCCCATCCCCGAGGCCAGCGACAACTTCAACGATTACCGCGTCCTCACTGGTTGGGGGACTAATGCCTAAGGGTCAGCGCATGCACTCAAATATCCATTTCATCAGCGCCGGTGCCGGCAGCGGTAAGACGTACTCCCTCACGCAGAAGCTGGAAAAGTTGCTGTCATCGAAAGCAGTAACACCTGCCGGTGTGATCGCCACCACGTTTACCAAACTGGCAGCGGGCGAACTCAAGGAACGGGTGCGCGGCGCACTGATCGAGGCTGGCCAACTGCGCGTGGCCAACCAGATGGAACAATCGCTGATCGGCACCGTCAACAGCGTGTGCGGCGAGATCCTCAGGCGCTTTGCCTTCGAGGCCGGTATGCCACCGGACCAGCAGGTGCTGGAGGAAGCGCAGGGGGATATGCTGTTCTACCAGGCCATGGAACAGGCCCTCGCCAACAACAAGCTACTGATACGCCAGATGAACGCCACCTGCCACCGCCTGCAGATCATCGACCGCCAGAATCAGCTGAACTGGCGCGCCGAGGTCAAGAGCATCAGCGATGCCGCCCGCGCCAACAACCAGTCGCCAGATGAGATACGCCACCTCGGTAGCGCCAGCGCCGATGCGTTACTCGCGCACTTCCCCAAAGCCACCAAACGCGACCTCGACAGGCTACTGCTGAACGCCATCGAGCACGCCATGGCTGGCATCGACACCGATGCGGACGGCACCAAGGTAACGCGCGAGTATGTCTCGCTCATCACCGGCATCCGCGCCGGGCTGTACAAGCAGCGCGCCACCTGGCCCGAGTGGATCAGCCTCAGCAAGAAAATGCCCGGCAAAAGTTCCAAAGCGTTTGCTGAGCTGATCGCCGACATCGCCATCGACTACGACCAACACCCGGCGCTACATCGGGATATCCGCTTCTTCGCCGAGCAGACGTTTGAGATCGCCGCCGCCAGCCTCAGCGCCTACCAGCAGCTGAAAACACAAAAAGGCCTGATCGATTTTGTCGACCAGGAACAGCGCCTCTACCAACTTCTGGATCACCCCAGTGTGCAGGAAACCCTGCGCGAGGAACTGCAGCTGCTGATGGTGGATGAATTCCAGGATACCAGCCCGATACAGCTGGCCCTGTTTTTGAAGCTGTCGCAGCTGGCCGCGCAGGTAATCTGGGTAGGCGATATCAAGCAATCCATTTACGGCTTTCGCGGCTCCGACCCGACCCTGATGGCGGCGGTGGTACAACGCGTCACCGCAGACGGCAATGAACCCGAGATACTGAAAAATTCCTGGCGCTCCACGCCGGAGTTGGTGGCCTACATCAACCATTTGTTCGCTCCCGCTTTCGCCGACACACTGAAACCCGAGCAGGTTGTGCTGCAACCGGCGCGAGACTCGTTCACTAGCGAGCCCGCCGTGGAGTTGTGGCGTCTGGCCGGCGGCAAAAAATCCGAGCGCGCCCAGGCCGTGGCCAGCGGCATCGCCAGCATGATGGCCAACGGCAGAATCGTCGTAGATAAGTACGGCCAGCAGCAGCGCACCGCCACCTATAGCGACATCGCCATACTGTGCCGCACCCATGCCAACCTCAATGAAATTGCCACCGCACTCAGCGAAGCCAAACTCCCCATACGTTACAAGCGCCCAGGTTTGCTGGGAACACCGGAAGGCTGCCTCGCCATGGCCTGCCTGCGCCGGTTGATAGACCCGCAGGACACGCTGGCCAGCGCAGAAATCCTGACGCTCACGAACTGCACAAACCCTGAAGCCTGGATCGCCGAGCGTGTGGCGTATCTCAGCGACCCGGACAACAACTCCCGACAATGGCTGGAAGAGGCAGAGCAAGGCCCGGTCGCTCGACTTAAAGCACAACGCGGCCGCCTGCACTTTCTTACGCCGGTAGAAGTGCTGCGCA
>JANPDE010000036.1:0-5623 GCA_031431315.1 Haliea sp.
CTTGGCCAGCGGCTGCCCCGTTTTAATCACATCGCCAGGTTTTGCCAGAAACCGGATAATCCCTGTTTTCGCGCCGTAGGGTTTGTCCGAGTAGCGCAGGAGCGTGTCGTGCGCGTAACCGGGCGGCAGCGGGTACCTGAACGGCTTGTCTCGGGGCGCTATCATGTCCAGCTCCGCCAGGATATTCCAGATGGCTTCCAACCCATAAGTCACATAGGACTCACTGACAATATTGGGCTTTCCAAGCTCGAATGTGAGGGCGGGAATATCGCGCAGCAACAGGTTGAAGGACAGGCTTTTGTGCACCTCTTCCTCGTCCACGATCATACACAAACCAGCGTGTTTCGCGGCATGAATCGCTTTGCGATACGCCCTGTTATGCTGCTTGCCAGGGTCGTGATCGATCAACACATAGGGAATCGACTCAATCCAGTCGTTATGGAAGTCAACGACAAGGTCGGGCTCCGTCTTGATGATAGTCTCGAATATCTTGTGCGCAATGCGTTCACCGAGGGAGCCGGTGGCACTGCCCGGGAAGGAGCGATTCAGGTCCTCACCGCTCATCGTGATATGGCGCATCCCGGACTCAAAACCCAGTGGGTTCATCAGGGGAAAGGCTTGCACGCAGCCGCGAATCAGGCGCCTGCGAATGTGCCTGAATACCTCCTGGATGACGACGATTCCGCTGACTTCGTCACCGTGACTGCAGGCCGTCAGCCAAACCACCGGTCCGGGGTTGTCGCTGGTCGCACACATTAAAGGCAGGCGCCTGCGCGACAGGTCGGACCCGGTCATGATTTTCTTGAAGGAAAAGTGATTTTTAACTTTGGGGATTGCAGGCGGCTTGGTCTGGGTCGACATAGAATGATCTCAACATACCGCTGTAAAACGCCGCCAAATGGCAAACTCTGCGTTGGGCAATTTTAGCTCAGCTCCGTATGCGCTGTCTCCCGCAGCATGAGCAGGACCACGGGAATGGCCAATAGTGAACTCAGGCACAGCAGAGACAGCGCGGCGGCATGGCTCCCCAGTGCATTAAACAGGGACCCCTCGATAGCAAGTCCAGCCACCGCTGCGCACATGGCGCTGACGGCACGCAGGGAAGATGCAGTGGAGCGGCATCTGGTCGGAAACAACTCTCCGCTAATGGCGTTTACCAGGACATCAATCGCAAAATAACTGAACAGCGCCGCCGTCCATGCCAGCGGCAACAGCAATCCATGGGTATTGTAAAACGCGATGATTGCCACACAATAGGTTAGCAGGGCCGTGACCAGCGTCGGTCGACGCCCAATGCGATCTGAAATACGTCCAGCAGTTGCGTTGCCGAAGACGGCAATGCAGCCAGCCACAATGAACATGAGACTAACGTCCTGCGGCTCAAAGTCGTGCGTTTCCTGGAGATATTTCGACACAAAATTGATGGCCGCCGTGAGTTGGAACCAAAACGTCGCAGCAATCAGGGCGATCGCCGTCATGGCGCGCCTGTGGTCGCGAAAAATTTCCAGGAATGGTTGCCAGAATGCGCGCAGCGTACCACCACTGGCGTTGCGATCAAAAAGCGCGGATTCAGGTAATGCCCGGCGCAGCCAGGCCAGATAGAGAAGGGGGACGGCCGCAATAATATAGAGAGCTCGCCAACCTCCTGGTAAAAATTCCACGACCGCGTAGAGTAACGCCGCAGCTCCAGCCCCCAATGCGCCCATCGTGGCCAAAAACCCCACGCCCCAGCCCCGGTGCCGTGCCGGCAACATTTCGATCACGTAGACAACTGCAATAATTTCCTCCGCCGTGGTAAACCCTCGCGCGAAGAACTGTAAGGCGATGAACTCTTCGGTAGTGCGAGCAAATCCCGTGGCTCCCGTAGCAATTGACAGTCCCAGCAGAGTCACAACCAGCAGTCGCCGCCGGCCAATGCGGTCCGCCAACAAAGCCAGGAAGATCGCTGGCAATGCACCGATCCTGGCGGCGCCGATCACTTTGCCAAGATCTTGTTCCGAGATTGCAAAGCTGGCCTGCACGTCGGGGAGCGCCAGGCTCAATACCGACATATCGTAATGCCCAATAAAAAGTGCCACCGCCATGAGTAGCAGCAACCGCTGGTCGGCAGATGACAATCCCGCTGGCGGTAGAAAGATTCGGAACATTCAGAAGTTATAACCGAAACTCAGCCCACACGTCCCGGGTTCCATGCCATTTTCAAGCGGCCAGGTGTAGCCTGCTCCCAGGTTGGCTGAGTATTGCGGGGCGTGCGGCAGTTCGTTGCCATCCAGTTCCACGGGCAATCCTTTACAGCTCGGTGTGCCCGTGGGGCATCCCGGTCCAGCACAAACATTGGAAACTGGCCCGGACACGATGTACTCGATCGTGCCCAAGCGATTAGTGTTGGCAGGATCGAAGTTCTCATTCACCGCTGTCTGGTTGGTAATCTTGAAGCCGCCGTAGTTGTCGAGTTCATAGGAAAGTGCCTGGCCGTATGCAATCTGGCTTACCACTGTTGCAGCACTGATTAACAACGATGAAGCTCGAGACAGTGACCTACCGAATCAACTCGGATCTTCTAACTCAAAGCCTTCGTCTTCGCTGGCATCCCAGCGCCTGGCCGCACTTTCAGGCGGTGGTGCTGGGATAGATTCCTTCTGCTGCGATGTGAGGGCATATACTTTGTCTTTAGTGAACCTCTTCCTGGCTGCCTTCCACTTGGCATCGATCGTTTTTTTTGTCGTGTTTTTCTCGGCCTTGTCCAGATCTGCCAGCAATTCCCGCACAATGTTCCAGGTATATTGGACGATGGCATCGCGTTCGAAATTATAGAGATAGATACACCCTTTTATGCTGGGTACTATCAGGGGGTCATAAACGACAGGTGTAGACTTGGAGTCAAGTTTCAACATTCCATACCAGACCACTTTGCAATCCAGAGTTAACACCTGTCACTTCCCTTCAGTCTAAACCTTAAGTTTCTTATTCCGAGCGGTACCCGCTAGTCGCACTAGCGCTGCGGATTTGGCAAAAATGTAGCTGAACAAAGATGGGCAGGCAAGAAAATTTGTTCGTAAAATGAACCTATTTTAAACCTCGCTGCCAACCTGGATAGACGCGACATGGTAACTGACTACGAACCCTTAATCCCTGAGCATGCCGTTAGCCAAGGCGGGCAGGCCCGGCAGCTTCCCCAAGGTTTTCTGGACTTACTGGCGCTGCTAATGCGCAATCCCAGCGTCGTTGGCTCTGAACACAGTTTCTTAAGGGTTTTACAGCGTGAACTGGAGGAACGTGGGGCGCGGGTCACCTGGTACGAAGGCATGCTGGTTGCGCACGGTGACAAACCCAACAGCCTGATGCTCTCTGCCCACATCGATCGCCATGGCCTGATCTGTACCGGTCCCAATGAATTTCAATATGCCGCGTTTGTGGCCGGGGCCAGGTCGGATCTACTGGGGAACTCTGTCGGCGAACAGTTGATGAAGAAGATCGTGAACCGCTTCAGCGCCGAGTCCGTGTATGCCTATGAGCCCTGGTCCGGCGCCTATTGTGGACGCGGAGTGATCAATCGCGCTTACATCTGTGAATTCAGGAATAACCTGATATTCGAAGTGAAAGGCCTGGAACACCTCGTCGCTGGAACCCCGGTTGCGTTTGCCGATGCCTTGAAAATTTCTGATCACGCACTGGTGGGTCAATTGGACAACGTATTGACCACAGCCGCTTTGGTGTACCTGTTCGGGATGGGCTTCGAAGGTACCGCATTTTTCACCTGCCAGGAGGAAACAGGCAAGAGCTGGCGCTATCTCCTTGAATGGTTTCGCCGATTTGGCAATACCACCAACCAACTGCTAGTCGTCGATACGAGTCCCTACCCCGATTTTCACGCGGCGTCACAACAAGAGCTGGTCCTACGAAACAAGGACGCAAACGCCGGATTCAATCCCCAGCTGACGAAGAAGCTGCTGAATCTATGTGATGACCGCGGCGTCTGTGTCCAAATGAAGGATGCGTATGTAGAAACGATGAACGTGCAGTTGCGCGCCGCCGGTGAGGATCTCCGCTCGCTGGGTTCCACGGAAATGGGTCGCATCATCACCGCGTCCAATGGCCTGGTGGATGGAACGACGCTACAGATTCCGACTTCAGGCTACCATACGATGTCCGAGTCCGCGCCGATTGCCTCCGTTAAAGCATTCATTGATATCCTTGTCGATCTTGCCGGGCTGCGCAGCGCTTCCGCACCACCGTCTGTCACCGTCTAGATGGATAACTGCAGCGCACGACCGCGCCGAGGTAAGCCGCGTGGCCACCAGTAAGGAATTACAGGCTATCATTGCGTACGTCCCGCTGAATTTCGCTGACCCCGCCGCCGATTACCGTGCCGTGCGCGCCATGTTTGCTCCTTTCCACGGTCATCCAACCAGCGATGATTTTCGTATCGAGATCAGGCATTACGGCGGCGTTCGCAGTGGCGACTATGCGTTGCGGGATGCCGCGCAGGCACGGACTGCTTTTCACTGCCACGGCGGGGCATTTGTATCCACCCACCTCGATGAGTACCATTTTTACGCTGAAATCATTGCACGCCAGACCGGCTGCCGGGTGGTGATGCCCGATTACCGACTTGCACCTGAGCATCCCTGGCCCGCCGCGCACGACGATTGCTTCAATGCTTACTGTGGATTGCTGGAGCAGGGCACCAGTGCCTCCAGTATTGTGCTATTCGGAGAGTCTTGTGGTGGCAGCCTGGCGCTGGGATTACTGCTGCGCTTGCGCGATGCCCGGTTGCCAATGCCGGCCTGTTTCGTGTCGTTGACCGGTTGGTTCGACCTGTCTGTTTCCGGGGAGACCGTCCCAGGTCGGGATCCCTTCCTGACACCTGAATGGGTGCGCAATCGTGGTCGCGATTACCTCGCCGGACAACTCGATCTAAACGACCCACATGTATCCCCGGCCTTCGCCGATTTGCGCGGCCTGCCGCCCATGTACCTGCAAATTGGCCAGTTCGATACCCTGCGCGAGGGCGCCATCCATCTTGCCGCGAATGCGTTGCGTTCAGGAGTGCGGGTTACCGTGGAAAGCTGGCCGGGGATGATTCATGGGTGGCATGGCCTCGTCACAGCCAATGTACCCGAAGCCACCGCAGCGTGGGCCGCGATCCGCCACTATATAGAAGCCAGTTGCCCACTGTGAATGGCGCTAACTGCCTGCGCCCAGGACCGACTGAAGCCAGCGGCTGATCTCCTGTATTTCCGCCATACACACCTCGTGCGCCATGGGATACTCGCGCCACTCCACCGAGTAACCAGCTCCCTTCAGGGCCGCCAGCGATGATTTGCCCAGTGCCATCGGCAACACCCCATCCTGCTGGCCATGACACATGAGAATCGGAATCCGCGCATTGGCGTCTGCCCTGGTCGCAGCGATTTTTTCACCTTCTGCCAGGAATGTAGACAGGGCAAGTATCCCCGCCAGGCGTTTCGGGTAGTGCAGTCCCGTATGCAGAGCCATCACTCCGCCCTGCGAAAAACCGGCCAGCAGGATGCGTTCCGTGGGTATACCATTGTCGACCTCATTCTGTATGAGATCCTTGATCTGCATCGCGGATTTTTTCATGCCCGGCAAATCGGCGCCG
>JANPDE010000037.1:0-5775 GCA_031431315.1 Haliea sp.
CGATGCCATCGAGAAGGGTGTCAGGAAAGACCAGGACATCATTTATCCCAAGGAAGCCAAACTGCTCTACCTGTGGCGCGCCCTATTCCCGAAGCTTTGGTGGAAGGTTGTGATGAATTTTGAAAAATAACACCGGCGTGAAGCGGGCGTGATCCTTGGCCGGAACCGTCCGTCGCTAGCGGTGTGTCAGGGAGTTCAGCAATCTGCCCGAGTGTTGGTCTTAAAACTCGTCATCATGCACCTCTTCTTTTCCTGCGTCGCTGGCGCAATCGCCGGTGCCGGGTTGGTCGCCGTGCCAGCCGGTATGACTGCTTGCGCACCCCCCGAGCCTGACGTCGCCACCGCAGCATTGGGCAGCGGGACCGTCAGGTTGTATTGGGCGACCTTCCATCCTTCGCCCATTCGAATCAGTACACCTGTGCCGCGGCCATGGCCGAGCTGATCGTGCGCCAAAGACTCATCGAACCAGGCCACGGTGCCATCATTGGACAGCCGGGTTTCGCGCTGGCCGCTGCGAAACGTCCAGGCGTTTCCCTTGGCAAAGCTGTCAGTGACAAAATTGCGCACCGCCTGGCCTTCGAGGCGATTGGCGGCATCCATACCCAGGAACACAACATCCTCCGCGAGCAACGCTGTAAACACTGTGGGATTGGCGTCTGCGCCCGCCTTGTGCAGGGCATCCAACGCAGCTTCTGGCGAGGCTTGCGCAAGTACCTGTGCGCTACCGGCGAGGCCAAGCAATAATCCGCAGATCAAAGAACTGATATTCATAACATTCCCTCTGATAGCAATCGTGAACAGTCTACAGGTTCAAGCCGAACCTTAAAGCGGTGAAACGCGGGGGACTTCCCGAACCCACCCGGCAGTATTCTCAAAGCCACGAAAAGTGGTCGCCTGGCCGACTGAGAAAATGATCGATGTCCGGTGTTTAGGGTCCCGCGACTCGTCCAAGTCGATTAGTGAGACACGTCACACTTTACGGCCAGAACGGCGTCAGTAAATTTTACAATTCCGCCGATTTGGCACGACCAAGCTGCATATCTTTATCATATTTCAAATTTAACTTATTGTTATTCATAGATTTATAACAAATGGGAACGGAATTTGCTGCCTGTACGGCATAGAGGTTGCGGACGACGCCCGGATACAGGCTCCACATCAGCACGCTGAATGTTGGAGTCTCCCGGATCAAAACCTCAAAAGTGGATTATCAGAATTGGGGCGGCTGTATGACATTTCGAAAAAACCTACGCACTATAGCGATAGGTCTGGGGGCATCTCTACTCGTCTCACCAGCTCACGCGATCGCGATTGCGGGTGCAACCATCCAGAATTCAACAGGCGGCCTTAACAGTTCAAGTGCTGCAGTACTGGGACAAGGGAAGGTCAAGAAAGCCAACATCAATGCGCTGACGGGCCTTTTCGCTGGCGACGAATGGCGCCTGCTGGACAGGGAGAATAAGCCCTCTAAACCGTTTAATAATGTGAATTTCCTCCTTACCGCTGACACAGGACAACGCTCTGGTGAATGGGGAGTCAGCTGGGATGGCACCGATATCCCGGACTATATGGATTACGTGCTGGTCCTGAAGTCAGGGAAGAAGTCGGGAAAGCGGTGGGGTGCGTACCTGTTCGAATCAGCAAGCCTTGGCCCTGACTTGCAAGATCTGGGTGGTACCTTCGGGATTTCCTGGCTAAACAAGAAAGGAAAAAATGCGAAGCTGCGCCACGCTTCCATTTTTGGGCGCATTGGCGAGGCTCCACCTGCTGGTGAAGCTGGTGGTCCTGGTGACGGCGCTGGTGGTTCCGGTGACGGCGCTGGTGGTCCCGGTGACGGCTTTGATGGTCCCGGTGACGGCTTTGGTGGTCTCGGTGACGGCTTCAGTGGTTCCGGTGACGGCTTTGGTGGTCCCGGTGATGGCGATGGTGGTTCCGGTGACGAAGTTGGTGGTTCCGGTAATAGCGATAGTGGTTCCGGTGACGAAGTTGGTGGTCCGGACGCAAACGCGGTGCCGACTCCTGGATCGCTCGCGCTTCTGGTCATGGGTTTGAGTCTGGTCCTGATGCAACTGCGGCAGAGGAGCAGGAACTAACGACAGGACCGATGCACCACACCACCCGCCACGTTGACAGAACGGTGCTATAGTCAAAAGCAAACGGCTCTCTCGAGGGCCATTTGCTTTTGCTCACAGTGGTATAGCTGGTCAACTGCGCAAATTGCGCACCAGTACTACGCACTCCTCCCGTTCAATAAAGCGCGGCACTGGATAACCACTGCCCTCCTTGAGTGCACTGTCGACGATGTCGTCGATGTCTTTTTCCAGAATCACGTCAGTCGTTTTGGGAATACCGATCTCGGCGTTAAGGGCCCAGATGCGATCAATCAGCTTTTGTGCTAACGCTGTTTCCCCTTCCGCAGCAACGCCCAGCGAGTTGTCGACGGCCAGCTCCGCCAGCCGCGTTTTGGCGGCATCCTTTAACAGCTCCAGCACATGCGGCAGGACCATCGCATTGCCCTGTCCGTGGGGTACACCATAGAGCCGCCCCAATTGATGGGACACCGCGTGTACATAACCCACCAGACAGGTGGTAAACGCCAGGCCCGCATAATAGGAAGCCAAAGCCATCGCTTCACGAGCCACCAGATTCTGGCCGTTGGCATAAGCCTGCGGCAGATTGTTGAGTATCAATCGCGTCGCCGCGCGCCCGTAGTGCAGGCATTCGGGCGTATCCCAGGTGTTGATATAGGATTCGATGGCGTGCGTCAGCGCATCCATGCCGGTGGCGGCGGTGATATGCGGTGGCAGGCCCCGCATGATCACCGGGTCCAGTGCGGCGGCGGCGGGGATGATCCGCGGATCCGCAACGATCAGTTTTTCGTGGGTGACATTATCGGAGATAACCGCCGCCAGCGTGACTTCAGAACCCGTGCCGGCAGTGGTGGGTACAGCATACAACGGGATACTCGGCAGCTTCGCCACTTTCAGACCTACACACTCCAGCGCGCTCAGGCCGTTGGCGCCGGCCAGGGCAATCACTTTGGCGGCGTCGATGGAAGAACCGCCACCGCAGGCAAGCACCCCATCGCAGCGGTGCTGGCGCAGCATGGCAATACCGTCGTCGACCACCGTTACGGTGGGGTCGGGCAATACGCCGTCATAGATCGTGGTTGTTACTCCGTGCTTCTGCAATGTCGCCAGGATGCCGTTTAGCACGCCCAGCTCCAGTAACGGTTTGTCTGTCACCACCAGTACATTTTTGTGCGCAAACTGCGCGATGGTGGCACACAGCTGTAACGCAGCGTCGTGGCCTACATAAACCACCGGACGCGGTTGCGGTGTCATCAGGATGCGCTTCTTGACTGATAACAGGGCCTTCCAGCCCCAGACCTTATAGAATGCCGGCATGGCCAAGCCCTCGTTGATTTCTCGCAAAGCGAGAGTCTGGCAGTCGGGCCGTCTGATGTAAATTGATTCAGCTTTGCTTTAGACGGGCGCATGGTCTAGCATCGCCGCCCCATGGCCCATCGACAGTTGCAACCTGATTCCCGCTGGCTGCTGGCACTACTGGCGGCCCTGGTTGCCCTTGGCCCACTGAGTGTTGATGTATACCTGCCAGCCATGCCAGCGATGATGGAGGCGCTGGGTACCGATATCAGGCACATGCACCTGACACTCAGCGTTTATCTCACCGGTTTCGCGCTTTTCCATCTTGCCTGCGGGCCCCTGGCAGACCGCTTTGGCCGCAAGCCGATTCTGCTCGGCGGCACCGTATTGTTTGTCGTGGCGTGTATCGGCTGCAGCCTGGCCAGCACTATCGAGGAGCTGTTGGTATTTCGCTTTATCCAGGGCGTTGGTGCCTGTGTCGGACCCACACTGGCCCGCGCCATAGCCCGGGATGTATTCGGGCCCACGCGCGCGGCTCGGGCTTTGTCCCTGATCGCCATGTTGATGGCCCTGGCACCGGCCATCGCCCCGACGATGGGCAGCATACTGATGCTGTGGTTACCCTGGCCCAGTATTTTTGTTTTTCTGGCCGTCTACGGCGTCGCAATGGTCATACTCATACGGGTCTTCCTGGCAGAATCGCTGCCCCAGCGCCAGAGCCTGCACCCGATGGCGATCGCCCGTAACTATGGCCTGCTGCTGCGCAGCCCCATGTTCATCACCTCCACGTTCGCCAGCAGCTTTGTCTATGCCGGACTAATGACCTATCTGTCCTCCTCCAGTTTTGTCTACATCGATATGCTCGGCGTGCCCGTGAAATACTTTGGCTTCATTTTCCTCTCTTCAGTCGCGGGCTACATACTGGGCAGCGGGCTGAGCGCCAGGCTGAGTCAGAACTACGATTCGGAGCAGACCGTGTTGGTGGGCGCTGCCCTGGCAGCTGCGGCTGTTGGCACCATGTGGCTGGGGACACATCTGCTGCCGCGCAGCGTTGCCGTGTTGGTGGTGCCCATGATGTTCTACTCGACCGGCATGGGACTGGTGCTACCCAATGCCATGGCAGTTGCGCTGCGCCCGTTCCCCCAAATAGCGGGGACTGCGTCGGCGCTGCTGGGATTTATCCAGATGTCTCTCTCTGCTTTTGCCACTGCGTTGGTCGGTATTTATCTCAGGCATACGCCTGCGCCCATGCTGAACTTCATGCTCTGCATCAGTGTCTTTGCCCTGCTGTTGAGCGTGAGCCTGTATCGCCGTCGCTACCAGACAAAGCCCTGACCCGGTGGTTTCACTGTGGCATACTCTGCGAGGATTTTTGTGGAGACTACAACGTGCGCACGGCCTCTGACGTTACCCAGCTGATTGGCAATACCCCCCTGCTGCACCTGAGACAGGTATCGGAGAAAACCGGCTGCACGATTCTTGGCAAAGCGGAATTCATGAACCCCGGAGGCTCGGTTAAGGATCGCACGGCGTTGGGTATCATTCGCGCCGCGCAGGAATCTGGCGAGCTTAGGCCGGGCGGGCGCATTGTGGAAGGCACGGCGGGCAATACCGGTATCGGCCTGACCCTGCTCGCCAACGCCATGGGCTACAAGAGTACCGTGGTGATGCCCATTACCCAGAGCAAGGAAAAAATTGATACCCTCGAACTGCTGGGTGCTGACCTGCACCTGGTGGGGGCCACCTCCTATAAGGATCCCAACCACTACATACATACCGCCGAACGCCTGGCGCAGAAATTTGCCAAGCGCGAGCCGCACGGGGCCATCTGGGCACGCCAGTTCGATAATCTCGCCAATATGGATATTCACTGCCGTACCACCGGCGCGGAAATCTGGGAGCAGACCGATGGCAAGGTGGACGGCTTTATCTGTGCCGTGGGTACCGGTGGCACACTGGCCGGTGTGTCGGTAGCACTCAAGGACCACAACCCGGGGGTGACTATCGGCCTGGCCGACCCCGCAGGAGCATCCCTGTACGGATATTTTAGCAGTGGCGACCTACAACCCAGCGCTGGCAGCTCGATCATCGAAGGCGTGGGGATCAATCATGTGACCGACAATATGGCGCAGGCCCGGGTCGATATAGCTTTTCGCATCACCGATGAGGAAGCCCTGCCCTATATATTTGACTTATTGAAACACGAGGGACTGTGTCTCGGCGGCTCTGCCGGTATCAATATCGCAGGGGCGGTACGCCTGGCCGAACACCTCGGCCCTGGACACACCATCGTCACCATCCTGTGTGATTACGGCAACCGCTACCAAAGTAAACTGTTCAACCCTGTGTTCCTCGAGAACAAGGGCCTGCCCGTTCCCGAGTGGCTGGT
>JANPDE010000038.1:0-2033 GCA_031431315.1 Haliea sp.
CGCCAATACTCTGTGTGTCGTGGGTTTCACCGTGCGCAATTCGCACAATTTCTTTAGCCATATCTTCGGGCGCCAGGACATAATCGATGCAGCCACTGGCAATGGCACTCTCTGGCATGTCGGGTTGACGCGCCGTACTCAGCTTTTGTGCGATAGTGATGCCGCCTGCTGCTTTAAAGCCACACAGTAGCCAGCACATAATAAGGAGCAGCAAACTCTTCCAGCCAGAAACCCGTTTTCTTGCCGGTGTTGCCGAGTTGGTCGTGCGAAGTGAGAACTATCAGAATTTTCAATTGCGTTTTCCTTGTTGATTCCAAAAAGTTGATAACTGGATTCAAAGTAAAATCGCAGGGCTTTTAGTCCGAACCTAAATATCTTGGGCGTCATTGCCTACCAACACCAGAATCGGTTAGACCCTCAATTCACCTAATAACCCGAGGAAAAGAGGACCTCTGCGATTTGTACAGCGTTTAGAGCGGCACCCTTGCGCAAATTGTCGCCGCTCACAAATAGCGCGAGCCCATACTCGACAGTAGGGTCCCGGCGGACCCTCCCGACCAAGACGGGATCGCGACCTGCGGCCGCTAAGGGGTTAGGTACGTCAGTGACAACCACTCCCGGCGAGTCGCGCAATATCTCCAGCGCCCTATCCGCTGGAATGTCCTTCTCGAATGCGGCATTGATCGACAGCGAATGCCCCGTGTATACCGGCACGCGCACGCAAGTACAGGACACGGGTAGTCCCGGTATTCCCAGGATCTTGCGGCTCTCATCTCTAAGCTTTATCTCTTCATCAGTGTAACCATCTTCGACAATCTGATAGTTATATGGCACTACGTTGAACGCGATGGGAACACGCCACTTCTTGGTCGGCGAAAATTCGATGGCGTTTCCGTGAGCCACAAGCTTCGTGGACTCGACCCCGGCCTTTTGCAATTGATTGTCCAATTCTTGTACGCCAGCGACACCTCCGCCGGAAACAGCCTGATAGGTACTAACCACCAGTCGCCTTAATCCAGCGGCATCATGCAGTGGTTTGAGCACGGGCATTGCTGCCATGGTCGTGCAATTAGGGTTGGCCACGATTCCTCTTGAAATCGCGTTCAGGGCAGCCGGATTGACCTCGGCGACCACGAGCGGAACGTTCACATCCATTCGCCACGCAGATGAATTGTCAATGACTATAGCGCCCGCTGAGGCGACAGTCGGCGCAAGCTGCCTTGATGTATCCGCACCCGCCGAGAAGAAGACGACATCAAGCCCCGAGTAGTCGGCGGTGGACGCGTCCTCGACGAGGATCTGCGCATGCTTCCATTGCAGATAGCTGCCAGCAGAGCGAGAAGAAGCGAACAATCGGAGCGAACGAACCGGGAAATTGCGCTCGGCGAGGGAAGCGCGCATGAGCTCGCCAACCAATCCGGTCGCTCCCACGATCCCCACATGCATTCCATCAGGGTAAACGCTTGAACCAGTTTTCATTCCGTATCCCTAAAAATAGTGCTTCGAAAATCGTTTGGCAAACAAAACCCGCCGCGCCGTTTGATTTTAGCTTTTGGCGTATTCAGGGAGACGGATCGGTCTATGTACTCCCTTAAATTGGACTTTGTTATCGGTCTGCCGGAGCAGCGCAATGCCCCCACCAACACGTAGAAGCAGAATTATTACTCCCACTCAATTGTCGCCGGCGGCTTACTACTGATATCGTAGGTCACCCGCGACACACCGGGGATCTCATTGATAATGCGGTTCGAGGTGCGCTCCAGCAATTCGTAGGGCAGATGCGCCCAGCGTGCGGTCATGAAATCCACCGTCTCTACGGCGCGCAGCGCGATCACGTATTCATAGCGGCGAGCGTCGCCCACTACCCCCACCGACTTGACCGGCAGGAAGACGGCGAAGGCCTGGCTGGTTTTGTGGTAGTAGTCGTCGCGGCGCAATTCCTCGATGAAGATGGCATCGGCCAGGCGCAGCAGGTCGGCGTACTCTTTTTTCACCTCACCGAGGATGCGCACGCCCAGGCCGGGGCCGGGGAA
>JANPDE010000039.1:0-6847 GCA_031431315.1 Haliea sp.
CTGCGCCGCAACGGTGACAAACTGGCACCGCTGGTGGCGGAGTTGCGCCGACAGGGTCATCAGGCCCACGCGTACAGCTGCGACGCGCGCAAGGAAGAACAAGTCGTCCAGCGCTTTGCCGCTATCGAACAGGATATAGGCGATATCGCGGTGGTGGTGTTCAACATCGGTGCCAACGTACCGCTGGGCATTCTGGAAACTGACAGCCGCAAGTTCTTCAAAATATGGGAAATGGCCTGTTTCGCAGGCTTTCTCACCGGGCGCGAGGCCGCGCGCTATATGACCGAACGCAAGCGCGGCACGATTCTCTTTACCGGTGCGACCGCGAGCGTGCGCGGCGCCGCAGGTTTCGCCGCCTTTGCCAGCGCCAAACACGGCCTGCGGGCGCTGGCCCAAAGCATGGCGAGAGAACTCGGACCACAGAATATTCACGTGGCTCATGTCGTCATCGACGCCGCCGTGGACACTGCGTGGATCATGGAGAATATTCCGCAAGCTGCTGAGCTGAAGAAAAACGATGGCATCGTCGGCCCCGACGCCCTGGCAGATACCTACGTCATGCTGCACGAGCAACCGCGTAACGCCTGGACGTTTGAACTGGATCTGCGCCCCTGGCTGGAACGCTGGTAGATAAGGAGAAGAGTATGCGTAAGACCCTGGATTTTTATTTTGACTTTGGCAGCCCCACCGCCTACCTGGCGCATAAGCGCCTTGGCCAACTGTCCGCGCAGTATCCACTGGCAGTGACCTACAAACCGATGCTGCTGGGCGGCGTGTTCAAAGCCACCGGCAACAACTCCCCGATAGCTATCCCTGCCAAAGGGAATTACATGATGGTGCACGACCTGCCCCGCTTCGCGCGCCGCTATGGCGTTCAGATGAACCTCAATCCCTACTTTCCGATCAACACCCTGAACCTGATGCGCGCCGCCATTGCCGCAGAACGCATGGATTGCTCGAAACTATTTATCGACGTTGTGTATGACGCCGTGTGGGTACACGAAAAAAGCATGGGTGATGCGGAAGTGGTTGCAGCTGTCCTTACGCAGCACAAATTGAATGCACAGGCCTTGCTGGAGTTATCCCAGGCCCCTGACATCAAGGCAGAACTGATCGCCAATACCGAAGCCGCCGTGGCGCGCGGCGTATTCGGCACGCCGACGTTTTTTATGGGCGATGAAATGTACTTCGGTCAGGACCGGCTGGACTTTGTGGAGGAGGCGCTGCGGGATTGAGCGTCCGCTTTTCCAAAGCGGTCCTTCGCTGCGTGACTACGGCAAGGTCGCACCTCCAAACGGACCTTCGCTATATCGAGAAAGATCTAAATTTGAGGCCGATAAAGCTTACTCGCTCCCCGGCAGGCGCACGGCCACAGGTAATGGTCGCAGTCTGGTCAACTATGATTAACCTAGGCGGTTACACAGAATTATTTACAGGCTCGAGCGGACAATGTGCAATTCACAATCGGGGCTATATACGTAATGATTTTGCTATCCCGAGCGTAGCTGCGCTGTTAAGGCTATGTCGTGCCTAGGATCAGTTCCAAGTGCAAATCAACACGCCTGGACATGGCACCTCCCGCTACCATGCCGAGGTGAGCAGGTAGAGGATGACCGAGATGCAAAGAAGGGTCATTCCCGCTACGCTCCAGTTCTTCAGACAGTCTTCCATGCGCGACCAGCTTTGGTCCGGGGCAGGACGCCTGAGCGCTTGAAACATTGAGGCCGTAGTCGTATTCCATAAATCGGTGAGGGTGTCACTGGCTAGCGTCCTGCCCATCCGCGCCGTGTATGGGGCTGCCCAGGTGAACAGCGCGAGCCAATCACCCGCTGGAATTTCAGGGTAGCGAATTCCTCCCCCCCTGTCGGAACGTACGAGCGCCACCGACGCCATCAGGATGCCGACGGCGAGAGGCCACAAGCCCGCCCAGATTTTGTCAAACTTCACGGCATCTTGTGCGCTGCCATTGGCGATAGGCAGGATCCAGGCGATCAAGGCCACGGCGACGAGCAGCAATGACCACGTAATCCACAGGCCAGCACGCGAGTGACCCAGTGCGGCGGGCTTCGACCATAGCAACCAGAGGAAGCGCGCCATCAGTAGCGACGTGCCGACAGCAGCGAGCGGCAGCGCGATCTGCAGCACGTCTGCCCAGGGCGTTGGGAGCGAAGTTAAGTCGGTCTTCAGCGCCGTTTTCGCGATGGCACCGCTGGTGAATGGTGCGCCGATGAGAGCCAATGCGGGCACCAACATGCCGACCAAGAGCCACAAGCGCTGTGTCCGGCTTGCGGTATGGCTGGCCACGCCGACGCCAAGAAACAGCGCGCCTTTGGCCAGCGCGTGGTGCAACGCGTAGATCAGGATCGCCATTATGAGAGTCGGCCACAGCGAGGGCACCGTCAACACGCCGCCGACGGCGATCGTGATCAACCCCATCTGACTGATACTTGAATATGCCAGCACGGTTTTGGGATTCGTTTGTGTTACACCGACAAGTGCTCCGAAAAATGCGGCCGCCAGCCCTGCACCCATGACGAGTGCACCCCATTGAGGAAACGCTTCCAGGCCTAGCGGGAGGAAACGAATCCAGCCAAGCAGGCCGGCTTTAATCATCGCGCCGCTCAATACCGCGCTCGCGGGTACCGGTGCAGCAGGATGTGCCAGGGGCAGCCAGATGTGCAAGGGCAATGCCCCGGCCTTGATGCCAAAGCCGAATAGCAGCAAGGCCAGCGTCACGTCATTCATCGGCACGGCGATGGCATCGCGCAGCAGAACGGAGTTGGCGTTCGTCGCCATCGTCACCATTGCTGCAAAGAGCATCAATTCGCCGAGAACGACAAGACAGAGATAAATGCGGCCGGCGCGGAGCGATTCGGTTTCGCCATTGTGAATGACCAGCACGTAGGACGAAAAACTCATCAGCGAAAAGAACACGTAAAACGTGACCAGATCCTGCGCGAGAATCAGCCCGAAGTTGCCGGCCATTGCCAGCAGGTAAAAAGCGAAGAAGCGCGAGAGCTTCGTGTCATCGGCCAGATAGGTTTGCGCAAACAGACCGGACAACAGCCACAGCGTGGAGGTAAACAGAAGAAAGATGTAGCCGGTCTGGTCGAAGCCCAGGTGGCTACCGAAGAAGAGCCAGGGAAAATAAGCTGCGGTACCCTGTGGCACCACAAACACGACAACGAGTGCCGGCAAGGCCGCCCACGGTGCCAACATAAGCAAGCATGAACGCCAGCCGCGCCGCGCCATTCCTGCTGCCAGCAGGAGCGGCAGAGCGATGGCGCCAAGCAGTAGAGCGGCACTGAAGTCAGGAAAGTTCATTTACCGTATTCGATTTCGGTGATGTGCCGCGCCCATTCGAGCGGACTAAACGGCGCGTTGGCGAGCACGCCTGCCGCCACGACCAGCGCTGCCGTGATCAGGGGTGGGGCCAGCAGCATCCAGTGGCCTTCCCCGACGCCGTGCGCATGATCAGCAGGCCATGGATCAACCCGTTTCTTGAACCAGGCAGCATGCAGAATGGGCAGGAAGTAGGCGGCATTGAGTGCGCTGCTGGCGGCGAGAATGGCCACCGCCCAATAGCTGCCTGAGCCCACTGCGCCCATGCCGATGTACCATTTGCTGACAAATCCGGCGAACGGTGGCACACCGATCATGCCGAGCGCAGCGATGGTGAACGCTGCCATGCTCCACGGCATCCTCAGACCAAGCCCTGCCATCTCGCTGACTTTGTGCACACCGAGGGTGTGAGCGAAAATTCCGGCGCAGAAGAACAGGGTGATCTTCATGATGCCCTGATGAACGAGATGCGTGAGGCCGCCAATCGTCGAAAGATACCCGAACAGCGCCGTGCCAAGCGCGATGTAGGACACCTGGCTGACGGTAGAAAAGGCCAGTCGTCGCTTGAGGTCATCCTGAAACAAGGCGCGCACGGAGCCATAAACAATGGTGAATGCCGCGATGCCGGCCAGCGGTGCGAGCACGCCGAGGGCTTCAGCCGTGTGCACGCCGAAGAGGTCATACACTACGCGCACGATGCCGAAGGCGCCAGCCTTCACGACTGCCACCGCATGCAACAGCGCGCTGACCGGCGCGGGAGCGACCATTGCTTGGGGCAGCCAACCGTGCAGCGGGAACAGTGCGGCCTTCACGCCGAGCCCGGTAATGAGCAGCGCGAAGATGGCGATCAACTCGCTCCGGTGTTGCGTCGCAACCTGCGCCAGCGCTCCGCCGAGCGAGAACTCAACCGGCCCCGCCAACGTGTGTAACCAGACTGTACCCAGGAGCAATAGCGCGCCACCGCTCAAGGTATAGATCAGATAAGTGCGTCCGGCCTGCAGCGACTTTTCCGTGCCGCGATGCACTACGAGAGGATAGGTTGACAGCGTCAGAAGTTCGTAGAAGATGAGGAAGGTCATCAGGTTACCGGCCAGCGCAACGCCTGTTGTGGCGCTGACGCAGATGCTGAAGAACCCAAAGAAACGGCTGCGGTGTGGCTCACCTTCCAGATAGCCGACAGCATACAGCGTGGTGACCAGCCAAAGTACCGATGACAGCGTGGCAAACAGCACGGACATGGCGTCGGCGCGCAAAACCAGGTCGAGGCCGGGCAACAGTTCTAGTCGTGACTCATAGACGTGATCGGCCTGAACGCCGACAATCATCACGCCCACAAGAACCACTTTGAGTAGCGCACCAAAGAGATTGAGCAGCGTACGCAGGCGGTGCGCTTCCTCCTTGAGAAAGAAAATGATCAACCCAGTCACAAACGAACTGAGCAGAATGAAAACGAGCAGCCAGTTGTCGAAATTCATAGTTGCCCGGGTGCATGAACTGACATTGGCGCACCTATATGTAGCAATTTCACCGGTTGTGCGGCCATTAGTCCCAACAGTACCGCCAGCAGCGACAGTGCAAGCGCTGACCATTCCATGGTGCGCGGCACGCGATGTAAAGGGCGCGCTACCTCAACTTGCGTGAAGGCATGCCAAAGCACGCGTAACACATAAGCTGCCGCGAGCAGGCTGCCGGCCAGGATGAGCGTCGCCCAACCCCACTCTCCGCTGCTGATGGCCGCCTGTAACAGCATCCATTTTGCGATGAATCCACCGCTCGGCGGCAGACCAATGAGGCTGATGCCGGCCAGGCTAAATGCCGCCACAGATAGCGGCAGCGCATGCGTGATACCGTCCAGCTCGGCAATGCGGTCGTGCCCGGCCGCATGGGCGATATTGCCCGCAGCCAGAAACATGGCCGTCTTCGCACAGGCATGAGCCAGTACGAAGTAAATGCAAGCGCTCCAGGCAGTGAACGCCGAGTCGGCATTCCGCGCGAGCGGAAAGACCAGCATCAGGTAGCCGAGCTGCGCAACGGTGGAATACGCGACGAGCAGCTTGAGTCGCGACTGATTAAGTGCTTGCAGTGAACCCCACAAAATCGCCCCGGCACCGAGCAGGCCAAGGAGGGTTCCCGCAGCGGGAGTCACTACCGCACTGAACAGTTCAAACCAGAGCCGCAGGAGGATGTAGAACGAGGCCTTGACTACCAGCGCGGAGAGCAGCGCGCTCACCGGCGCGGGGGCATTGGCATGTGCCGGTGGCAGCCAGAAATGCAGCGGGAACACCGCGCCCTTGATCAACAGGCCAACCGTCATCATGGCCAGTGCCGCCCAGGCCAGCGGACCGGGCAGTACACTCCCAGCCAACGCTGTCAGGTCCACCGTGGCATAAGCGGCGTAAAGAATGGCCACGCCAAACAGGAAAAAGAGCGAACCCGTCAAACTCACCAGCAAATAGCGCATTGCCGCGACAAGCGCGGCGCGTTTGCCCGCCAGCGCGGCGAGCGAGACGGCAGAGAAGCCTAGCAATTCCAGCGTGACATAAAGATGGAAGATATCCGCTGCGAGAAACAGTCCATTCAGACCCGCCAGCAGAAACATCCAGAGCGGCCAGAAATAGGCACGCTGGTGAGCCTGGTCTGCGTGCTCATCCGCCGCGTCCGCATCTGAAAAGTATTGGGCCGCATAGACGCTCACTGCCACACCGATGACTGCGCTCATCACCAGCATCAAGACACTCAAGCCATCCGCGCGCACGTCGATTCCGAGTGGCACCCCCCAGCCCCCGACCGAGTAACGCAAGGGACCAGAGTGCATCACCTGTGCCGTCAGTCCGGCGACCGAGACGGCGCTGCCCAGTGCTGTAGCGATACCGATCCAGGGCGCAGCCCGCCGGAAAAGAAAGGTAAGGATTCCCGCGATGAGTGGCAGCAGAATGCTCCAGACAAGCCACGGGGTAGTGTCCCACAGTGTCATGCGCCGGACTCGTCACTTTGCGGTAGTACTATCTTGCCCGTCGTCGCCTGTACGCCGTGCGCCAATGCCAGCGCCAGGCCGGTCGCACAGACGGAGACTACAATGCCAGTCAACACCATCGCCTGCGGAACCGGGTCGGCTACGGGCTCTGCACGATACGCTATGGCGACGAGGAACAAAAAAACACCACTGCCCATGACATTCAATGCCAGAATTTGTCTCAGCAAGTGCGTGCGGACGATGAGGGCGTAAAGGCCAATAGCAAACAGGCCAACGCCAGCAAGTGCGTAGAGCAGATAGGGTTCGAGAGTCATTTGGGTTGCTCGCCTTTCTCAGATGCTCTGCTCGAATCTTCATCGCTGAGCGTTCGGCCGCCAACGAACAGTGCGGCCAGCGTGAGGGCGATGGAGATGAGCGCGGCGGATTCAATGAGCAGGATGAGCATGCCGGCGTGGGCGCGCGGGTATTCGAGCAGCGTGCCGCCGCCAGCCATCACTCCGACGGCGACGCCGATGAAGACGGACAAACCCA
>JANPDE010000040.1:0-16354 GCA_031431315.1 Haliea sp.
CGAAACTGCGCACCCAGTCAGAGCGCTCTATGTCCACCTGGGCGCCCAGTCCCGGTGTTTCGTTGTGGCTGAGGGCGCGCACCCCGGCGATGGTGCCATCACGATTGACGCCTACAATCAGTTCGATGTCTCCTGCATAGCCATCGGGGGCAGTCACGGGGATGATGACCGCCACCACATTGCTGCGCTGGCGTGCGACATAAATCCGTTTCTCCTCCTTCAAACCCAGTCCTGTGCTGTGCGGTCCCACT
This sequence comes from Haliea sp., assembly GCA_031431315.1. Taxonomy (GTDB): domain Bacteria; phylum Pseudomonadota; class Gammaproteobacteria; order Pseudomonadales; family Halieaceae; genus Marimicrobium. The sequence goes on from JANPDE010000040.1 coordinate 252, forward strand.
GTGAGGGTGTCGTCCAGCATCGAGTTGTCGTGCCTCGCCCTGGGAATAATTTGCAGCAGGGGCTTTTCCTGCGCCTGACGCATTTGCGTAGCGATGTGGCCTCGCGTGAAATGGTAGGTAACCATAACCAGGGCAGTGGTGCACACGGCAATCAGTGCAAGCAGCACACTGTTGCGAGTGATGGCTCGGCCAGACATCTTATGGGTCCCCGCGCTTGCCACTGTGGCCGTAGGTGCGTGGCTGGGTGTAGTAATCAATCAATGGCGCGGCAAAATTCATGATAAGTACTGCAAATGCCACAGCGTCGGGATAATTGCCCCGCACGCGAATCACATAGACCAGAACACCAATCAGTGCGCCATAGATAAGGCGGCCTTTCGACGATACCGCGGAGGTGACCGGATCGGTGACAATGAAGAAGGCGCCGAACATGGTGGCGCCGCTGAGCAGGTGGAACAGGGGCGAACCACCGCTGGCGGAACTGCCGCCGTCATAAGACAGCGCCGCAAGCAGGCTGAGGCTGGCCAGCATCGCGACAGGTGCATGCCAGGTGAATATGCGCTGCTGCAGTAACCATAGCCCGCCAGCCAGGAAAGCGATGTTGGCCCACTCCCAGCCGAGACCAGCCCAGCGTCCGAACTGTGGATTCTGCCGCCACAGATCTTCGACCAACAAACCGTTGTTCTGTCGCAACACATCCAGTGGCGTCGCCATGGTGACGCCGTCATACGTGGCCGGCAAAAAGCAGGCTTGCAGTGCATCCAGCAAGCCTGGCAGTTCGTGCACGACTCCGCGCGGTGGCGCCCAGGCAGTCATTTGCAGTGGGAAGGAGATGAGCAGGATGACGTAGCCCGCCATGGCCGGGTTGAAGGGGTTGTAACCCAGGCCGCCGTATACATGTTTGGCCAGCAGTATGGCGCTGGCGACACCAACCGCGATAAGCCACCACGGTGCGTAGGGCGGCAGCGCGATACCCAGCAAAAACGCGGTGACCAGGGCGCTGCAGTCCTTCAGGTAAAAGCCCAGGGGGCGCTGTCTCAACCTCAGCGCCAGCGCTTCGCAGGCCAGCGCCACGATACTGGCCCACGCGATGTTCACCAACGTGCCAAAGCCGAAGAAATGCGTGAGTACGAGAATTCCGGGTACCGTGGCCAGCAACACCTTCTGCATGATGTGCTGCGTGCTCAGGGGTCCATAGGCGTGGGGCGAGCTGATGCGTAGAAGCGCCATTTCAGGTTTCTTTCAGTGTGTTCAAATACTGCTGCGTGGCGCTGATTTTTTCGCTCAGTCGCACCACGCTGGCCTCCAATGCCACGATGACCTTCTCCGCATCGCCCTCACGCCTGCTGCGTGCCAGCGAATCCTGTGTTTGCCGCAGGCGTTGTTGCAGGGTCGCGAGATCAGCGCGCGCCTTATCCGCAGGGCTGAGTGCCGCTTCCAACGCGCGGGCCGCCGTAGCTTTGGCCAGCACGGCCTGGGTTGCATCATGCGGTGCTGGATTTGCGGGTTCCGCGCGCTGGGACTGTTGGTAATCGTGCAGCGCACGCTGGGCCGCCGCCAGCTTGGCGCGGGTCTTTTCCACACCGGCCTGCAGGGCTTCCACCAGATCGCTGCCCCGCGCTTTCGCCTCATCCAGTTTGGCCGTGGCGGTAGCCAGTCGCGTATCTGTAGTAACGATGGCACGCTCCAGAGTATTCAGTGCGCTTGTCGTAGCGACATCAGCCCGTTGCGCCGCCTTTCTGGCGTTGGCACGGGCAATGGCGGCCTGGATGGGATCTGCTTCGCTCTGGTTTTCCGCCGCAGGAACACGCTGCGCAGCAGCTTGCTTACGCGCGGACCGCCTGGCCTCCTTCTCTGCCTCGGTTCGCTCCAGGCGCTGTTGGTGCGCCTCAAAGCGCAGCCGTGACGCCATGGCCTGTTCCTGGTCGCGACGCAGTTGCCGGATCTCGGCCATGGAGGAGCGATAGTACTGCACCAGGGGTATCCTGCTGGGGCAGACATAGGCGCAGGCGCCACATTCGATACAGTCAAACAGGTTGTGGTCTTCCAGTTTTTCGAATTCCTTACCCTGGGCGAACCAGAACAGCTGCTGCGGCAACAGACTGGCCGGGCAAACCTCAGCGCACACGCCACAGCGAATACAGGCTTGGGCTGGCGGGGGTGTAGGCAACTCGGCCGCGGTCGGTACCAGCAGGCAGTTGGTGGTTTTCACAATGGGTACGCCGGCATCGGGCACCGTGAAACCCATCAGTGGCCCACCCACGATAAGGCGGTTGTTGCTTTCGGCTTGATACCCTGCTTTTTCCAGCAGGTAGCGCATCGGCGTGCCGATCAGTACCCGAAAGTTTTGCGGTTCACGCACGCTGTCTCCGGTGACGGTGGTCACCCTGGAGAGCAGGGGTCGCCCCTGCACCACCGCGTCGAAGATCGCCACCGCCGTTCCAATATTCTGGCAGATGACTCCTATCCGGGAGGGCAGTTCGCCGCTGGGTACCTGCTTGCCGGTGAGACTCTCGATGAGTTGATTCTCCCCGCCCGAAGGATATCGGGTGGGAATTGCGACGACATCGATGCCAGTGCCCTGTGCGGCTGCGCGCAGGGCCGCGATGCTCTGGGGCTTGTTGTCTTCGACGCCGATCAGGGTCTCAGTCGGAGCAAGCAGTTGGCGCAGGATTTTTACGCCCTCGATGAGTTGCGCGGCGCGTTCGCGCATCAGCACGTCGTCGGCGGTAATATAGGGCTCACATTCGGCACCGTTAATAATCAGCGTTGCAATGGGCGTGTCCGGTGTGACAGATAGTTTGACAGCGCTGGGAAACCCTGCGCCGCCCATGCCGGCAATTCCCGCGTCGCGAATCATCTGAATCAATTCGGCCTGCTCCAGCGCTTCATAGTCCGCTGTGCCGCTGTGTTCCACCCACTCATCCCGCCCGTCCGTGGCGATCACGATGCAGGGCGCGGGATAACCGGAGGGGTGTGCGACGAGGCGCTCCTCAATGGCGTGAATCGTACCCGACGTTGATGCGTGCACGGGCACACTGACGAAGTCGCGCGCTGTGGCAATCAGCTGCCCCTTGCGCACGTGTTCACCGACCGTCACCACCGGACTGGCCGGCGCCCCAATAGGCTGCGACAGGGGGAGTATCAGCTCAGGTGGGATACCCGCATCGGCGATGGGGGTGCGCAACGACTGCTGTTTGTTCTGTGGCGGATGGATGCCACCGTGAAAACCGAAGGTCCTTCTCATGCCGCCCGGTCCCGGGAGACGGCGCTGCCTGGGCTGTCAGTGGCAATGACACCCGCATTCCCGCGCACCGGGTCAGGCAGCCGCCAGCGCCAGGTCTGCAGTGATTCGCCCTGGCTGATCATGTCAATACAGTCGACCGGGCAGGGCTCGACACACAGGTCACAGCCGGTGCACAACGCACTGATCACGGTGTGCATTTGTTTCGCGGCGCCGAGGATGGCATCGACGGGGCAGGCTACTATGCATTTCGTGCAACCGATGCACTCGTCCTCGCGGATAAAGGCCACCAACGGTACCGTCTTGGCAGCGCCGTGTGTTTCGTCCAGAGGCAGGGGTTCGACATCCAGCAGGGTCGCCAGGGCCTGAATACCCGCTGCGCCGCCGGGCGGGCACTTGTTGATTGCCTCACCGCCGGCGATGGCTTCTGCATAGGGTCGGCAGCCGGGATAGCCGCATTGGCCACATTGGGTCTGGGGCAGCAGATTGTTGATCGCTTGCGCGACCGCGTCCACAACGGGAGTGCCCGCAGTATCGAGTTTCTCTGCTGTGTAACCCAGCAGCGCGCCAAACGTAGCAGCCAGTCCCGCCAGGGCGAGCAGGGCACCGAACAGCGGATACTGTGTCAGGAAGTCCGTCACTTGTGTTTTATACCATCCCGGCAAATCCCATAAACGCCAGGGACATGAAGCCGGCTGTGATCATTGCAACGGCTGCGCCTCTAAAGGGAGCGGGTACATCCGCGACCACCAGGCGTTCGCGCATGGCGGCGAATAGCACCAGTACGAGAGAGAAGCCCAACCCGCCGCCAAAGCCGTAGAAGAGCGACTGCAGGAAACTATGGTCCTTGCTGATGTTCAGAAGCGCCAGGCCCAGCACCGCGCAGTTGAGGGTAATCAACGGCAGGTAAATACCCAGCACACGATGGAGCAAGGGGCTGGTCTTTTTCACCGCCATTTCAGTAAATTGCGCCACGACCGCGATGAGTATAATGAATGCAATCGTTTTCAGGTAAGTCACGCCCAGCGGTACCAGAACGAAGCGGTAGAGCAGGTTGCTGCATGCCGAGGTCAGTGTCAGGACAAAGGTGTTCGCCATCGCCATGCCCATGGCGGATTCGAGTTTGTTGGACACGCCCATGAACGGACAGAGTCCCAGAAACTGCACGAGTACGAAGTTGTTGACCAGAATCGCGCTGATCAACAGGACGGAGTAGTCAGCCAGCATGCTATTTAACCTGCATGCCGGGTTTTGCTCCCGCGTGTGGCTCCAGCAGGAACAGTTCTTTATCGCCTGGACCTGCGGCCAGCACCATCCCCTCGGATACGCCGAAACGCATTTTGCGCGGCGCCAGGTTGGCTACCACCACCGTCAGTTTGCCGACCAGATCGTCCGGCTGATAGGCAGTTTTGATGCCGGCGAACACCTGCCGTTGGGCACCGTACTCTCCCAGGTTGAGTGTGAGGCGCAACAGCTTGTCGGCGCCATCCACGGATTCTGCGGCTACAATCTCGGCGATTCTCAGATCGATTTTGGCGAAGTCGTCATACTCGATCGTGTCAATTGCAGTCGTCATTTTCTTCGACGCAGCTGCGGGTGCTGCCGCTGCCGCCTGTGTTTCCCTGCTCGCCTCAATCATGGCCTCCACCTGTTTGCTGTCGATACGTGTGATCAGTGGCTGGAATGTGGACAGTTGCTGCCCAAGCAAGGGCGCATCCAGCGCGGTCCAGTCCAGCGAGCAGTTCAGAAATATCGCTGCCTTGTCAGCCATCGTCGGCAGTACCGGTTTGAGATAAGTCATCAGGACGCGGAACAGGTTGATCCCAACGCTGCAAACGGCGTGGACTTCCTGTTGCGTGTCCGCCTGTTTGGCCAGCGCCCAGGGTTTTTTCTCGTCGATGTACTGGTTGGCTCTATCAGCCAGAGCCATGATTTCGCGCATGGCCTTATTGAATTCACGCTGCTCATACAGCGCGGCGATCGCCTCGCCTGTGGCGATAAAGGATTCGATCAGCGCCGGTTCCGCGCAGTCGGGTGCGAGCTGGTTGCCAAAACCACTGCGCAGGAAACCGGCGCAGCGGCTGGCGATATTCACCACCTTGCCGACCACATCCGCATTGACCCGTTGCACGAAGTCTTCTAGGTTGAGATCGATGTCGTCTACCGACGCGCCGAGTTTGGCGGCGAAATAGTAGCGCAGGTATTGCGCGTCCAAATGCTCAAGATAGGTGCTGGCCTTGATAAAGGTGCCGCGACTCTTGGACATTTTGGTGCCGTTGACTGTGAGGAAGCCGTGGGCGTAGATGGCAGTCGGTGCGCGCAGTCCTGCTGAGTGCAGCATGGCTGGCCAGAACAGGCCATGAAAATTGATGATGTCCTTGCCAATAAAATGGTACAACTCGGTGTCGCCGCCAAGCTGCCAGTATTCATCGAATGCGTGTCCGGTGCGATCACAGTAATTCTGGAAGCTGGCGATGTAACCGATTGGCGCGTCCAGCCACACATAGAAGTATTTGCCGGGCGCGCCGGGGATTTCGAAGCCGAAGTAGGGCGCGTCGCGGCTGATGTCCCACTCCTGTAGCCCGGCATCCATCCACTCCCGCAGTTTGTTCGCCACCTGCACTTGCAGTGTACCGGAGTCAAGCCATTGCCTGAGCATGGCTTCGAAGTCGGGGAGCTTGAAGAAAAAATGGACGGATTCTTTCTCGATGGGTTTGGCCCCGGAAATGGCTGAGACCGGGTTAATCAGTTCCATCGGGCTGTAGGTGGCGCCGCAGGCCTCGCAATTGTCGCCGTACTGGTCGTCGGTCTTGCAGCGAGGGCAGGTGCCCTTGATGAAGCGGTCCGCGAGAAATAACTGCTTTTCAGGGTCGAATGCTTGAGTGATTGCCCGCGTGGCGATGTGGTCATTGGCCTTGAGGCGCTGGTAAATATCCTCGCACCAAATGCGGTTTTCCTCGCTGTGTGTCGTATAGAAATTGTCAAAGTCGATGAGGAAGCCCGTGCTGTCGCGTAAGTGCTCGACGTGGATGGCGTCGATCTGTTGCTGTGGACTGATGCCCTGTTTTTCCGCGCTCAGCATGATGGCGGTGCCGTGCGCGTCATCGGCGCAGACGTAGACGCAATGATTGCCGCGCGATTTCTGAAAGCGCACCCAGATGTCCGTCTGCACCTGCTCCAGCAGGTGTCCCAGGTGCAGGGAGCCATTGGCATACGGCAATGCGCTGGTGACCAGGATCTTGCGTGGTGCCAGTGCCGCCATGGTGGTTATCTGTTTGTCAAAAAGGGGCGCTACTATAGCGTTTTTGTGCGGGCTTTTCACCCGTCGCCGCTACCAGTGCGACATTCCGTTGCGGCATTGTTGAACGCATTGCATGTGCCTATACTAGCCCCCCGGAAATTGCGGCCCCAATGCCCCGGTCCAGGGCCTGCGCGTTTTACAGGTACGCATGAATCAGATTAAACATATTATCGCGATCGCCTCTGGCAAGGGGGGTGTGGGCAAGTCCACCACCGCCGTCAACCTGGCCCTGGCTCTCAAGGCTATGGGTGGTAAGGTTGGACTGCTGGATGCGGATATCTACGGACCCAGCCAACAGTTGATGCTGGGCATTCCCTCCGACGTGCGCCCCGAACAACAGGGCGGGCAGTACCTGTTGCCAGTGATGGCCTACGGTTTGAAGACCATGTCCATGGGCTACCTCGTGACTGATAGCACGCCCATGGTGTGGCGTGGACCGATGGCCGGCGGCGCCCTGGCGCAAATGCTGGAACAAACGCTGTGGGGCGAGCTGGACTACCTGGTTATCGATATGCCGCCAGGTACCGGTGATATTCAACTCACACTGTCGCAGAAAGCCAAGGTGTCCGGCGCGGTCATCGTCACCACGCCACAGGACATCGCGCTGTTGGACGCCCGCAAGGGTATCGAGATGTTCCGCAAGGTGGATGTTCCAGTGCTGGGAATCATCGAGAACATGTCGGTGCACATCTGTAGTCAGTGCGGGCACCACGAGCATATCTTTGGCGAACACGGCGGAGAACGCATTGCGAAGGACTACGGTGTGCCACTGCTAGCCAGTTTGCCGCTGATGCTTTCGATACGTGAGCAGACGGATGCCGGACACCCTGCGGTGGTTGCCGCACCAGAATCAACAGTGGCCAAACTGTATCTCGCGGCAGCGGCTGCGGTACAGCAAACATTGGCCCAACGAGGCGATAGCGTCGTGCGCCAATTTCCCGAGATCAAAATTTCTGATGACTAATTTCTGATGCCTAAAAAGCAGTAGCAGGTGAGTACAGCGTGAGTATTAAAGCAGACAGGTGGATTCGCAAAATGGCCATCGAACACGGCATGATCGAACCGTTCGAGGCTGGCCAGGTGCGCGCAAATGGTGGCGCTCGACTTATTTCTTATGGCACCTCCAGCTACGGCTACGATGTGCGGTGTGCCCGCCAGTTCAAGGTGTTTACCAACATCAATTCTGCGACGGTGGATCCCAAGAATTTTGACGAGGGCAGTTTCGTGGATGTGGAGGGCGATGTCTGTGTCATTCCACCGAATTCCTTCGCGCTGGCCAGCACCGTGGAATACTTCCGCATCCCGCGCAATGTGTTGACGATTTGCCTGGGCAAGTCCACCTATGCCCGCTGCGGCATTATTGTGAATGTCACGCCGCTGGAGCCGGAGTGGGAGGGACACGTCACCCTGGAGTTTTCCAATACCACCACGCTACCGGCGAAGATCTACGCCAATGAAGGCGTGGCGCAAATGCTGTTCTTTGAGTCTGATGAGGTCTGCGAGGTGAGTTACAAGGATCGCGGCGGTAAATATCAGGGCCAGCGCGGCGTTACCCTCCCCAAGACCTGAGCGGCGTGGGCAGCACGTGGACTCTTAGTCGCTTACTGCGTTTCCCACGACGGGTTACCTGGATTGCCAAGATCACGGCTGCCGTGGGCAACCATCACGATTTCGATGGTGTCCGGGCACAGCCGGTACACGATGCGATAGCCCTGATAAATCACCTCGCGGATGCCGGGGCTTTTGGCTTCCGGCATCGCCCTGCCACTTTGCGGAAAGTCTGGCAAATGTCGTGTTGCTTGCAGCAAGCGTTCGATGAAGGGCTGCGCGTAAGCGGGTGAGTCCCGCGCGATGTAATCACGGATGTGTTCTACGTCCAGCAGTGCCTGTTCAGACCAGATTACTTTCAAGATGTGCTATTGCCCAGCAAACGATGTTCCACTTCCTCCTGCGTAAAGGTGCGGCCCTCAGCTAGGTCGCGCAAACCTTTTTCCAGTTTCTGCCGAACGTAAAGCGCGTACATGGCGTCGTCGAAGGTGGCCTGTTCGGGGAGGTGGTCGGCGATATCGTGGACGATCTGTTTGACGGTTTGCATGGCGGCGCTCCTGACGAAGCCGGTTGAATCATGGTATCTGATACCGCCTGAGTATACCTGACATTGTTTGGAACGATCACTAAAATAAGAACGGGGGCACTGCTCGTTCTGTACCGGCTAGTGCAATTCAGCCGTGTACTGGATCCCCGTCGCGGGGATCGGGTTGCCATCCAGAGTCGCTCCCCTGTCTGTCAGCGCCAGGCGCCCCTGCAACAGCCAGCGTACGGCCATGGGGTAAATGATGTGCTCCACCGTGGATACCCGCGCTGCCAGGGTGTCGGGGTTGTCCTCGGGTAGTATGGGCACGCGGGCCTGCAGCACCGGCGGCCCGCCATCCAGTTCCTGTGTGACGAAATGTACGGTGGCGCCCGCTTGCGAGTCGCCGGCGTTCAGCGCGCGCTGGTGCGTTCGCAGTCCAGGAAATTTGGGCAGCAGCGAAGGATGGATATTCAATAAGCGCCCGATGAACGGTTCGATCAGCACTGGCGTCAGGATGCGCATGAAGCCCGCCAGCACCACCACGTCCGCCGCGTGGGTGCGCAGTTCGTTCACCAGTGCCTGGTCGAAAGTCTCCCGCGTACGGTAGTCGCGGTGATCGATACAGCGTGTCTCCAGGCCAGCCAGAGCGGCGCGTTGCAGGCCGGCTGCCGCCGGATTATTACTGATGACAAGGCAGATGTGCGCGGCCAGTTCACCGCAGGCGCAGGCGTCGATGAAAGCCTGTAGGTTGGAGCCGCGCCCAGAGATGAGAATGGCCAGGCGGGGTTGTTCCTGCTGGCTCACGAGTGCAGTTCTACCCGGTTGTCGCCCGCGGTGATGTGGCCGATCGTCCAGGCTGTGTGCCCGGCCACTGCGAGCAGGGACAGGGACTTGTCGACATCCTGTGGCGCAACGCACAGTACCATGCCAACCCCGCAGTTAAAGGTGCGATACATCTCGGTGGTTTTGACGTTGCCCTGGGCCTGCAGCCACTTAAATACCGCGGGCCACTGCCAGCTTTGCGTATTGATGAGCGCGTTGCAGTCCTTGGGTAGCACCCGGGGGATGTTTTCCAGCAGGCCACCGCCGGTGATATGGGACAGGGCCTTTACATGCACCTGGCGAAACAACTGCAACATGGCTTTCACGTAAATCGTGGTGGGCGTCAACAGGGCCTGTCCGAGTGTCGTTGTGCCCATAGGTTGTTGCAGGTCGGCGCCGGTGATCTCGAGTATCTTGCGGATCAGCGAATAGCCGTTGGAGTGTGGGCCGCTGCTGGCAACGCCCAACAGGGTATCGCCCGCAGTGACGCTGCTGCCATCGATGATTTTTGTTTTTTCGACGACACCGACACAGAATCCTGCCAGGTCGTAATCCTCGCCGTGGTACATGCCGGGCATTTCGGCCGTTTCGCCGCCAACCAGGGCACAACCGGCGAGCTCGCAACCTTTGCCGATGCCGGTCACCACTGCTGCCGCCGTATCCACGTTAAGTGCGCCGGTCGCGTAATAGTCGAGGAAAAACAGCGGTTCCGCGCCGGCCACGATCAGGTCGTTGACGCACATGGCCACCAGGTCGATGCCAATGGTATCGTGAATACCCATGTCCATGGCCAGGCGCAACTTCGTACCCACGCCATCAGTACCTGAAACTAGCACCGGCTGCCGGTAACCGGCGGGAATTTCACACAGGGCGCCGAACCCCCCCAGGCCACCCAACACTTCGGGCCGCGCGGTGCGGGCCGACACTTTTTTAATGCGCTCGACCAGAGCGTTGCCGGCGTCAATGTTAACCCCCGCGTCCTTGTAGCTCAGGGTGGGCTTCCCGTGGTCATCGCTCATTGCGTGGCATCCAGTTACAGTTTGGGTCGTGGCTGAGGCAGTGTATTTTATCTCGCATGCTGCGCCAGCGCACTCATTGTGTGCCAACTATGCCCGCTACTGGCCAGTGCTGCTACAATGCACTTTTGCTGCTGACTGTTGGAGAAGGCTGTGCGCAAAACATATGGGGCGCTGCTATGGACGCTGCTGGCCCTGGCCGCGGTGAGTTCGTGGGCAGAGGTCGTTGCGGACTTGCATTCAGCGAGCGTGCCCGTGGCCAACCAGAGTTCCGAGACACTGACGGCAGCGGCCCGGGAAGCTCTCGCTGACGTATTGGTGAAAGTGTCGGGTTCCAGGGAGTTGCTTCAGAAGCCGGTCATCGTGTCCGCTCTGGATGATGCCCGTAGTCATGTACAGCAGTATTCCTACGTACGCCGTACGGCTCCCGCCACAGGACTAGCGCTACACTTTGAATTTGATGGCCCGTTTATCACGAATCTGCTGAAACGGGCGGGCGCCCCGCTGTGGACGGCAAATAGGCCGACGGTGTTGGCCTGGGTAATGGTGGAGGATGAGCAGGGCAGGCACTTTATCAATAATGACAGCGTGCAGCAGGCGCAGGTATTGGTGGAAGAGTTTTCCCGGCGCGGTGTGCCGGTGAAACTGCCGTTGTTTGACCTCGCGGACACGGCTGCGGTGAACCCCGAAGATGCCTGGCGCCTGGACGCCGATGTGATACGCGCCGCATCAGCTCGTTACAATGTGCAGGATGTGGTCGTGGGCCGCCTGGCGAGCGCTAGCGACGGCCAGTCTCTCGGTGAATGGAGCTACCTGCATTTGGACGAGCACAGCAACCATTCAGTGACGGTGCCTGACCTGCCGACTTTTTTGCGCGAAGGGGTAAATCTGGCGGCGGGGGAAATGGCCGCTCGATATGCGGTGTCGGCCACTGGCGGAGGGCGCCGTGGCTTGCATGTGTCTGTCACGGGCGTGACGAGCTACCAAGACTACGCCGCCATCGTGCGCTTGCTGCAGGGTCTGGAACTGGTCGATAACGTGGTTATCGAGAGCGTGCAGGGCGACCGCATTGAATTGCTGATGCAGGCGCAGGCGGATGCCGCGCACCTGGCAACCACCATCGAACTGAGTGGCCGACTGGTACCGCAACCAGTACCGCAAGCAGTACCGGTAGCCGGTTCAGAGTCTGGAGTTGAACCAGGATCAGAACCAGGATCAGAACCGGGAACTGTGCCTGGAACTGTGCCCGGAACTGTGCCCGGAACTGAGCCGGTAACTGAGTCAGGAGCTGGGCCCGGCTCCAGCGGGCAGTTGATCTACCAGTGGCGGAAGTAGATTCCCCGGACCAGGACGCAGCGGGGCAATCCCTCCAGCGTCAGCTGTCGCTTGCGGTACACCTGCGCGACGATGCCACGCTGGACAATTTTTTAGCCCTGCCACGGGTGCAGCCGCTGCTGAGCGCCCTGCACACACAATTGACACCCAGCGGCGAAGCGATCATCTACCTGTACGGCGCGGCCGGTACCGGAAAGTCGCACTTGCTGCAGGCGAGCTGCCACCTGCCCGCCGCTGATACGCTCTACCTGCCGCTGCCAGAGTTGCGCCAGTATCCCCCCAGTGAGGTGCTGCAGGGTGTCGAACGCCTCGGTCGGATCTGCATCGATGACATCCACGCAGTGCTGGGCGATGCCAGCTGGGAGCTGGCCCTGTTCAATCTTTTCAACAACGCCCGCCAGCAGGGCTGTCGCCTGGTGGTGGCGGGCAACGCGGCCCCGAGAGCGCTGGCCGTGCAACTTGCGGATCTGCGTTCGCGATTGGCCTGGGGTATCGTCTACCAATTGGCGCAGCCGGATGACGACGATAAAGCATCCATATTGCAGTTTCGCGCCACACGCAGGGGCCTGACCCTCTCGCCGAGCGTTGCCAGCTATATTGTCAATCGTGCGCCCCGTGCCATGTCGCAACTCCTGGAGGTGCTGGACCGGCTGGACAAGGCGTCTCTCGCCCAGCAACGCGCCCTGTCCATTCCCTTCGTGAAAGCGGCATTGGGCTGGTGAGCCACAGTCACTGCAACTACCTGTCAGTATAGGAAATTTCACCGAAATTCAGTCTTGGAGCTACCCCACGGGGTGCTATGCTGGGAAGAATTCGCGAGTCAACCAGGGAGCAAGCAGAACAATGAAAAAGCAATTGATCGCAGCCACCGCAGCCGCCTGTTTCAGCATTGCAGGCATCAACATACCCGCATCCGCAGAGGTTCCCATTACGCTAAAGGGCGGAGTGGGTTACTGGTTTTTTGACCATGAGGTACATGGTTACGACGTAGAAGATACCGAAACACCGTTTGTTGGCCTGGAGTACGTATTTGACGACAACTGGGCGGCTGAAGTCCTGTTTGCCGATGCCAACACGAACTTTAAGGATGGTCCGGACGCCGATGTCACCACGTGGCAACTCGGTGGGCGCTACTACTGGGGCAGCTACATCGGCGAACCGATGCGCGTTCGCCCCTACCTGGCGCTGGGCGGCGGCCAGATCAAGTTTGATGCGCACAACCAGTTCGACGACGTGGATACCACGGTCAATGGTGGCGCGGGTGTGCGCTGGATGTTGAGCGACCGTGTGGGTATGGATGTGGAAGGCCGCGCTGTGCATAGCACCGACAACAATGAAACGGACTACCTTGTTTCGGCGGGACTTAACCTTTACCTGGGCAAAGTTGCCATGGCGGCCGCTGCGACTGCGTGTGTGGATACCGACGGTGACGGAGTCTGCGACGACAAGGACCGGTGTCCTGGTACTGCGCCTGGAACCCGTGTGGATGTGGACGGTTGCCCGCTGCCGGTGGCGGAAGTTGCGTCCATCAAGTTGAAAGTCAATTTCGCCTTTGATTCCTCCAAAGTCGAAGAGAGATACTTTGCCGATATCAAGGAGCTGGCCGAATTCCTCAAACGCTTCTCCGACCTGCAGGTCAATGTTGAAGGGCATACCGACAGCATTGGTACCGTGGATTACAACAAGAGACTGTCGCAACGTCGCGCCCAGGCAGTGGTGGATGTGCTGGTCAACCAGTACGGTATCGCACGCAGTCGCCTCGAGCCGATGGGCTTTGGCAAGTCGCAACCGGTGGCCAGCAATGACACGGCTGAGGGCCGCGCCCAAAACCGTCGCGTAATGGCCACCCTGGAAGTGGAGTACAAGGAGTAGTGAATCACTCCAGCTGGAAGCGGTCTGCATCCAGCTGGCAGGGAAATCCCTCACGATAGCTTTGCAATGCGGCGCCGTCCAGAATCACCTGGGCGGCGCCGTTTTCGTTCAGGGCATCCAGCAGAATACTACCGTCGGCAGCAACTGCCAGACTATCTCCGCTATAGCTTAGGCCTCTGGCGTCTGACCCTATGCGGTTAACGCCCACCACGCAGGCGAGATTCTCAATGGCCCGGGCGATGAGTAACTGGCGCCAGTGGTGGCGGCGCTGTTGCGGCCAATTGGCGACGTAGAGCAGCAAATCGTAATCCTCGCGGTTGCGGCTGAACACGGGGAAGCGCAGGTCGTAGCAGACTTGCAGATTGATCCGCCAGTCGCGCCACGGGACAATCACCCGCTGTTGGCCGCTCTGGTAGCGATTGTCCTCGCCCGCCATGCGAAACAGGTGACGCTTGTCGTAGTGCTGAACGGTCGAGGGAGTGACAAACAGCATGCGATTGTAGACACCGTTATCCGCATGTACCGCGATACTGCCGGTCACGGCGCAGTCCCGTCGTCGTGCTATATCCATCATCCATTGCTCAGTGGCACCACCGGGCTCCTCGGCATTGGCGAGAGCGTTCATGGAAAAGCCGGTAGTGAACATTTCCGGCAGCACAATGACGTCCGTGCCCCCGTCGAGCTCGTCGATAATGGCCCCGATCTGGTGCCGGTTGTCGGCAGGCTGTTCCCAGGCCAGCTCACACTGCACCAGCGTGACCGCTAAATTTCGCATAGGCGTGCAGCCGCCTGCAGCAGCACCTGGTCATTTTTGGCGAAGCAAAAACGCAGGTAGTGCTGCTCGGGCGGTTCCTCGTAAAAAATGGAAATGGGGATGGAAGCGACACCGTGCTGGCGCGTCCAGTGGGCAGCCAACGCGACATCAGGCGCGTCACTGATCGCGCTGTAGTCGAGCAACTGGAAATAGGTGCCGGCGCTGGGTGTGAGCGTGAACCTGGAGCCCTTCAGGGCGCGGCAGAACAGGTCACGTTTGCGCTGGTAGAAGTCGGGCAGGGTAGCCGGGTAGTCAGGCTCGTCCGCCATGAAATCGGCCAGCGCATATTGCACCGGCGTGACAGCCACAAAACAGACAAACTGGTGCACCTTGCGCAATTCCGTGGTCAGCGCCGGCGGTGCGACACAATAGCCGGTCTTCCAGCCCGTGACGCTGAAGGTCTTGCCGAAGGAGAACAACACAAAACTGCGTTGGCGCAGTGCGGCAAACTGCAGCGCGCTGTGATGCTGCTGGCCGTCAAACACCAGATGCTCGTACACCTCGTCGCTGATAACCAGCAGATCGTGCTGCTCGGCCAGCGCCTGCAATTGCAGCAAGTCCTCCGTGGACAGCGTCGCGCCACTGGGGTTGTGCGGCGAATTGACCATGAGCAGACGGGTGCGCGGTGTGATCGCCGCCGCCACCCGCTGCCAGTCAATACTGAAGCTGTGCAGCGCCAGTGGAATGTGGATGGCGCGACCACCGGCTAGCACGATGGCCGGTTCGTAGCTGTCGTAACAGGGGTCAAAGACGATGACCTCATCGCCCGGATGCACGCAGGCCATCACGGCGCAGAAGATGCCCTCGGTCGCGCCCGGCAAAACGGTAATTTCGCAATCCGGGTTGCAGTCCACGCCGCGGTGGCGCAACAACTGCGCTGTAATTTGTTCGCGCAGTTGCAGCAGGCCGGCCATGGGTGCGTACTGATTGCGCCCGGCCCGGACATGTTTGGCCATGGCCTCCAGCAATGCCTGCGGCGCATCGAAATCAGGGAAACCCTGGGACAGGTTGAGGGCCTGGCACTCGTTGGCCAGCGCGGACATGCGAGTGAAGATGGTGGTTCCTACAGCGGGCAGTTTGCTGGCTATCATGCTTCAGCTTTCTTTCTGGCCGAGGTTGGCGTGCAGCACCGCGCCGTTGATCACCGGGTGGTGATGGGCCCAGCAGATCAACTCGGCAATTTCCCCAGGATCAATCAGGCGATTGTAACTGTTCAAACTGGCGACGGCCGCTTCCACATCAGGGTCATTGCCCAGGTGGGCGCGCAGCATTTCTGTCGCGGTGAAGCCGGGACAGATCATGGCCGTATGAATGCCCCTGCCCATCAGGTCCTGGCAGGTGGCGCGCATCATGCCCAGCTGCGCGTGTTTGCTGACGATGTAGCTGAAGGCGCCCGGCACGGCCTTTTCCGCCAGGGTCGAGCCGACATACAGCACGCTTGAGGTTTGCGGCAGCCGTGGCAGCAGGCGTTGGTTGAGACTGTTCACGGCGATGACATTGGTGGCTAAGACCCCGCGCAGGCTGTCACTGTCACAGTCGTCGGCACGGTCTTTGCGCATCTGGCTGGCATTGTGCACCAGCGCCACGGTGGAGCAGCCCGCCACGGCCCGCTCCAGAATGTCAGC
>JANPDE010000041.1:0-5122 GCA_031431315.1 Haliea sp.
CAGGCGGTGATCACTATGGGCGGCCGGTTGTCGTCGCTCGCCGTGGGGTACTCGGACTCGGCGAGGTACAGAAGGTTCGCCACGAACCCTTTCTCGTTCATCCCGTCGGCCGTGCCACCCTCGTAAACCGAGGCCGCGACACTGCCGTACTTGCTAGTCCACTCCAACGATCCCTTGCCGAGGCCGCCATCGCGCTTCATACCGCGCGGGAACACCCAAAGGTTGGTCTGCATGTCTTCGACCCAGTCCATCGACCTGCCCGTGACGGTCTGGCTCTCTTTGCCGAAGTAAACCGCACGTGTGCAGGCTACTGCATCCTGCGTAATCCCCGAAATGGCCGCCATCGCGACCCCGGCTAGCAACATACTCGAGATTCTCAGACGACGTACCATGGTTAAACTCCTGAGCCAAATTCAAATTACTTTTCACCTAACAGACTTACACTGCAGCGTCGCGTACAAAAACGAATACAGCGGTTTCAACGGCAGACCGCGTTGATTTACTCTCACCTGGTTAAGCGTACACCATATGACCGATCATAGGCGAAGTCGGTTATTCCTGCTTCATTCGCACGGATGTCCGCATCAGGGTAGTTTAGCGGTCGTCGGGTGGTGAGCTTTCGATGGCCGATTTTCGACCGTGAACACCTGCGAAGCGGTCTTTCGCCATATCGAAAAAGAGTTAAGGCCACTCTGATATAAACGGACCAGTTAGCCAGGCTCTCCCCAGATCAGCACAGATATATTTACGGAAACTCCCCGGTAGCATAGCGACAAAACCGGCAAAACCGATTTCGTCGGTTTCGGCAGTACTCAAAGGGAGGATGTCAGGATATTTTGGGGCGGCACTCTGCTAGTTTTGAAATTCTCTTTAGCTGGGTTCCAGATTGCTGCACCTATATAAGTAACCCCAAAACTTCTAACTACTCAACCCAAGCCATTACCATGCGCTGCAAGGACTCTGTGGAAATTCTAGCGGGGCATCTGGCTATTCTGCTTGTGATACTGGCGCAGTGCCTTGCTGTGGCTATCCGGATCTTTGCCCTCCGGTTTGTCTCGCCTGAGATCGAATGTAACGTCTATGTCAGTCTGCATATCGCCTAACCCCTACAGCGATAGACTGATCTATATAAAACTGCATTAAAACTGGGGCTGAACTCACGTGGAATTTCATAATATATAGCTGACGCCCAACTCTGCGACATCCATTCCGCCATTTTCTTGGGAAAATCCGGCATTGGAGTAGTGATAGACTTTGGCCCCTATGCTGAAGCGGTCTTTTGTCAGTCCAACAGCAAAACTGCTTTCAAACTGCCCATGCGACCCCATGTCCGACGTTCCATCGTCGTAAATTCTAACTCCGTTGTATCTGTATCTTGGAGGAACATTGGATTTGAATTCGTCGTCAGACAGATAAGCCGCGCCGAAACCAAGTTGTGCATAAGGATAAATACCAGTCTTTCTGCTGGGAGTAACGATGAGATTGGGTGCCCAGCTGATCGCATTGACAGTGTTTTTATCCCGGAATGTCATGACGCTAACAGCATGATTTAGCGACAGGGCCAAACTATCGTTGCTCCAAAGTTGGGGTTTCCATCGAAAATTCATTTCCACGCGGTAGGAGTCGTGTTCGGTGGTGCTTGACTTGAAGGTTTGGCCACCCGCGACGGTTAATGTCTGTGATTGTGCGGTTAACGCACACAGCAGCACACATACAGTAAGCAGGGTTCGGGTCAACATGTTCTTTACTCTGATATTTATTTTGGCTGACTTATATCTAAAACTGGTGTTTGAACATTTGAAAAAGGGCGGCGTATCTGGTTGATTGTTTATCGCCAAACAATCAAGCAACCAAAAGGATACGCCACCATGAGCAAGAGTAACGTTATTGAGCTGGAAGATCGAGATGAGAATCAGGATTCGTTGACTGACATGTTGAGAGTAGGCACACAGCAACTGATCCAGCAGGCGGTTGAGGCCGAATTGCAGGAGTTACTGAGGTGTTCAGATCAGGTTTCTTTCTGAAGTTCAGTGGCTGAACGTGAAAAGAGGGTGGACTGGGGGGTGTGGCCGCTTCACTACGTGAAATTGTTCATATCGAGGCCCTTGCAGATTTTTTCGCCCGCTCCCCGACTGGGGCATGAAAGCCGATGAATTGCTCCTACGCTAAAGACCGGATTTAGGCGGTTTGCGACGTTCATCCCCACTGCGCACCCACGTCCGCTACCGAGAAAAAGGGACATCCAATCGGACACTGCATATCAAGTTAGATTAATACAATTTGCCACTATTACAATTTGCCAGACCTCGGCTCCAACACCTTCCAGATACCCTCGGCGCTGGCCACTGTCACGTCGCCAGTGGTGATCAATCCGCGTACGAACACTAAATGCTTGCTGCGGCGGATGATTTCCGACTGACAGACCACAAAGTCGCCAATACGGGCGACCGCCACAAACTGGGTCTGTAGCGATACGGTGACACAGCCGAAACCGTCCAGTACTGCAGCGACGCCATAACCCAGCCCAATATCCGCCAGGGTCATTACCGCCCCGCCGTGCATCGTGCCGAGGTTATTATTGCAATGGTAGTCATCAACGATCATGCCGACGGCCCGCGCCTCATCGGTATGGCGTACCCACAGGGGACCGAGATGCCCGGTGAAACCACCCGCCTGGCCGCATTTCCAACCGGCAGCTGTGAGGGATTCAACGTCCATGCGATCTGCTCACGCTTTGGTCGAAACAGTGGAGTGCAACAGCGCTGGCCTGCCCGCTGCGGCCGCCCAATTCGGACAGCAGGGCCTTCATACGGTAAGTCCACAGGTGCAGCGGCGTTTCCAAGGTCATTCCCATTGCGCCCATCATCTGGTGCACATCGTAGTTGACGCGGGTCGCACTGTCCTGCGCGTGGAATGCGGCGAGGGCGGCGTCTCCCGCAGCACCGGTGTAGGCCGCCTTCAATGCGAGATGGCGCACGCCACCGGCGAGTACTGCACATTCCGCCATGCGATGACGCAACGCCTGGAAGGTACCAAGCGGCCGCCCGAACTGCTTGCGCACACTCAGGTATTCAATGGTCGAATCAATGGCAGCCTGCATCAGGCCGGCGATTTCCGCTGCACAGGCGACGCGCAGCCAGGTGCGCACGGTGGCGACGGTAGCGGCAGGTAGCCACCGCACCGGCGGGTTTCCGATAAGCCGACCCATGGGATAGGCGTACAAGGATTCCACCGGCGCCAGGACAGCAGCGTCCGGATGTGCAATACCGACCTTGTCCCCCTCGATCACGATCAGCGTTTTGGCCGTCGCGACAAAACGGCCGGGGCGGCCATTCTCAACGACCGCAAGAGGTCGCGGCAGTGCAATATCGAGCTGTGGTCGCACTAGCATGGACAGTGCAATTTCGGCTGTGCAGGGCAAGCGCGCGAGCCGCGCTACCACCAGCGCGGCGGATACCGGCCCCAATTCCGCAATGGCAGCGATGTCGAAATACTCGCCATTGATCAGTTCCTGTTCGAGTTCGTGCGCTTCCAGTGCGAAGCCGTGAAAATCCACGGGCTTGTCATCAAAGCCCACGGCGAGCCGCTCGATCGCACTGCTCAGGTCAGCCTGGTCTGCCGTCAGCGTAAAATCCATCAGCGCGGCTCCCGTGGCAGTTGCAAATAGTCGGTGGCAATCAAATTCAACTGTATTTCTGCTGCGCCCGAGGCGATGCCGGCGACAATCGCGCGCTGGTGATGCGCCTGCAGCAACGCATCGCCACCGGCCAGGGCTTCGGGAACGAACTCGACCACAAACTCGCTGACCAAGCGCTCGGCATTCACGGTAGCGAAGCGCGCGGCACTGGCCTCGGGCCCGGGCGTCTGGCCGTGACAGCGCTGGTCAATAATGTTGTAGCTGTAGAGGCGCGCTACTTCACAGGCGGCGTGTGCTTTCGCGGAGAGTTCGATGGCCATGCCGCCATAGCGGCCCGACTCTTTCAGTAGCGCCACAGCGCGATGCAGCATGCGTGAAGCCAGTGCGAAGCGGGGAATACCGACACGCTCCAGCGCGAGAACGCTGCGGATGATTTCCCAGGCCTGCCCTTCTGCTCCCAGCAAGGCACTGGCGGGAACCTCTACCTCATCAAGGAAAACCTCGTGGATATCCCCTTCGCCGATAATGCTGGGAATCTGGCGCACCGAGATGCCCGGCGTATCCATGGGCAGCAGAAAAATCGAAATACCGTTTTTCCCCGGCGCCGTGCGCGCCAGCAGAAAACACGTGTCCGCCTGCGCCGCGTAAGAGGTCCAGATCTTCTGGCCATTGATGCGATACCCCGCGCCCTGTTTGTCGATCGGGCCAAGGTCGGCGCGGGTACGCAGCGAGGCCAGGTCAGAACCCGCTTCAGGTTCCGAAAATCCCTGGCACCACAGGGTCTGGCCGCGCGCCATGGGCGGGATGTACCGCGCCTGTTGTTCCTCGGACCCATAGCGCATCAATGTGGGGCCAATCCAGTTGACGTTCATGTACTGGCCGCCGCGCGGCTCGCCCGCGGACCACATTTCCTCCGCGAGGATGAAGGCAGTCCAGGGATCGGCTTCGCGCCCGCCCCAGCGCTGCGGCCAATGCGGCACCAGTAGGCCGGCGTCCGCCAGCGCACCACAGAATTGTTTTGAGAACAGGCTTTGCGCGTCCGATCCGGGACCGTGCGCAATCTCCTCCCAGTTGTCAGGCAGGTTGGCGTCGAGGAAATCGCGCACAACTGCGCGAAATTCCAGTTGTTCCGGTTGCCAGTCAAAATTCATCAGGGCTAGCTCCGCACTGCTGATTGCATCGCCGTGTACTGCACTGTGCTCATTTGTCCTCGCGTTTACTGCCAATGCCCTTGATATGGCGCTCTATACCTTCCAGATACGCCGGAGCGAGCATCAGCGCGCTGTTAGCCATGCGTTCGACATTGCGCGCCTGCGCCAGCCCAACATCGTGGGCCAGTTCAATGGCGATCTTGGCCAATCCCATCTGTTCGCCATTCTGCTTGGCCAGGTGGCGACAAAAGTCTAGGACATCCTCCTCAAAGCTCTCGTCTGGAAATACTTCATGCACCAGCCCCATGATCAGCGCCCGATCGGCGGCCACGGT
>JANPDE010000042.1:0-15055 GCA_031431315.1 Haliea sp.
CTACACCGGCCGGGGCGCTATCTACGCCAGCATTACCTACGCCGAACTGCGCACCCAGACAATTGAACTGGCACACAAACTGCTCGGCCTGGGCCTCGCCAAGGGTGACCGCGTGGCGCTGGTGGCTGAAACCAACCCGGATTTCATCCGCTTCTTTTACGCCTGCCAGTACGCCGGCCTGATTCCCGTGGCGCTACCGGCATCGGTCAAGGTGGGCGCACACTGTGCCTATGTGGCACAGCTGCATCTGCTGCTCGAAGCCAGCGACGCCGTCATTGGCGTTGCCTCTGAGGGTTATCTGCCTTTCCTGCAGGAAGCCAGTACGGGCCTGGATATTCGCATGGTGGCGACACCCGAGGCGTTCTACGCACTCCCCGCCGTCGCCCAGCCGCTGCCAGAAATTGATCCGGAGGATATCTCCTACATCCAGTACACCTCCGGCAGTACACGTTTCCCGCGGGGCGTGGTCATCAAGCACCGCACCGCCATGGCCAACCTGCGCGGCATCATCACCCATGGCCTGAAAATGACCGCAGCGGATCGTATGATGTCCTGGCTGCCCTTTTACCACGATATGGGACTGGTCGGCTTCGTACTGGTGCCTATGGCGGCCCAGGTATCCATTGATTACCTGGACACCCGCGAATTCGCCATGCGCCCGCGCCAGTGGCTGACCCTGATGACCCAGACCCGCGCGACTATCTCCTTCGCCCCCTCCTTTGGTTATGACCTTTGCGCCCGCAGGGTCCGCCCAAACGACATCGAAACCTATGACCTCAGCAACTGGCGCGTTGCCGGTATCGGCGCTGAAATGATCCGCCCGCAAACGCTGGAACATTTTGCCGAAATGATGGAACCCGCCGGCTTCGACCGACGCGCCTTCCTGGCCTGTTACGGTATGGCCGAGTGCACTCTCGCGGTCAGCTTTTCACCCCTGTGGACAGGTTTCACTACACACTATATCGACTGCGACCATCTGTCGGACCACCACCAGGCGGTGCTCCTGGATAAAGAAGATTTGAGGGGCCGGGGTCGCCATTTCGTCAACTGCGGCATTCCCATGCCCGACTTTGAAGTGCAAATCCGCGATGACAACCGCCTGCTGGAAGACTGGCAGAGCGGCGTGATTTACCTGCGCGGCCCGAGCGTCATGTCAGGCTATTTCAACCTGCCGGAGGAAACTAACCACGCCCTGTGTGAAGACGGTTGGTTGAATACCGGCGATATCGGCTACCTGGTCGATGGCGTTTTGACCATTACCGGGCGCAAGAAAGATCTCATCATCATCCACGGACGCAACATCTGGCCCCAGGACCTGGAGCATGTTGCCGAAACCCAGCCTGAAGTGCGGGCCGGCGATGCCGTGGCATTTTCCGCCCCCAACAGCGACGGGGAGGAACTGTGTGTGCTGATGGTGCAGTGTCGGGAATCAGATCCCGTAAAACGCAACCACCTGGTCCGCAGACTCACCGCCCTGGTGCGTATGGAAATGAGCCTGGACTGCTACGTTGAACTTGTCCCAATCCACTCCCTGCCGAGGACGTCGTCGGGCAAACTGTCACGCGCCAAGGCACGGCTCGACTTTATCAACAACAATGATATGGACAGACTCGACGCTGCCGCTGCCGAGGTCCAGCTGAGGGCCGCATCAGCCTGATAGCCAGGGGCAGTCTGATCGCCGTTACCGGCGCTACTGGATTCATCGGTACCAGCCTGTGCCAGCGTTTACTGGAGCAGGGCTTCCAGGTTCGTGCACTGGTCAGAAATCCCGCCAAAGCCACAAGCCTGTCCTCCCGGGGCGTAAGCCTGGTTGAGGGCGACCTCGGAAACACCGCCGCCCTGGAGCAACTCGTGGCCACCTGCGCTGGTGTCGTTCACGGCGCGGGCGCTGTCAGGGGCAATTCACAGGCGGACTTTGACCGCGTCAATGTCGCAGGGACAGCCGCACTGCTGACTGCCATCAGTGCACAACAGCACCCTCCAATTTTGATCCTGCTGTCCTCCATTGTCGCCCGGGAACCACACTTGTCCTGGTATGCGCACAGCAAATGGGAGGGAGAACAACTGCTGGAGCAATTTGCCCACCTCGATCGGGTCATTCTGCGTCCGCCGGCTGTTTACGGGCCGGGCGACAAGGAGATGCTGCCGATATTTCAATGGATGCACCGGGGAATTGCACTGGTCCCAGGCTCGCCGGAGGCGCGCACATCGCTGATTCACGTGTCAGACCTGGTGGACGCCATTATCGCCTGCCTGAGGAGCGAGGGCGCCAATCGGCAAACCCTGGCCCTGTGCGATGGCAAGCACCAGGGCTACAGCTGGCGCGAAATGGCCGGTATTGCCGCAGCGCACTGGTCGCGGCGGGTGCGCTTGTGGTGTGTGCCTCACTGGCTGCTGAACGGCGTCGCCGCGCTGAACAGCAACATCGCCAACATTACCGGCAGGGCGCCCATGCTGACACCGCCCAAATTGCGCGAGCTGCGCCATCTGGACTGGGTGGTAGACAACAACGCGATTACCGCCGCTACCGGCTGGACTCCGGTGGTAGCGCTGCATGAGGGACTAGCCCAGCTCAAATTATCCACACTATGACCACGAATCCGGTAGCTATAGTGCGATACAATAAGGGGCTGTTATTCACCAAACCGATTGTAGGAACATCCACCCGTGGCTGAGTTTATTGTCGGCAATCCACTACGCAAATTGGCACGCGACCATCAATGGTTGCGCCAATTGCTGTGGCGCATCGATTTCGGGGCCATCTGGCTGCTGGGTAAATTGTCGCAATTACTGCCCATCGATACCGCCTCCAGGCTCGGCAATGCCGTGGGTTGCTGGATCGGTCCGATGTTGAAGGATAAAACATCGATTTACCGGGCCAATATGGCCATCGCATTCCCCACATTGAGCCCGGGGGAGCTTGATGAATTGGTCACCCGGGCCTGGGGCCGCACCGGGCGCATACTGGCGGAATACCCGCACCTTGCCACCGTGCTGGCTGAAGAGGATCGCCTGATCATCGATATCCGCGAGCCCATTGAGACCTACAGCAATCCGGCCAGACCCTGTGTCATTGTGACCGCGCACCAGAGCAATTGGGAGGTGGTGTGCTCCGCCATGGCGAAATTGGGAATCCCCAACGCCAGCCTCTACTCCCCGCCCACCAACCCGCTGCTGGACCGCATGCTGCTGGAATCACGCAGGGCCTTGAACTGTGAACTGCTGCCCGCGGAAAACAGTGCCCGACTGCTGATGCGCGCATTGAAAAACGGGCAAACCGCCGCCATGGTAATGGATAGACGGGTGGATGACGGCAAACCCATACGATTTTTCGGGCGCGACAAGCCCTCGACCATCATGCCGGCCAAGCTGGCCCTGAAATTCAACTGCGACCTGGTGCCAGTACAGGTCCAGCGATTGCAGGACGCCCGCTATCGGGTGACGTTTCATCCACCGGTTCGCCCACGCGATACGAGTGTCAACGAAACAGCCCAGGCCATCGATATGATCCAGCAAGTGCACTACCAGTTTGAGAACTGGATTCGCCAACAACCGGAAGACTGGTTCTGCTCCAAGCGACTGTGGCCCAAGGGCGAGAATCAACAAACAGGGGAGACCGGCCGTGACGCCGACACCGATTCCTATGCAACCTGACTCCATGCAACCTCAAAAACAACATCAATCCATTCGCCTGTTCGAGAACGAGCTGCTCGAGAGGCTATCCCATGTCCACCCCATCACGCCGTTGCTGATGTGGGGCCCCATCGCCGGCTGGTTGCTGTGGCGCGGCTATTCCTTGTATCAACTACCAGGCTTACCGCTGCTGGCCATTGCGCTGGCCGGAATCCTGGTGTGGACGCTCAGCGAATACTGCCTGCACCGCTTCCTGTTTCACTTTGCGGCGCGCAGCAAGGCGGGCAAATGGCTGGTATTCCTGTTTCACGGCAACCACCATGAGGACCCCAAGGACAAAACCCGCCTGGTCATGCCGCCTGCAGGCGCCATTCCCATCATGGCCGTGCTCTACCTGCTGTTCGGGCTCGTTATCCCGCAGCCCTGGATCCAGCCGTTTTGCGGGGGATTCATCATCGGCTATTTGATCTACGACTATATCCACTACTCCACGCACCATTTCCCGATGAAAAATCCGCTGGCGAAGTTCATCAAGCACTACCACCTGAAGCATCACTATTCGGGCGAGGGCGGACGCTACGGTGTGAGTTCCCCGGTCTGGGACTGGGTGTTTGGAACTGATCCGGGCCGGGGCTGAGCCAGCTCCGGTGCCCGAGTTTTACCTGGTTCCAAAGCGCCTGGCGCGTAAAGCGCCCTTTCTGGTCACTATCGCCCAGTGGCTTGAAGGCGTGGTGTTTCGCGGCATCTTTTGGCTGATGCACAAACTGAGCGTGGAACAAGCACTGCAACTGTCAGCCTTTGCCTTTGGCCTCGTGGGACCCCATTCAGATAAAGCAAAAAAAGCAGTGGAAAACCTGACCATCGCCTTCCCGAATCGCTCGCAGGCGTGGCGCGAACAGACGAAGCGGCAGATTTTTCGGCACCTGGGTTACTCCGCGGCAGAACTGATCAAACTGGAGCAGATCTGGGAGCAGCGCGAACAGCGTATCGAGTTCGTGCTCGAACCCGAAGCCCTCAAGCATATGCAGAGCCAGCGCGCGACCATCTTTATCACTGCGCACGTGGGCGCCTGGCAAGTCGCGCCGCTGGTGACCCGGCAGTACGGATTCAATGTCAGCGCAATCTATGCGCCCGAATCCAACCCGATCGTGCTCGATCTCATGCTGGACCTGCGCAAGTCCTTTGGGGAAACGTTAATACCTGCTGACGCCGGACCCCGCCCGCTGATGAAGGCATTGCAAGCGGGCCACAGTATCATCATGGCCATGGACACGCGCCCGGAAACGGGCAAGCTCATTCCCTTCTTTGGCGAGGATGCACTCACCAATACCAGCGCAGCCGGTCTGGCCCTGCGCACCGGCGCGGCGCTGGTCGTGTCGCGCGCCGAGCGCTTACCGAACGCACGCTATCGCATAACCGTATACGATCCACTGGTCAGCCCCATTCCCGATGCGCCGGTCAAAGAGCAGGCTGTGGCAATGACCGAGATTGTCCACCGCTATTTCGAGCAATGGATAACAGAGTACCCCGAGCAGTGGGTCTGCCTGAAACGGCGCTGGCCAAAAGCGCACAAACTCTAGGGCGCTGGCCAGGCCTGGTTGTTGCGCAAAAACTGGGCAATGTATTCGGCGATGGTTTGATAGCCGTACACTGAGGGGTGGCAAATATTGTCACTGTCTTCTTTTTCCCGGGTATTGAATTTAATCCAATCCACACCGGGGAATTCGGCTACATCACCCAGCAGCAGGCGCGGATCGATTGCTGCGCGGTTTTGCTCGATAAATTCGGACGCGCTGGACGTATCGAGCCGGTTTCGCGGCACGAAAATGACCACCGGCTGGACGCCCCACTCTGCCGCCTTCTCTGCGTACTGGTTCAACAGGGCAATGAGATTCAGCTTGATTTCCTGCGCGTTGAAAATCAGGAAATACTCCGGCTTACCCAACCGGCTCACGGCTCGCTGGAACTTGCGATAGTAGAAGTAATTACTGGCGAGACTGCGGCCAAGCGCCAGCGAGTAGGGAAACTGCGCCACGGGTTTGGCCCAGAAATCATTGTCAAAGGATTGTTCTGCCACCGTCTTGAAGTGTTCGAGACTGTCAAACACCTGACCGCCGGGATGTGGCACCCTATGGCCACCCGCCATGTAAGGCTTGAGGCTGTAATCCGACGAGGCGGTGTAAAGTACCGGCCGGTAGCTGTTCACCATGCGGTAAAGGTTCTCGTACATAATCGCCATCACGACGACCTTGGCCTGTGGGTACCGGGAGATATTTTCCTGCAGGTTTAGCAGGCTCTGGGTTGGGTCGTAGCCACCCACTCCGTGATTTGCCACTGACACACCCAGCAGCGGTGAAAGTCTGGCGGGAAAAGTTTCACTGTCACTGACTTCATCGCCATTAGTGTACGAGTCGCCAACCACAATAACTTTGGTATTTGCCACATCGAACCAGGGATGCACGCGCGCGCCGGCTGCATCGTAATGGTATTCAATGGTGTCGCCCAAACAGTTCTTTTCCTCGCGCGCCAGGGGGCCGTGCCAACGCCAGCCCATCACGGGATCAGCACTCCTGGCCTTGAACTCGGCCAGGTCGGCGTCGTTCAGGCGCGCAAACACGACATCGCGGGAATCGAAAAAGTCATCGCTATCCACCAACTGCACAATCACCAAGGACGACAACTCCACCAGGCAGAGCATGATCGCCACCATTATGAAATAGAAGACTATTTTTTTTATCATGGCACCCTGTTATTCCGGGCCGTGGAGCGCATTATTGAATACTGCAGTGGTCAACGGCGGTGCCACTATACACGCTAGGTCTGCGATGGTTAAGCAACGCCGTGCCTGGACCATCGTCACGCAAGCTGTGCTGCGTGCCTCACAGTGCGTGTTCCCTATGGTAGACTGCGCCGTTTCTCACATTCAGGATCAACGCCTTGCCCAGAACACGAGCGCAGGAACGGGCGGCAAATACACTACTGGTGATTTGCTCATTGATCTTTGCCCTGGCTGTGATGGAGGCAGGACTGCGGATAATAAACTTTTCCTACCTCACACCCTGGCGCTTCGACAGTATCACCGGCAAGGCCTTGCAGTCGGGTGTGAAAATGTGGAATTCAGGGGAAGGACATGCTGCCCTCATCCAGATCAATTCAGACGGGCTGCGCGATGTCGAGCACGCCATCGAAAAACCTGCCAATACGCTGCGCATTGCGGTGCTCGGCGATTCCTATGCGGAAGCCATGCAAGTTCCGCTGGAGCAAGCGTTCTGGCGGGTCATGCAAGACGAACTGGGAGCTTGCCCGGGGTTGGCGGGCAAGCGGGTCGAAGTCATTAATTTTGGCGTCTCCGGGTACGGTACGGTGCAGGAGTTATTGACCCTGCAACACAAGGTCTGGAAATACGCTCCAGATATTGTACTGCTCGCATTTCTGACGGGAAACGATTTACGCAACAACCTGAGGGAGCTGCAGAGAGGAGGTAATCAACCCTATTATATTTACCAGCACGGTAAACTTGTGCTCGATGACAGTTTTCTGGATAAATCAGGGTCACGTTTTATGGCCAGTGCATTGGGGCAGTGGTGGTTCGCCGCCGTGCCGCGCTCCCGCGTGCTGCAATTGCTGGTCAAGTTTTCCGACTATGTCAACCAGTTGAAGAATGGCAGCGAGCGGGAAGCAAAAAAGCATGCCCAACGTCTGTACGAGCAAGGTCTCGATAATGAAGTGTACACGCCCCCATCGACGCCGGCATGGGTCGAGACGTGGAAGGTGACCGAGGATCTGCTGCACCTGATGCATGCCGATGTCATCGCGCATAACGCGAACCTGCTGCTGGTCACACTGACCAACGGTGTTCAGGTGCATCCGGATCCGCAGGAGAGGAAAAAATTCGCGGCCTCACTGGGAGTTGACGACCTGCTCTATCCGGACAGGCGCATCGAGCAATTCGCCGGGCGTGAGGCTATCGATTTCCTCATGCTCGCTCCGCCGCTACAAGCGTGGGCGCAGGAACATGGCGAGTGTGTGCACGGGTTTGAAAATACCGAGATGTGCGCTGGTCACTGGAATGAAACGGGCCACCGCCTGGCAGGAACTGTCATTGCGCAACACATTTGCCAATCACCCCCGGGAGACCTTGCAGGGAGAAAGTCTTATCTCGTCCACTAATGACAAGCGCACCCGCCTCTGGCTGACCTCTCCGCATTTTTATCCCACTTACGGAGGTGCCCAGAACCGTTATCGCAGCTATATCCCCGGCTTGCTGGCGCGCAACCTCGACGTGCATGTCATGACCGGCACACCGCAAATCCAGGAACGCAGTGAAGCAGATACGGAAGTAGACTGGTACACGGCCGCGCCTGGTTCCTGGCTGCCGCAGACCGTTCTGGATGGTGCTCCCCTGGAACGCATACGTCTGCCAGACAGCAAGAGCCGCGCGCGCACGCAGATTTACTACGAGGCGTTGCTCGACGTCTGCAAACGCCAGGCCCAGGGCCCCGTCGTGGCCCAGCTGCTGACCAATATGCGTCCCCAGGCATTGCCCTGGCTGCGCCGACTGCAGGACAGCGGAGTCGCCACCGTATATTCGGTCTCGCAGTTTCCCACCTGGCACCAGAAACCGGCCAAGCGGATTTTCAGGCGCCGCGGCTATCGGCAGGTCTATAACGCTTTCGATGCACTGGTCACCAACAGCGAGGCCATCGAACTGTTTTTACGCAATATCGGTGTCACCGCCCGCATCGAGTACATTCCCAACGGCGTCGACCTGCGGCGCTTTCACGCCATTCGTACGGAGCAGGAACGACTAGCCAGGGAGGCGCTGCGCGAACGCTTCGCCATTCCTGCGCATCACAAAGTCATCGCGGTAGTCGGTGCGATCATGCCGCGTAAGGGGCCGGATATCGTGCTGCAGTCCTGGCGAGCGATCCTGGCGCAGTATCCTGACACGCACGTACTGTTTGTCGGACCACGCGCCGACACCCATGATCCAAAATTGCGCAAATTCGGCAGCGAGGTCGCCGATCTGGTCGCGAATTCTGGCGCCGCCCACCAGGTGCACTTCGCCGGTATTGTCAACGATGTCGAGAACTACCTGCGCGCCGCCGATATCTTTATCCTGGCCTCTAACCGCGAGGGTACGCCCAACTCGGTTCTGGAAGCGATGGCCACGGGACTGCCCTGCCTGGTCACGCCCTATCTCGGCATCTCCGCGGGCATCGGCCAGCCTGGGGAACACTATCAACTGGTGGATCGCCATCCCGACGCCATTGCCACGGCGCTTACCCGGCTGTTGCAGAGCGAGACGCTATGCGGCGAGTTCGGCAGCAGAGGGGAGCGTTACGTGGCGGATAATGTCGACCAGGAACACAGCCTGGATCGCTACGCTGCGCTGTATGAAGAACTGGCGGCGGCGGCCGCGCGGCGGCGCTGACAGATCAATACATCAGGCGTTCTTTTTCGGTAACCAGTTCAGCGCCCGTTAACATTCTGCGGGTTTTTTTCAGCGCCATGCGCAGTGGTCGATGCTCCTCGAACACCACAATGAAAACCTTGCGGTAGTAATTCTCGGGGCAATTGATGCGCCTGACACCGTGCCAGGAATTACCCCGACGCCCGAAGAGAATACTGCGATTGTCCCTGGTTTGGGCGGGGTAGGCGGCGTCAAAGTCCTCGAATGCCGGCGCGGTATCCGCCGCAAAACGACCCTTGTCATCGAGGATGACGGTCTCGCCACCCCAATCCCACTGCCAGTCACGCTCTGTATTCAGGTAGAAAATCTGGGAGCCGATTTTTCCTTTCGAATCACAGTGCGGTGAAACCTCCCCGCCATTGGGTGTGAAGTGCCAGTGGAAGCGAAAACGCACATCGGATACATCGAGCAAGCGGCAAATGAACTTGCGATACGTATCGCCGCACAGTTCCTCGACAAAATTGCGCCACTGCGGCACAAGCTCCATGCCCCGCTCATAGTCGAGGATATAGCGGTCGTGACTGGCCTGGCCGTGCTTGCGCTGTTTGCCGAAAAAAGGCGTGAAACGCGCTAATTCGGGCAGATTATCCAACAATTCGCCGTAGTGATCCGGGCGGATGAAATACTGCGGATTCGTCCAGGGGAAAGGCGGTTGGGCCTGAAATTGTGCCGGATCGATGGCATCCAAAACGGCAGTGTTCAGGTAGGGCTGGCTGGTCATGGCGTCACTGCTGGTAAAAGCCGCCAGTATACGTCCACCGTTACAGCGGGAAAAGCCGGTTCTGTTTGTGCTTGAGGTGCAGCGTGCCTCAGCCCGGCGCCAATACCCCCGGCTCCCGCACAAGGCTTCCGGACCTGCCGCGCGCATTGACGCAGGCCAGCGCCGCACCACCCATCCGCGCGGTGCGCAAATCCCCAAAGGGAGAACCCAGTCCGCTGTTGACGATAAGTGCCACGGACAGGTGCCGCTGCGGATCCGCCCAGGCGCCTGAACCGCCAAAGCCGAAATGTCCGAAAGCCTGGCGCGGAAAACCACGAGTCGTAAACACCCCGTGGTAACCCAGGCGCCAGCGCATATCAAAGGGAATGACCGAGAGCTTGCCGGTTGGCTTTTGCAACGTCGTGGCCTCGATAACGGTCTCCTGCGACAACAGGCGCACCCCGTTCAATTCACCGCCATTGGCCAGCAATGCGTACAGTTTCGCGAGTGAGCGGGCCGTGAACAAACCGTTGGCCGCCGGTATCGCGACCCGCAGCGTTTCCGGTGAACCAAAATCGAAGTCGCTCACCCCGCGTGGCGCCAGCGCATCGAATATGCTGACCAGGTCCGAGTCCACACCCAGACGCTGTAACAACCTGCTGAGCTTACTGGCGCCGATCTCGAGTTTGCTGCCCAGCGACGTCTGCGCCAGCCGTTTGGTCGCAGCCGGAAAAATCAACTTTGCGGCCCGCGGTATCTCGCGCAGCGGCGTGCCGATATACATGCCGTCCAGTTTGAGCGGCCTGGCGATTTCCTTCTGTACCAGATCAGAAAATTTCCTGCCGGTGACGCGCTGGATGATCTCCCCGACCAGGAAGCCGAAAGTCAGTCCATGATAGCCGGTGCGCGTGCCAGGCGTGTGCACCGGGGCGGCCTGTTCGATGGCCCGGATCATATACTTCCAGTCCCGCATACGCTCCACGTGATCAATCATCTGGCGAATGTGGTACAGACCCGATTGATGGGTCAGCACCTGCCTGACAGTAATGGCCTTTTTCCCGGCCTGGCCAAATTCCGGCCAGTACTTTGACACGCGGGCGTCGTAATCGATGAGTCCGCGATCAGCGCAGATGTGCAACAAAGTGGCGGCCACACCCTTGGTCGTGGAAAAACTCGGGGCCATGGTGTCCTGGGCCCACGGCGTTCCCTGGTCATCCTTGTAGCCTCCCCACAAATCCACCACGCACTCGCCGCGATGGTAAACACAAACCGCGGCGCCCCCGGGGTAGTTGCGCAACTGCTGGCGCAGCGTAGTTTCCACCGCGGCGAAATCCGGGTGTATGCGGCCGTCCAGGTGCAAGCTGCGGGACCGTGCGTGCTTTTTCATCATTGCGGTTGCCTGATATTTGCTATTGTTATCGGGGGTTTTCAATTGGCATAGCCTGAGTCAAAACATACCACAGTTTGCAGCCACTGCGGCACCCCGCCAGGACCCGTTCCGCTCAGAACGTGACGCAGCGCAATATCGGAATACACGGGCAAGATGCGCCGCCAGGTAGAGATTGACACCATCGTGCTGGACGGCGTCACGGCCAGCGTCGAGTCTGGCCCGAGTCAGTGACGCGCAGGCGGCCTTGCTGGCGCTAGCTGGCAGCGGGAATTACGATCTGGCGCAAAAGAATTTTGACGTGACC
This sequence comes from Haliea sp., assembly GCA_031431315.1. Classification (GTDB taxonomy): domain Bacteria; phylum Pseudomonadota; class Gammaproteobacteria; order Pseudomonadales; family Halieaceae; genus Marimicrobium. The sequence continues at coordinate 11,501 of JANPDE010000042.1, forward strand.
CTGAAAGCCCGCCACGTGGTGTCGCGTGGATGCGGCAAAAATCGTGCAGGACCTGGGCACCAACGAGGTACGGGATAAACTCGAGAAAAAAGCGGGCAAGCTGATGGATAAATTGTTCAACAGGAAGGACTAGTTGAGCAAGTGGTAACCGCGCCCAGCGAGGCAGCGCTTGGCCACATCCACTTCGGTCCTTTCGCCCTCATCCGCGCCCTTGACGCCGCCGCCCACTGCGCCGACACCCGCGCCCTGGGCGGCGCCGCTGGCACCCCCGAAAATGGCACCGGTCAAACCACCCACCACCGCGCCAGAGGCAGCGCCCTTGGCCGTTTTCTCTCCGGTTTTCACCTGACTGGCATAGGATCGGCACTCGGCCAGATCCTGCTGGTACTTGTTCATGTCGACACTTTTCTCATCGATGATGATTTCGTCGGTGGTGGTGCAGCCGGCCAACGCCAATAATGTCACTGCGATTGCGCTCAAGTATTTCATGGTTTTCCTCCTGCGAGACGGGCACAGCTTCCCAGCCACTGTAACAAGGCTAGCATGACTCACAACCAAAATCGCCACTGCGTCCAGAAAGAGTTGTCCGGTGCCATGATCATGTGAAGTGGTCATGTGAATCTGTGTCACAACAGCTTTATAGCCGCGCCAATAAGCCCACCGATTACCAGTATTTGCACCGGAATGTAACTTAGAGCAAAGCCGAGACTTCGCGTTTTTGGCTCAGCTACGTAAGCCTGGAAGTATAGAAAACGCCCAACAATGAAGATCATGCCCAATCCGGCAGCGACGTCGGCACTAACATACTGAGCAAACATGACCATTCCTGGAATAAAGAGCACCAAAATCTCAAGTGTGTTTTGATGAACGCGGTAATACCGCTCGAAAATTGGGTCGCCTGATATCGCCGGAGCGGCGATACCGTATTTTCCTCGCGCCTTACCAACGAGCATGCCAAATACCGAGTACTCGATCAAAGCCAATGCAATTACTATTGTCACTAGTTCCATATTTTTCTCCTTACGATTGAGCGTAAAGCGTCATTTTAGTTTTGACGCCCAAATAGCAATTTTATGCCTCATGGCGAGCTGAGAAATCTGGTCTTGAGGTAGGGGCTGAATTATTTTATCGTGCACCAGAAGTCGGTAAATATATTCTATTTTTTCCGTAGCAGAATCTGTGGGCTCAAATTCGACAACTCCTCTTTTCTCGCCGTATTTCATCCCTTCGGCGATTGCCTTTTTTACCAATGCTTTTTCATTTTTCAGTATCTTCAAGTGTAGATACGCCTTCTAACGTCACTGTTCAGGAGCCAACGTATGTTGGCGTGGCTTTTGCAAATACAAAAGGCATGACGACATATTCTGGATGAGCCAAAACTTCCTTCATAAGCCATTTGGATAAACCCCTCCCCCGATGGGCTTCCAGAATATAAACATCAGCAAGATAGGCGAATGTTACAGAGTCGGTAATCATTCGTGCAAATCCGATCTGCTCGCCTGATGATGTAAAAACCCCAAAGCACAGAGAATTACTGATCGCTTTGGCAAGTGTGTCTTTGGGGATTCCTTCTGCCCAGTAAGATCGGCCAATGAAGTCGTGAATGGCATCAACATTCATCTCATCTGTGTTTGTTGAGATTTTATAACCTTCCATTGTGGTTGGTCTCATTAATGCCTGACAGATAGGATACTGAGCGCTGACCCGGTGTTCAATGCGCTGTCTCAGGATAACCCATTCTTTCAATTATGCGTCGAGCTCCTGGCCAGATCCGCCCGGAGGTGCCGCGCGGCGAGAATGTACAACAACACCGCCGGCGAACCCATTACACCCACGGTCAACATGGCGTAACGCAAACTGTCATCGCCAAAGTAAGCCACGTAAAAATCGCTGAGCAGGCCCACCGTCAATGGCCCCAGACCGAGGCCGATCATGTTAAACACAAAGAACAGGACAGCGGAGGTCAGGGCCCGCATGGCCGGTGGCACCAGCGTGTGCGAGATAGCCAGAGAAGGGCCCAGATACGTATTGATCATGAAAGTCACAACGAACATGAATCCGATCACCATAGTAGTGTCAGCCAACAGCAGGTAAGGGAACCCCAGCGGCAGCGCCAGTGTGCCCGCGATGGCAGGCAACCACAGATACCAGCGTCTGTCCCTTACGCCGACACGGTCCGCCAGATAGCCACCCAGAAACGTACCCAGCATGCCGCCGCCACCGCCAAACAGCGCCAGGACAACCCCCACCTCGCCCAGTTGCAGACCGTGGTAGCGCATCAGGAAAGACGGTGCGAAGTTGCCATTGCCGTAACTCACGAAGGCCGTCAGGCCACCCGCCGCGGCCAGGTACCAGAAGGAGCGATAGGATGACAGGAGCATGAGGGTCTCCCGCAAACTCGGCTTATACGCGGCCTGGGACGCGGATTCCCAGCGCCCCCGCGGTGGTTCCCGCACCGTGAGTAGCAGCACCACCGCCAGTAGCACGCCGGGAAGTCCCGCCGCCATGAACGCCACGCGCCAGCCGTAGGCCTGGCTGATCAGTCCGCCGAGCAGGAATCCGAGCAGCACCCCGATGTGCACGCCGGTGGAATAAATAGCCAGCGCCGTGCCACGTTGCGCCGGTGGGTAGTAGTCGCTGATCATCGAGTGGGCCGGGGGACTGCCCCCCGCCTCGCCGATACCGACACCGATCCGGGCCAGCAACAGTTGGCTGTAATTCTGTGCCAGACCAGACAGGGCGGTCATGCCACTCCAGACGGTCAGCGCACCCGCAATGATATTGCGCCGGTTGCTGCGGTCAGCCCAGTAAGCGATGGGGATGCCAGCGGTGATATACACCAACGCAAAAGAAAAGCCACTGAGCAGGCCCAGCTGAGCATCTTTCAGGCCCATCTCACGCTTGATCGGCTCCTGCAGGATGACCAGAATCTGCCGGTCCACGAAATTGAAGGCGTACACCAGGGTGAGTATGAACAGGCCGTAGCCGGCTACGCGATTGCTAATAGCAGTATCAGGTGCAGTTGATGGTGTGCTCAACCGCTTCTCCTCGTTATTATGGTTGCGGACTGCAGGTGACTCAGATGCCAGCCACTGTGTCATCACTATACGCAATTGACCCACAGGCCTCTATCGATAAGATGCCATCAGAGTAGGAATACACCGGATGACTGATACGCAGTGGAAGTACCTGAGTCTGCACCGCAACGAGCGGGTACTGGAAGTGACGTTTCGCTCCCCCAATAAGGTCAACAGCCTTAACAACGCATTGATGCGTGAGCTGACGCGCCTGGCCCAGGAACTACAGTTTGACAGTGAACTGAATGCCGTCATTCTGAACGGGGCCCCGGATATCTTCACCGCCGGCATGGACCTCAGGGATCCGGAGGCGGCCAATGCCGTTAGTATGACCGTGGCCGAGCGGCGCCAGCTGGTCAAGGTAGGGCCCGCCATGTGCGCCGCCTGGGAAGCCCTGGAGCCGGTGACCATCGCCGCCATAGAGGGCTGGTGTATTGGTGGCGGCGCGGCACTGGCGGTCGCCTGTGACTGGCGCGTT
>JANPDE010000043.1:0-2094 GCA_031431315.1 Haliea sp.
CGTCACTTTGCCATTTGACTTCAACGCCGCGTTTGCTTTCGTATTGTGCGCAGGCCCCCAACAGCCCCACACACAATGCCAGGACAACAAGTAGCGCAGGGTATTTCATCGGTGTATTCCTCATTCCATGGGCAATACCGGGAAGAGTAAGTCATTCCTGGCACTATCGCCATCATCTGGCAGCGGACGTGGAGGGGATACTCAAGCTTGCATAATGGGGCTTCCGACAGGGGGAAGTGTTATCTGCGGCACAGATTTCTGGAATTCCGCCCCGCGCTAAGGTGACATATCTCTGGCACCGTGTGGCATAGTGGTACGGGAGAGTACAAGGACACGCAATATGGCCGAAGAACGGGTCAAGAACGAGACACCTGTTGAGTCTTCCGCACCGACTTACGCAAATCTTCCAGGACGAACGATGACGACACTGGGTCGTACCTTGAGTTCGGTGCTGGATGTCGGGCGAGAACTTCTGGCGCGACGGCGTAACGCCCAACTGGCGCCGCCCAAGACCGCTGTGAACCTGATCGCCCTGTGCCGGGATCTGCTGGAGCACCGCGGTGAGGCATCGGGCCTGGCATTGGCCAGCGAGGTTGTGATGGGCTACCAAAGGCTGCCTGAATCACAACGGGTGAATTTTTTTACCAGCCTGGCCACGGAGTTCGAAGTAGACACTGGCGCAATTTTGCAGGCGGCAGATCGCTATCGCGAGAATGGCAGCCTGGAGAATTTGTGGGCCATTAACCGGGTGGCGGAGGCGCCGCGACAGAAATTGTTTCGCCGTATCAATACGGCGCCCGACGGCACCCGGACACTGGTGGCAATGCGCGGACACCTGCTGGATGCATTGCGTGCGCATCCGCAGCTCAGGGGTGTCGATTCCGATCTCAAGCACCTGTTTATATCCTGGTTTAACAAAGGTTTCCTGGAGTTGCGCCGAATCGACTGGTCTTCACCGGCCAGTGTGCTGGAAAAAATCATCCACTACGAAGCGGTGCACGAAATCAACGGCTGGGATGACTTGCGCAGTCGCTTGCGCGAGGACCGCCGCTGTTTCGCGTTTTTCCATCCCGCCCTGGATAACGATCCGCTGGTGTTTGTGGAGATTGCGCTCACGGATAAGACTCCGGATGCGCTGGCGCCTTTGCTGGTGCAGGAGCGTGAAAAAATCACGCGGGACAAGCGCATCAATACGGTCGTGTTTTATTCGATCAGTAACTGTCATCCCGGTCTGGCGGGTATTACCTTTGGCAATTTCCTGATCAAGAGTGTGGTCGAGGAGTTGAAAAAGGAAATATCTTCACTGAAGACCTTTGTCACCTTGTCCCCGGTACCGGGCTTCCGCAAATGGTTGCTCGACAGCTCACTGGACGGTCTGGTTGCCGATAACCTTGTCGATCGGGTGAAAGCGCCCGTGGGCCGGGTCGTGGATGCGCAAGTCCATGACGCTCTGCTCAAGCTCTGCGCACACTATTTACTGAAAGTGAAGTCTGGCCAACTGCCCCGGGACTCCGTGGCCCGGTTTCACCTGGGCAATGGTGCGCAGCTATTCGGATTGCATGGTGGAGCGGACCTGTCGGTAAAAGGCCGGGAGCAGTCGGCGGGTATTATGGTGAACTACCTCTACGACTTGCCGAAAATCGAGGAGAACCACGAGGCCTATTTCGACCAGGGGAGAATTTCTGTATCGAAGACGGTCAGTCGGCTACTGGACTAGCGACCAAACCGCTATAATCGTCACCTTTCACTCGCTACAATCAGGAACAGGGTCTATGTCAGACCGTAATCGCATTCCCGCCGTCCAGGTGGGTAGCGGCGAAAAATTCGTCAATGACAGGGGCATTACCGCGATCAAAGACGGTATTAAGGCCTCGGATAACACCGGCCACCGCTTTAAAAAACCGGACTGGTTGCGCATCCGCGTGCGCGGCGGCGCCGCGTTCGAAAAAGTGCAGGGGATTGTGCACGAGCACAAACTGGCAACAGTATGCGAGGAAGCCAAGTGTCCCAACATGAGCGAGTGCTGGAGTTCGGGTACTGCCACTATCATGTTGATGGGGGACGTGTGCACACGCGCCTGCCGCTTTTGCGCGG
>JANPDE010000044.1:0-25402 GCA_031431315.1 Haliea sp.
TTCACAAGATAAGATATCAATCCGTCCGGGAGTCTCTGACTGTGCCGAAGTTTTCTTTACTCAGTGGGTACCTGCTTTCTGCTGTTGTGGCTACGTCGACGGGCATGCATTCCACCTCAGCACTGGCACTGAAGTTCACGGTTGGGGCCCCGGAAGTACTGATTACCGCTGCCCAGCGAACTTCGAAGGGCCTGTACTTCTGGCCTGACGGGAATCTGGGCGTGGTACCGGCCGGTGCGGACAACTTTTACTTCTACGCAGCCAACGGCTCCACCCCCGCCCGCGCCTTCGGCCCGCTCAACAACATTGCCCAAAGCGTCCAAAACATCACGATTACAAACCCGCTAGAGAACTACAACTACCGATCCGGCGGGCCCATATATCACGACCCCGTTTCGGGCCGTGACCTGATGGTTTATCACGCGGAGATTCACCCATCGGGGGATTTCAGAAATTTCTACAGCGTTCTAGGACTGTCGATTTCCAGTGGCCCCAACAGCACGATCTTTTACGACCTGGGTAAGATCATTCAAACGCAATTACCCGCGGAGCAGGCGACTTCCGCCGTAGAGGTCACCGGTGGTTCGTTCGTTGTCAAGGACGGCTTCATGTACGTGTATTTCCGAGATTACTTTTTGCCCTCGGGCATTAAACAAAGCAATTTGTCTGTGGCCCGTGCGCCGATCGCTGACGTGATAGCCAATGCACTTATCTACCAGGGCACCAACTTTAACAAATACTTTAACGGTTCGTGGTCGGAGCCGGGCATTAGCGGGAGGTCTACCGCTTTGGAAACAGGTAATCCGAGCACGGCTTGGATGGCCATGAGCTATAACACGCATCTCAGCCAGGTGATCATGGTTGTTTCGCAGTACGGCGCGGGGCCGCCCAAGTTGTACATGACGAGTTCGACCGACGGGCTGACATGGACTCCGCGGCAGCCACTGGAGAATGCCCCGGGTGAGTCGTTCTATCCCTCGATCGTTGACAGCGGTGCCAACCCCCTGGTGTCCGACGATTCGTTCTACGTTTACTACACCAAGTCACAAGCTGGCGGATTTGAACGCTGGAACGACGCTGAGATCGTCCGCCGGCAGGTGACCGTGGCACTTCCACCGGGATGCTGACCTTCCCAGGAGCCGAGCGCTACACGCCCGGGGAGAGTGATAAAAGTGAGCTGGAGGATCTGGTTCGCTTGATTAGCCAACGTGCAGGCCGTTGCCTGGAGCGGATGGGCTTGCTGGAGCAGGATGCCGAGAGCGCCTGGCTGGAACTCGAACCCGCAGACGACACCGATGCCCTGCCACACATTATGGGCAGCGCCATATCCTATCGGGTTGCTGTCGGCCCATAGCAATTCTCCCTCCACACCGGGGTGAGCTGCGCTGGACATCAGAGAGACAGGCGAGAACGCCTCTGCAGTGAGCTACGCGCCAAACGGGGAATGTCCCTTCCGTATATGGACTTCTCCGTTCATACAAGCAAGTTTTGATCAGATTAAAGACGCTTACGTATATTCGGCTTTTTAGTGGAGACGCTATCTCCCAGCCCTCAATGTATGCGCACCCGGATGCCTCTTAGAGGTGGCCTTAGCGTTAGAGAGAATTCATCGCCGACAGAAGAAACCATTTCCGGCGAGTGAAACCAAGGGCAACTAGACCCAAGCCCAATAGCGGAAAGGTTGCTGGCAGTGACACTTCCGCGCTGCCATTCAGTGATAACGCCGTCATGCGTAATTCCGTGGGTGAGCCGCTAAAATCGAGCCAAGTGGGGATCGCAGTGGGATCAGACGCATCAAAAGAAGGGGTAAACCCCGAAAGCATAAAAGAGGTGACACCGGGCCCAAAGAAATAGCTTTCACCGGGGTCCAGATCCAAATCAAGGATGCTGGCATAGCCCTCGCCCCATGCAATTTGGAGGTTCTGGTACCCTGGCACCCCCCTCACGTCAAGGAATTCACCGCCACCCAGCAATTCGTAAAGGTATGCATCCGCTGCCACCGGGTCAAACCAGTTGCCGGGTTCTGGGGCATTAAATGTAAAGGTTTGTTCAGGAGTTGCTCCCGGAGGGATTTCGCCCACCGGGTCGGGGGTGGTGGTTTCATCAGGTAATACTACAGTGGGTGGATCCGCATAAGTACCGACCGGTGCGTAAAACCACGCACCCAACGTAGATTGCTGGCCGGCATATTCTCCGTTGGTAGCATAAGCGAACGAAGAATATTCAGAACTCGGTCCGATGACCGTTTGTACTCGAGCTGCTTGGTGGTAGTACTCCGGATCAGAGGGGTCACAGAGCTCCTGGCACGGGGATCTTAGCCACCCATTCAGCATTACCTGTCTTGACGAGTCCGTGAAGGTGAATTCTAGCGTGGGCAAAAAACCGCCCTCTACAAAAAACGTGTTATAGGCCGCCTCGGCCCTCATTGGGTTATTAAATTGATAGAAATCGACCCCGGGTCCTAATGATCCGAGCCCACGTCCTACTTGCTCGAATTCGATACTACTTAAAGAACGCTCTAGAAAATAATTGAACAGGCCGTTCGCGTCATCAAGACTTGCCCATGTCCAACCTGTGATGTCATTGCCATTAAGTGAGCCATTACAAAATCCCGATGTGGCATCACACACCGTGTTGATGTCGTTCCAACTGAGGTTGACAAAATCCACCGGTTGTAACCATTCCACCCCATTCACTGTGGCGGGGGCCATGGACGCTGCACTCGCTGATCCAGCCCATCCACTCAACAGCAGTACCGTCAAGAAGCCCGTTATTTTTTTCATATTATTGACCTGTCTTGTGATCCGCCACCGGGCAGCAGGGATAAAAATGAATCACGTTGTTTCCAGTGTAGTGCTTTTCCGATTAGTTGCTTATATACATATAGCATAATATGTATGCTACTAAGCGTTATATTGCATGAGTCCGATGATTCGAGTGCTGGTCATTCTCGTTCATGGGGACGAAGACGGCATTTGGACACGGTGAAACTGTCGGATGATCTAAGGGCCGTAAAGAGGTGATCAGAGTCGAAAATCAATCCTAGAAAGCCTTCCATCCGACGTCCGCTATCTTACCATATGCGGACATCCGTGCGCTTGGAGCGGGAATTACCGTCTTCGCCTAACTCCGGTCCTAAGCAGTAGAGAGAATTCATCGGCTTTATGAACAAAAGACAACGGCCCCTAAAAGAGCCGCTGCGATTAGCGGACTATAAACTACCCTTGGTCAGGTAGACAACTTCTGGCTATCCGACAAGATTGACGGAGCTGTCGGCTCAAGTACTTTCAATACGCTGTAAATTTTGAATGATTGTCATGGGAAAGAAGAGACGCAACGCACCAGATGGCCATGCCAGCATGCAGGATGACCGCTGGCCATAGGGCGATACCCGTTGGCTGCAACTGGAGACCTGCAGCGCCGAGGACGAACACAGCGCCGACGTTATAGATAATCATCGCACTGACCACTCCCCGCGCGGCACGACTTTGCGCGTCGTGACTGGCGAGCCAGCAGGCCACACCCAGCGCCAGTAGCGCCACACCGGCAACGCGGCCCAGTGGAATGGCAGCACCGCTGATATCCGCGTTAAGCAATAGTTGGACGACAAGTCCGGGCACGGCAATCAAGCCCAGCCCGGTGAGCGCTTCAATGATCGCGGTGAGTTTGAGCAGACGGTTCATAGTTTCGAGTGCCACGGGCAGTCGGCGCTTGTGCACCAACTGCCGCGTTCATGGCTGATGCCTACTTCGTGGCTGTCTTGACTGCAGCGGCACTGGCCGGCGGCGCGGCCGCCACAGCCATCTGCGACGGTCCGAGTTTGTAGGTCAGCTTGTCGATGGTACCGGTGAAGATGAACGGTAACTCGTAGCTCTCATCCACGCCAGAGCGCGTGTCGCTGCCGATGTCGAGCGTCTCATCGATGGTCATCATCAGCGGGATCGAGTGCTTCATCGTCTTTTTGGCCAGTTCCTTGCCATCCACCGTGAACACGCCGGTGCCACCTTTGCCAGGCCCCGGTCCGTCGTATTTGAAGTCAAACACCAGCGTGTGCTTGCCAGGCTCCAGTGCCTTGCCCAGGATGTCCTCACCAATGATTCCGCCGACGCCGCCCTCCCAGCGGAAGCGTTCCAGATCGAGCATGTTGTAGACAAATACCGGCTTGCCCTTTTGCAGGAACATCCCGTAGCCACCGAAGCGTCCGCCAAAGGTTGCGATCATGCCCTCTGCCCCGCCTTTGGGTACGGTGATATCGGCCGTGATGGTGTAATCCTTGTTCAGCAACCCAGGTGCGTTGCCGATGGGAATACCGGAGTTTGCCCCCGTGTAGGTGAACACTGTTTTCCCAGCAACCGCGCTCGGACGCGGCGTTAACAGGCGCGAGAACGCCGTGTTATCCAGGGGCAGCACATTGTATTTTGCCGCCTCTGTATCAAACACCGCCTGCATTTCCTTCAGCTTGTCCGGCAACTTGGCTGCCAGATCGTTGTTCTGCGTGAAGTCTTCGTTGAGATTGTAGAGTTCCCACTTATAGCCATCAACGACACTGGGCAGAGTGCCAGTAGCGAGATCCCAGGGCGGGGCAAAGGGTGTAGTGTTAGCGAACCAGCCGTCGTGATAGATGCCGCGATTAGCGGCCATTTCGAAATACTGCGTGGTGCGTGCGGACGGCGCCTTGGCATTGGCTTTATCGAACGTATACGCCATGCTTACGCCCTCGATGGGTCGTTGCGCAATCCCATTGAACGTCTGCGGTGCCTTGATCCCCGTGACTTCGAGCAGCGTCGGCACAATATCAATGATATGGTGGAACTGGCTGCGGATCGCACCGACATCCTTGATGTGGCCGGGCCAGGAGATGGCCAGACCCTGCCGCGTGCCGCCGAAGTGCGAGGCCACCTGCTTGGTCCACTTAAAGGGTGTATTGAAGGCCCAGGTCCAGCCCACGGACATATGCGGGTAGGTCTTGTCGGTGCCCCAGTCTTCAAGATGCAGCAGTTGCAATGCCTCAGGCGCTTTTAAAATTCCGTTGTAGGCGGTTAGTTGATTGAAGGCTCCCGTGAGCGTGCCTTCCGGGCTGGTGCCGTTGTCGCCGACGATATAGATGATAATCGTATTGTCGAGCTTACCCATATCCTCGACCGACTGGATGACGCGACCAATCTCATCGTCGGTGTAGGCCGCGTAGCCAGCGAAGTTCTCCGCCTGCCGCTCAAACAGCTGCTTCTCAACGAAGGACAGCGAATCCCACTTGGGGATCACATCAGGCCACGGGGTAAGCTGGGCATCTGCGGGAATCACGCCGAGTTTCTTTTGGTTGGCGAAGATCACGTCACGCAGTTTTTCATACCCCATGTCGAACTTGCCTTTGAATTTCTCGCGCCACTGCGCTTTCGGCTGGTGCGGCGAGTGGGTGCCGCCGGGCACGTAATAGACAAAGAATGGCTGATCCGGTGCCGCTGCGTTCAGATCGCGCATGTGTTTGATCGCTTCATCGGCCATGTCGGTGGTCAGGTTGTAGTCCTTGCGCCCGATCCACGGAAAAATCTGCGTGTGATCGCGGAACAGGTACGGTGTCCACTGGTCGGTTTCGCCGCCCATAAAGCCGTAGAAGTACTGGAAGCCCATGCCCGACGGCCATTGGGTGAAGGGGCCCGCCGCACTGTATTGATAGGTGGGTGTGTTGTGGTTCTTGCCGAACCACGAGGTGGCATAGCCATTCTCCGACAGTATGTTGCCGATGGTGGAGTTCTCAATGCCGATGATCGAATCGTACCCAGGAAAACCCGTGGACAGTTCGCCGATCACACCGGAGCCCACCGCGTGATGATTGCGGCCGGTGATCAGCGCCGCCCGTGTGGGTGAGCACAATGCGGTGGAGTGGAATTGGGTGTAACGCAATCCGGCTTTGGCGATACGGTCCAGCGCGGGTGTCGGGATAACGCCGCCGAAAGTACCGGACACGCCATAGCCCTGGTCGTCAGTCATGATGAGCAGAATGTTGGGTGCGCCTTTGGGTGGGACCACACGCGGCTGCCACCACTGTTTGGAATCCAGTGCGCTTTCCTTGATCACACCGCCAAACGGCAGAGATGGGGCAGGGAGCTGCTTCCCGTCCAGCGTGATCGTGGCAGAGGGTGCACCGAGCGTACCCGTGATAGTTTGGGCGTGGGCAGTTGCTCCTACCATGGTCGCAATGAACAGCGCTGCCATGAGCAGGAGGCTGGCTCTGAGGGGTATAGGTCGCATTTCCATGGTTCTAATCTCCTGAGTTTATTGTTCTAATATGTTAGATGAGGTAAGACGACTGACAGGGTGAGTATAGGTGTACATTTCGAATATTGGCAAACGGCCTGGCTGAGGGCGCGAGTATCGTTGCTGGCCGGAAGAAAATCCATCTCACACCCTCACGTTATTACCGGAAACGGGAATTCCCTCTAACAAGCTATAAATGACCGAAACGAGGTGCTAGGAGTCCTCCAAATTGCCCAATTCAACTACCCCTAAATGTCCGCTGTCGGGGGAGGCTAATGTGAAAACGCGCAGACCGATAAAAGGAACTGATAATCACCATGAAAATCGCGCATGAGAGTCGCCTCAAATGGGAAAGTTCCCGAAAAATTACAAAGCAGGTGGCTCTCCGCGCGATTGAAAAATCAGTGGCTGAGTTTTCACACGGCCTCGGGGAAAAAGAGACATAAAATTTGGCAACGAATGTCAGGCCAAGTCTGAACAAGTGCAAATCACACTTTATTTATAGCCCGGCTCGCTGTGCTTTCGCGGAGGATGCTGCTGCAGGCGGCACGCGGTCATAGGTGACCAGTACTTCGTGGATGCGCTCCGCGATGTCCTGCGGTACCTGGTCCCAGGTGAAGCGCCACTGCCAGTTGCCCTCGCGGGTGCCGGGCGTGTTCATGCGATGTTGGCCATTCAATCCCAGGTAATCCTGCCAAGGCACAATGGCGGTGTTGGCGGGTGAGGCCATGGCCTGGCGAATCAGCATCCACGGCATGCTGTCCTGCGGATTATTGAAATACTGGTAGACACGTGCCTGCATCCCGGCGTCCAGGCTCTCGAACCAGCCCAGTGTGGTGTCGTTATCGTGAGTGCCGGTATAGACGATATCGCCCTGCGCATGCCGGTGGCTGAGGTAGGGATTGTCCGGATTCCCGTCAAACGCGAACTGCAGTATCAGCATACCGGGGAGAGAAAAGTCCTCGCGCAATGCCTCGACCTCTGGGCCGATGGTACCAAGGTTCTCCGCCACCAGGCACAGGTCGGGATAGTTCTCGCGCACTGCGGTGAGCAGCGCCCTGCCCGGGGCCGCTACCCAATTGCCCTCCCTGGCAGAGGATGCGTTTGCCGGAATCTCCCAATAGGCGTCCAGGGCGCGGAAGTGATCGATGCGCGCGATATCGAAGTGTTGCGCCGCTGACGCGAAGCGCTGTAGCCACCACCTGAACCCCGTCGCCTCCATGAGAGCCCAGTTGTATTGCGGATTGCCCCACAGTTGGCCCTCGTCACAGAAGTAGTCTGGCGGGACCCCCGTCACGGTAATGGGGTGGCCGCCCTCATCCAGATTGAACAACGCCTGATGCGCCCACACATCGGCGCTCTCCAGGTGCACATAAATAGGCATATCCCCGAACAGCAGAATGCCGCGCTCACTGGCATAGTGGCGCAATGCGTCCCACTGGCAGTGAAACACGAACTGGCGAAAGCGCAACGCGGCCAGTTGTTCGGACAGTTCACTGGCGCGCTGCTCACAGGCGGTGCGCTCGCAGCGCCGCAGCGCCTCTGGCCAGGTTGTCCAGGGCTGGCGGCCGAGGTCGTCGCGAAATGCCTGGAAACGCACATAATCCTCCAGCCAGTAATCCGCCTGCTGCAGGAAACGACGGTAGGCGACAACCATTGGCGCATCTGCAGCGCTCTCCAACACGTTAAAAAAAACAGTGCTGGCCAGCTTGAGCGCCAGACGTTTCGAGTAGGGCGTGGTACGGCCAGCATCGGCCTCGCGCTGTGTGAGCCAGCCCTGTTGCACCAGCCACTGCAGGTCGATCAGGTCGATACTTCCGGCGTGCACTGAAATCAACTGATAGGGACACCCGTCCGCATGTGTCGGGCCCAGCGGCAACACCTGCCATATCTGCAGGCCAGCCTCCGCCAGCAGGTCAACGAAACGCCGGGCGTCGGCGCCGAGATTACCGCAGTAACTGGCGCCGGGCAGGCTGCTGGGGTGCAGCAGAACACCGGCGCGGCGGCACTCCATGAGGTTCGCCATCATTCGGAGTGACCGGTTTCGCTGTGGTGGCGCATGACCCCGCCGTGACTGGGCATGCCGCCGCCGCGTGAGATGACCTCGGACAGGTAGGCCGGTGCCTCCACATTGAGCAGCAGGTACAGGTTGGCCAGGTGCATGCGATAGAGCTGATCGAACTGGCTGACCGTGGCAGCGGGATTGTAGGTCCCGAACCACCAGAACCAGTCGGACCCTTCGCAGATTGCCAGTTGTTTTTCCGCCGCCGCGATTACTTCAGGCGTCAGCTTGCCCGCGGCGAGTTGTTCATCAAAGGTTTTCTTGGCCTCCACCAGCAGCTCCCAGGCCCGATTTTTATCCGGATCCCCGATCCAGGTAGAAAATGTGCCATAGACCCAGCTGCCCGCCACCAGTTTTTCGCCATGCGCGGGCTTGGGTGATTTTTCCGCCAGGAATTGCGCCATGGTGGAGAGTCGCAGTTGCGGATGCTCGGCCAGCCTGGTGTAGAGCAGATGCAGGAAGTGATAGCCATTTTCAGGGTAGTACTCCCAGGCATTCTCACCATCGAGGATGATGGTGATCAGGCAGTCATCACGGTCCGGACAGGCAACGGCGATGTTTTCCATGTGGCCGACAAGGTTGGCCACTGCATCTTCGGCGTGCCAGTTGGAATAGGTGAAGCCAATCAGGTCAGAAAGCCCGTCGTCCCGAAAAATACAATCGATGGCGGCAGCGCCAAAGCGATAGACCCGATGGCTGCAGGATGTGTCATGGGCGTCATGGCTGTTGCGCAATACATTGCCGCCGCTTGCTACCCAGCGAAAGTCGTTGGCTGCGAACAACTCAAGTGCTGCCTGGCTCACGCCACCTTCCGACGGCCACAGGCCTGCCGGTCTGCCGCCGAACACACGATCAAAGGTGTCCAGTCCGTGCTGTATATGCCATTGCGCCCGGGCCGCGCCGCCGGGATAGTCGGTAGTCACTGGCAGATGTGCGTCGGGCATGGCCTCCCGGGCGCAATCCATATCCAGCAGCAGGGGGATGATGGGGTGTGCGTAAGGGCTCATACATAACTCAACCTGCCCTTGCTCGGCGAGCTTCCTGTAGCGCGGCACCACCGACTGTAATTGTTGCAGGATAATCGACAGCAACTCACGCCGTTCATGCAGCGTGAAATTGAACGCTTTTTCCTGCAGGCGGGCAATACGTGTGTCGCTGCGCTGTACCGACTCCGCCATCCAGCTCAGGTGATACCAGACCAGCAGGTCCGCCAGAAATTGATTGGACGCGTAGATCAGGCTTTGCGGGTGCTCGCCGTACCAGTCCGCCATGGTGGCCAGGCGTTTATACGGTTCGAAGCGGTCGATCATGTGTTCTCTGTTGGCGCGCAGGCAATCCCGTATCAGGCGCAGGCGCGCCTGTTGGTCCCCGGGCAGGGCGGGCTGCGCTAATCCGGCGAGCACCGGGTCATGGATGGTCCCATCGCCCTTGAGGTAGGCGGTTATTTGCCGGATGTAATCCTCTAACTGTTCCAGCAGTATCGGGGCAAAATTCACTACTGCCCGCGCTTTTGGCACTGCCTCCAGATGTGCCGCCATATCCACGTAATCCTTGATCGCGTGCAGGTATGTCCAGGGCAAGTGAACGGCACCGGTGCGCAGATCCCGGTACTCGGGCTGGTGCATGTGCCACAGCAGCACCACGCTCATGGGTTGCTTAGCGGGCATAGTGCAGCCTCTGTCCCAGCATTTCTGGCGAGACCAACACCACGCCGCCCTCGGAGACATGGAAACGCGCGGCGTCTTCCGCCCGGTTTACGCCGATGCTGGTATCCGGTGGGATAATACAACCCTTGTCGACAATGGCCTTTTTGATTACACAGTGCCGACCAATTTCAACCTGGGGGAAAATAACCGAGTCCTCCACGCGGGAAAATGAATGGACGTCCACGTTGCTGAACAGCAGGGAATGGCGCACCGATGAGCCCGATACGATGCAGCCGCCCGCCACCATGGAATCGACTGCAGAGCCCCGCCGCCCGTCATCGTCAAAGACGAATTTGGCTGGTGGCACCTGGTCCTGATAGGTCCAGATGGGCCAGTCCCGGTCGTACAGATTGAGTTCAGGACTGATCCCGATCAGTTCCAGGTTGGCTGCCCAAAATGCGTCCACCGTACCGACATCGCGCCAGTAGGCGGGGCGCCCGCTTGGATCATCCCGAAACGGAAACGCCGTGACCCGCCGTCGCTGGAGGGCATCCGGAATGATGTCCGCGCCAAAATCCCGACTGGAGCCGTTGGTATCCGCATCGCGCAATAATTCCTCAATCAGCACTTCGGTGCGGAACACATAGATACCCATGGAGGCCAATGCCTTGTCGTTGCTCCCGGACCTGGGCTTGGGATTTTGCGGTTTCTCTGCAAATTCCATGATGCGATGGTACTCGTCTATCGCCATTACCCCAAAGGCATGGGCCTGCTCCAGCGGGACCTCTATACATCCCACGGTAATGTCCGCCTCGGCTTCCACATGAGCTGCCAGCATGGTGCCATAGTCCATCTTGTAGACATGGTCACCCGCCAGGATCATTACGAATTGCGGATTGTGGGTGCGAATGATGTCGATATTCTGGTAAATTGCGTCCGCAGTACCCATGTACCAGGACGTTTCCATACGTTGTTGTGCCGGCAGGAGTTCCACAAATTCCCCCAGTTCCCCGCGCATGAAACCCCAGCCGCGCTGCACGTGTTGTATCAGGCTGTGGGCCTTGTACTGGGTGAGTATGCCCACCTTGCGGATGCCGGAATTGACACAATTGGACAGGGGAAAATCAATGATCCGGAACTTCCCGCCAAACGGGACGGCGGGCTTGGCCCGCCAGCGGGTCAACTCCTGCAACCGCGAACCGCGGCCTCCGGCCAGTACCAGGGCCAGCGTATCGCGCGTGAGACGACTGACGTAGCGCGCAGAGTCTTGAGTATTCATGTTCAATTCATTGATCTGTAAAGTGGTTAGGTTGGATTTATTTGATTACCATCACGTTACAGTGTGGACGTTAAACGCAAATATTTCCTGCTTTTGTGGTTGATGTAAATCAGTAGATACTAAATGAAATCGTTTTTATCAGGACAGAACCCGCCAGAGGACATTCAGCGGCTCCTCGCGGGACGCCATCATGATCCTTTCGAGGTGCTCGGTTGCCACCGGCAGGGCAAGCAGTGGCACATTCGTGTCCTGTTGCCCGGGACGGCCGAAGCCGAAGTGCTTATCGCCGGCACCAGCAGGCCCATGGAACGTCTGCCGGATACCGATTTCTTTACCTGCCGCCTGGAGCAGCAAGACGTACCCCGGTACCAGTTGCGCTGGCGTCCCGGCCACGGCGACTGGCGGCAGGGGCAGGACCCGTACCGTTTTGGTCCCACCGTAGGCGACCTCGATCTGCATTTGTTTGGCCAGGGCAAGCACGAACATGTTTACCGCATCCTGGGTGCACACTGCTGCGAACATGAAGGGGTGGCGGGGGTGCGCTTCGCCACTTGGGCGCCCAACGCCCGGCGGGTCAGTGTCGTCGGTGATTTCAATCAGTGGCACGGGCTGAGCCATACCATGCGCGCCCGGGGCCTCAGTGGCGTCTGGGAACTGTTCATTCCAGCGCTGAATTCCGGCGAGAAATACAAATTCGAACTGTGTGATGCAAACGGCAGTTTGCACCTGAAGTCTGATCCCTATGGCAACTGTTTTGAGATGCGCCCGGCAACGGCGACCATCGTATGCCCGCCAACGCAGTTCAGGTGGACCGACCAGGCGTGGCTGGCGCAGCGTGCACAGTGGGACTGGCAGCACGCACCGATCTCGATCTACGAGTTCCACCCCGGCTCCTGGCGCAGGGACGACGCCGGTAATTTTCTGAATTTCCGCGCTATGGCGCAGCAACTGGTGGACTATGTCACGCCGCTGGGGTTTACCCACGTCGAACTGCTGCCGGTGACGGAGCACCCGCTGGATGACTCCTGGGGTTACCAGACCACCGGTTATTTTGCACCATCACAGCGCTTTGGCAGCCCCGATGATTTTCGCTACTTCGTGAACCTGATGCATGAGCGCGGCCTCGGTGTCATCCTGGACTGGGTGCCCGCGCATTTTCCCCGGGATGCTCATGCCCTTGCCCGGTTTGATGGCACGGCGCTGTATGAGCATGCAGACCCGCGCCGGGGGGAGCACACTGACTGGGGCACCCTGATTTTCAATTACGGTCGCAATGAAGTGAGGAACTTTCTGCTGGCCAGCGCCAATTACTGGCTGGAGGAGTTCCACCTGGACGGCCTGCGGGTCGATGCGGTGGCCTCCATGCTGTACCTGGATTACTCGCGCAAGGCGGGCCAGTGGGAGCCCAACCGCTATGGGGGCAGAGAAAATCTGGAGGCCATCGACTTTCTGCGCGAACTGAATACCCTGACCCACGGCCGCCATCCCGGTACCCTCACGATCGCCGAGGAATCCACCGCCTGGCCCCAGGTCACCCGACCCACCTGGGTGGGAGGTCTCGGCTTTTCCCTGAAATGGAACATGGGCTGGATGCACGACACGCTCAGTTATTTCTCCCAGAACCCGATCTACCGCAAGTATCACCACGACCAGCTCACCTTCGGCCTGATGTACGCCTTCTCCGAGAATTTCCTGTTGCCGTTTTCGCACGATGAAGTCGTGCATGGCAAGCACTCCCTGCTGGCCAAAATGCCCGGGGATGAGTGGCAGCGTTTTGCCAACCTGCGCCTGTTGTACACCTACATGTTCACCTACCCGGGGGCAAAGCTGCTGTTCATGGGGTGCGAGCTGGGCGAGCCTGGGGAGTGGCGGCATCATGGCCAACTGTCCTGGGAGCTGCTGCAGCAAGCGCCGCACCAGGGTATACACCGAATGGTGGGGGATCTGAACCGCTTGTACCGCAGCGAGCGGAGCCTGCATCGCAATGATTTTGATGCGGCGGGTTTCGAATGGATAGACTGCCATGATTCCACCCAATCGGTGCTCAGCTATGTGCGCAGGGATGGCGAGGATTTCCATATTGTGGTGCTCAACTTCACACCGGTGGTGCGCACCGACTACCGCATCGGGGTGCCGCGGGGCGGCAGGTACTCGGAAGTGTTCAATTCGGACTCCCGGTTTTATGGCGGCAGTGACACGGGTAATCCGCTGCTGATTGCCAGCCAGCCGTTGTCCTGGATGCGGCGCAAGGAATCCCTTGTACTGACCCTGCCGCCGCTGGGTGCTCTCGTGTTGCGACTGGTAGAAAAACATTGAGCGGGATGGCGAGATTACTGTTTGTCGCCAGCGAGGCGTTCCCCCTGGTCAAGACTGGCGGGCTGGCCGACGTGGCGGGCAGCCTGCCCGAGGTGCTGCGGCAAAAAGGACTGGATGTGCGCCTCCTGCTTCCGGCTTATGCCGACCTGCTGCGCAACCTGGATGCGCCACCGGATAAAGTGGCAGATCTGGAGCTGGCGGGCCACAGGCTGCGTATTCTGGAATGCCACCTGCCTGGCACGCCGCTGCGCACGTGGCTGGTGGATCACCCGATCTTCTCCGAGCGTGCCGGTAATCCTTATCATGACGAGCGTGGCGCCCCCTGGCCGGACAACGCCGATCGCTTCATGCTGTTGTCGCGGGCGGCGGCGCACATCAGTACCCGCGCTACGGCGCTCAAGTGGCGGCCCGACATCCTGCACTGCAACGACTGGCACACCGGCCCAGCTGTTGCCCTGGTGCATCTCGAGGAGCGGCGCCCGCTCACGGTATTCACCATCCACAACCTGGCTCACATGGGAATTTTCGATCGCCAGACCTTCGAGCGTCTGGCGCTCCCGGAACAACTCTGGCAGGAACAGGGCATGGAGTACTATGGCCAGTGCAACTTCATCAAGGGCGGGCTGGCCTTCGCCGATGAGATTACGACCGTGAGCCCGACTTACGCCAGGGAAATCTGCCAGTCGCCTGGCGGCATGGGGCTGGAGGGCTTGCTTCGACAACGCAGCAATCATCTGGTCGGGATACTCAACGGCATACAGAGCCGCATCTGGGACCCCGCTTTCGATCCACACCTGGAGCTGAATTATGACGCCGCCACCCTGCATAAGAAGGTCCTGAACAAGTCGGCATTGCAACGGGAATTGGGTTTGCAGGTAGGCGGGGATTGTCCGTTGCTGGGCTTCGTTGGTCGTCTGGTGGAGCAAAAGGGGCTGGAGTTGATGCTGCCGGTACTTGACCAGTTATTGGACAGCCCGGCCCAAATTGTCATTCTGGGTACCGGTGAAGTACGCTATGAACAGGCCTTGCGGGCGCTGGCGGCAAAGCGGCCCGACTTGATGTCGGTGGTACTGGCCTATAACGAAAGCCTGGCCCACCGCATTGAAGCCTCTGCCGACATATTTCTGATGCCGTCCCTGTTTGAACCCTGCGGACTCAATCAGTTGTACAGCTTGCGTTATGGCACTCTGCCCGTTGTGAGGGCGGTCGGGGGATTGGCCGACACAGTAACGGATGCCAGCGATGAGGCGTTGGCAGCCGGCACGGCTACCGGTTTTGTCTTCCGGCAACCGCTGGCGCGCGAATTTTTGTCGGCGGCGCGACGCGCCATTGCGTTGTGGCATAACCAGGAAGTATGGCAAGGCATGCAACACACTGCGATGCTGCAGGATTTTTCCTGGCAGCGCAGTGCCGAACGCTATCTGGAGCTGTATCGCTCCGCAACAAATTGATGAGGTGATGATCCAAGATGCCCGGGTCTACGTTTCCACTTGAAGTGCAACCCCGTATCCCTGCCGAACTGCTGCGCCTGCAGGAGATGGCCAACGACCTGATGTACAGCTGGGACCGCTCCATCCGCTCCCTGTTTGTGCGCCTGGATCGGGATTTGTGGTGGGAATGCGGGCACAATCCTAAAGCATTCCTGCGGCGGGTGTCGCAGCATCGTTTGAATGATGCCGTGGCTGATCGCTCCTATATGGAAGACTATCGCCGGGTAACGTCCGCCTATGACGCTTACCGGGAGCACCGTGGACGACCGGAACTAACGGAACTTTTCGATCCTACGCAAGACCTGATTGCCTATTTTTGCCTGGAGTTTGGTTTCCACGAGAGCTTCCCGATCTACTCGGGTGGCTTGGGCATACTCGCGGGAGATCACTGTAAAGCGGCGAGTGATGTGGGCCTGCCTTTCGTCGCCATAGGACTGCTCTACCAGATGGGCTATTTTACCCAGACGATCGATGGCCAGGGCGTACAGCGGGTCAGCCATACACAGTCACACCCGCACGATTTACCCGTGGTGCCAACCCTGACAGAGACCGGCCAGCACCTGACCCTGGAGATCGAATTCCCGGGGCGTATGCTCAAAGTGCGTGTATGGACAGCCCGGGCCGGACATATCACATTGTACCTGCTCGATACCAATATACCCGACAACTCTGAAGCGGATCGCGCGATTACGCACCAGCTCTATGGTGGCGATCGGGAGGTGCGCCTGCAGCAGGAACTGGTGCTGGGAGTGGGCGGGGTGCGCGCGCTGCGCGCCCTGGGATTGCGCGCCACGGTCTGGCACATCAACGAAGGTCATTCCGCATTTCAACTGCTGGAGCGTTGCGCATTTCGTATGCGTGAGGGCCTCGATTTCGAAAGCGCGATGGAACTGGTGGCCGCCGGTACCGTGTTCACGACGCATACACCAGTGCCTGCGGGGCACGATATTTTCGATAAGCCACTGGTCAAGAAGTACCTGTCCCGGACGGCTGAGTCGATGGGCCTGGATTTTGAGCAGCTCTATGCGCTCGGCCTTAATACCGGTGAGGGCTTCAATATGACCTGCCTGGCTCTGCGCTGCACCCGCTTTCACAATGGGGTCAGTCGTATCCATGGCCAGGTGGCGGCACAGATGGAGGCGCGCCTGTGGCCGCAAGTCCCCCATCAGGAAAACCCTATTACCTACGTGACTAACGGTGTGCACCTGCAGACGTTCCTGGCGCGGGAGTGGGCCAGCCTGTTCGACCTGCGCCTCGACGACTGGCATGACCGACTGTTGGATGAAGACTACTGGGAGCGCCTCGACGAAATCCCTGATTACCATTATTGGAGTATCCACAAGGCGCTCAAGCAGCAACTGCTGGAACTGGTACACGAAACGGTATTGCATCAACAGCGCCGCAACGGCACCAGTGACGCGGTGATCAAGCGCATGGTGCGGCATGTGGACGGCTCGGATCCCGATGTGCTGGTGATAGGCTTCGCACGGCGCTTCGCCACTTACAAGCGCGCCATGATGTTATTTTCCGATCATGAACGTTTGGCGCGCTTGCTCAACGACCCGGACCGCCCCGTCGTAATCATTTTTGCGGGCAAGGCGCATCCTCACGACGAGCCCGGCCAGAGCCTGATCAGGCAGATTCATGATGTTTCAATGGATCCCCGCTTCATTGGCAAAATCCTGTTGTTGGAGGGCTATGACATGGCGCTGGCGCGGCAGATGGTCGCCGGCGTGGATGTTTGGCTGAATACGCCCGAGTATCCTCTGGAGGCCAGCGGGACCTCGGGGCAGAAGGCCGGGCTGAATGGGGCGGTCAATCTCAGCGTGTTGGACGGTTGGTGGGGAGAGGGATACAACGGGTGCAACGGCTGGGCGATTACACCGCGCGATGCGCGGTTCGATCAGGGCCAACGCTATGAGGAGGAGGCCAACGACCTGCTCAATATCATTGAGCACGAGGTAATACCGACCTATTATAATTGGGAGAGTGGCGGCTATTCACCGGACTGGGTGCAGTTGTCCAAGGCCTCCATGAAATCCACGATCCCGCGCTTCAATGCGCAGCGTATGCTGCGCGATTATGTCAACAAACTGTACCATCCCGCGCAAAAACAGCGGCGTAAGCTGGAAGCCAATGGCGCAGAGCTTGCGCGGCAACTGGCGCACTGGAAGCAGAGGGTGCGCCAGGCGTGGCCGGGCGTGAGTATGCAGTTGATGTTCCAGCCGCCGGCGCACCTCTACCACGATGACAAGATTCTCCTCAAGGTGCGGGCCAATCTGAACGGGCTCGCAGGGACAGACGTAAAACTGGAGTGCCTGTTCGGGCACGCCGCGACAGGCGATGACCTCGACGTGAAGCAGGTGGCGCAGCTGGTGGCGACTGGAACAGAGGGCGATTGCACCGAGTTCCAGATCGAGCTAAGTCCCGAGATAGCGGGGCTGCAGTATTATAAACTGCGCATGTACCCGTTTAACGAGACGATGAGCCACCCGTTTGAGTTGGGGTGCATGATCTGGATTTAATTGTTTTCGATCTCGATGGCACCCTGTTGGACGCCAAGTCACAGGTATCCATGCATACGCGCGACACGCTGCAGCAGTTGCGCCGCCGCGGCATTGCCTACACGGTGGCTACCGGGCGCACGCTGCATGCCGCTCGCGATTTGTTGCACGGGCACGGTTTCAGCTTGCCGCATATCTACAAGAATGGCGTAGTCATCTGGCGACCTGACAACGATCACTACAGCCACAGCAATCTGTTGACCCTCTCCGAAATCCGCCATGTTATGACGGCGTTCATGGGTGTGGCAGTGACGCCTTTTATTTTCACACTGGAAGCACAAAACCGGCAGGTGGTTTATCACCCTCCCATGCAGAACGACGCGGAACGCCGCTTGGCTGCGCTGTTTGCCGGGGATCGGGGCCTGCTGGTGCGACCAATTGCAGATATGCCGACTGCCGCGAATATCACCAACATCAGCGCCCTGGGCTCCCGCGAGTCGATTGAATCTGTAGCGCAGCTGGTGCAGGCAGAAGAGCATCTGGTGGCTTATGCGGGTAAGGCCCTGGAGGGAGAGGGCTGGCACTGGGTAGATATTCACCACAGCGCTGCCAGCAAGGGCAATGCCGTGGCGCAACTCAAGCAGGATCTCGGTGTGAGCCGGGTAATCTGTTTCGGCGATAGCGACAACGACCTGAGTATGTTCGCCATGGCGGATGAGAGCTATGCGCCAAGCAATGCCAAGGATGAGGTCAGGGCTGCTGCCACGGCAGTGATCGGTCACCATGACCAGGATGGAATTTCACAGTTCCTGCGTGAGCGGTTTAATTTGTAATAGTTGCAGCAGGAGCACCGAACGGTGCCGGGCGCCAGGCTGCGGGCAAGCTTGTCCCTGATGTCGCCCTGACGCCGCCCCGGGTGAGTAATTCACTGCATAATAAGGCGGCCAGGTACAGCAAGCCCGGTGCGAGCTGGATACCGATTCGCCCCACGCCGGTAAATTCGGATGCGGCAACGCCGAAGCCGGTAAACAAAAACAGGAACAGGAAGGCGCCGACGGCCGTGCCGAGGGCAATCGTGAGTTCCAGATAGGTCCTCACCAGGGCTCCCGGCATTAGGATGCCCAGCGGAAGGACGGCCAGGAGCAGGTATCCCATAAGGTGCCAGTTGTCGTGCAACCAGATACTCTGAACAATACCGACCAGTCCTTCGGCATGAAACTCGAATATCATATCGTTGAGGGCGTGGCCGGCAATCTCCAGTGCCGGTGGCGCTAGCAGCCATTGCGTTGTGGTACCGTGCGCGGCGATTTGCACCGTAATCTGCAGATCCGGGGGCAGCAGAAGCCATAGCAGTACAAGTAACAGCGCGAACAGCACATAGGGCTTGGCGGCGTCGCCTCGCGAAAAAAGTGTGAATATCAGTGCTGGAATGAAGGTCAGCGACCATATCACGCCTTCGTTCTTGATCAGTGGACAGGAGAGCGCAAAAACCAGCGCCAGTACAGCCTGCCATCGCTGTCGAGTGGACGCCCAGTTATGGAACGCCATCAGAGCGCCGCAATATGCGGCGCCAAGGAAAAGATCAGCATACCCGGCCAGTGCCACATGAATATTGAGGAGTGGCATGGAGAGCAAAAAATAGGTGAAGGCCATAGAGATGACCGGACCCACGCCGGACACACGCAACTGGCCGTAGAATGCAGCTCCCAGCGCCATGAAGCAGAGCAGCCAGGGCAGATTCATCAGGCTCGGATTCCATTGCGCCATCGCCAGGCTCATCCATACCTGCAGCAGGGGAACTGTGGCCGGGTAGTTCGCGTGCACATCAGTAAATACGCCTTTACCGCCGAGTTCCAACCACTGCGCATTGTCCACGAATGGGGCGATGCTGTTGTATTCGTACCAGACCCTGGCCTTGGTCGCCCAGTGCATGGTCGCATCCCAGGGGTACAGTGGCCGCAAAAACACTTCCAGCCCCAGAGAAGACATACGAAGAATGATCAGCGACAGCAGGAAAATGAACAGCGCTTTGTGTGATGCTGGCAGGTCCGCATAGGATTTTGCGAGGGCCCCCGAAAAACGGGCACGCGCTCCCGTAAACAGCAGGACCACAAGGGCTAGCGCGACCAAGGCTCCTGCCAGGGAAGCGATGGACCTGAACGTCAGCGGTATATCCAGGGCGTCCAACGCCAGCATGAGCTGGGGAATGAGCAGCAGGCCGATGAGTGTACCGCAGCCCCAGACCAACGCAGTGCGACCAGCGCCCTGCGCCGGTACGAAGATGCTTAACCACAATCCGCCCAGCAGTACCGGTAGCGCCAAAGCGGTGGCCAATGTGATGATAATGTGCACGGCTTCCATTACTTTAACCGCACCACTGTACCGATGCGGTCGTTGAGTAACAGCTCCGCGTCCAATCTGTTGACTGGCGATGTTGCCAGAGTCTGTCGCTCTTCGTTAAAACGCATGGGCGTGGGATTGATCAGCACAATCAAATCTCCGCTATGCAATAAATCGTCGGGTGGAAATTCGCTGTCCGGTACCAGCCAGTATATGTTCAAGGGATACAGGTAATAGGCGCTACGTTGGCCACGGTATCTATCACTGGAGCTGACGAATATCCGAGTCTCTGGGCGTTGTGCCAGCGGTTTGACCTGTGCCACAAACTTATACAGTTCCGCGTCTGGCCCGACGGTGAGTTTCTCCTCTACATTCTTACCGGAGAAGGTGTGGTATGTATCGGCCACCTGGCGTAAAAGCCGGTTTTGCCAAAAGAGGTCGAGGATGATCCAGCAGGCGAGAAAAATCAGTGCCACGACGTGCCAGCTAAACGTCACACGGGAGCGGAAGACTAGCAGCAGCACGCTGTAGACAAGCAGGCTGAGAGCGAGCAAGGCGACGGTCAGCATGGAGGGGTAGAAGGATGCAACCGGCGTGACGCCGGTATGGCTGTTCATGGCCGCACGGTTCCACGGTACATAGCCGGCAAGGTCCGAAAAGATGGCCTTTAGCTGTCGTGCTGGCGAGGCGGGATAAATCCCGAAATCACGGATTCGTACGGTCTCGCCCGCCTGCCCAACCACGTTGAGGCGTACGAAGCCAATATTGCCAGTCCATTCTGGTATTTCATTCGTGGCAAGCCACAACGACGACCACGATTTGCTGTGCGGAACATAGGTATGAACGTCAGCGGGCTTGCCGCTTGTTATCCAGGAGATCGACACCTGCGGCTTGTGCGCAGACTCCTCGATAGCCAGGTGCAGGAAGGGGTAGGCCCGTGCATCGATTCGTTTTGTAGCCAGTCTGATGACGCCATTACCAGCGGCATTGAGTTGCAGCTGCAACTCGTCATCGACTGTCGTGGCGGTGCCCCAAAATATCCTGGTATCGGCCGAATTCACGTTAATCACAGGAGCTGGCGATTCAGTGTCGCCGGGTGGCGAGAAAAACAGCGTTAATCCCGCTATCAACGCCAGCGCACCCAGTAGCAGTGACAGACCCGTGATTCTTAGCATGTACGTCATATTTATTGTATTTGGGGTAAGGCCAACAATAATGCCCGACAAGCGGGATGCAGTCCACAATCAGCGGCATGCGTGCGTTCGTGCTGTAGTGGCAGTTTGAAAATTGCCATTGCGGATGCTCGCACCGGGCATAGGCAGACGCTAG
This sequence comes from Haliea sp., assembly GCA_031431315.1. Taxonomy (GTDB): domain Bacteria; phylum Pseudomonadota; class Gammaproteobacteria; order Pseudomonadales; family Halieaceae; genus Marimicrobium. Next base: position 21,222 of record JANPDE010000044.1, read on the forward strand.
TATTGACCCATGCGTACGCTCCTCATCGTCCTGGTTACCGTGCTTCTCTGCGCCTGTTCAGGTTATGAACTGAAAAATCTGGCCAAGTCGGATACTGACCTGGTCACCGACCAGTTCATAGACAAAACCCGGTCCGACATCCTGGAGTTGCTGGTGCTGTTTTATGAGCGCAATCCTGATCAGCTGCACAAGATTCCCGGTATGACGGTGGAAGGCCGGGTAGCGCAACTGCGGGTCCATCGTTACAAATTGCAGTTCGCGGAACTGGATTACAAGCAGGACATCGATGCCCTGAATATGGCGTTTGATCCCAACTTCAAGGGTGATCGGGTATTCGCCCTGATCGTGGGACTGGGGAGCATGGTGCGACAGGCTTACCAATACCAACCCGAGGTGTTTCTCCCCGATGAACTCGATGCCCAGGTGCTGTTGACCAGCGCCTACAACGTCGAGGAGTTGCAGCGAAAACTGAAAAATACCCGCAAGCCCAACGGTGAGCACTTGATCATGACCTATGAAAGCCACGGTAAGATCGACAACCTGGAGTTTGAGCGATTGTTCAGTGAGATCATCGTGCTGCAGGAAATGATGGCGGATATTGTGGGCGATTCGGACAACCGCACCGTGACAGGTACGCTACGCGCCGTATCGAGTGTCTTTATGCCATTACCACTCTAAAGCGGCGGGGGTACCAGAGAGGCTGCGATTTTCGTTGCCAGTTCCGCTAGCAGAGCTTTCTCCGCATTGACCAGAGCGCTGTAGCCGCTGGCTTCCAGTGCGCGTGATTGGGAGAAGCGATTAAGGGATGTCACCTCATCATTGCGCACCAATGACCAGTAGGCGACGATCAGTGCCTTGCCATCGAGCGTGCCATGTAGCTGATCGATGCGAATATTGACCACCGTTGTATTTTTGGTGAGATTGGTAGGGAGCAACTCCTGCCCATGGGCCTGCGCTATTTCTGTGGCAAGGAAGCTGCGTATGCCGTCAAAGACGGGCTCTGCCCATAGATTTTGGCTGGCGGGACGCATCTGGCCGTCCGCCGTTTCCATAACCAGCCCAGGCTGGTCCAGATAGGCTGCGATCTCCACCGTCCCCAGCGAGAAATCCTTTGAAGTGCTAAGCGTGCTGGAAGATAAATCCTGATTGGAACGCAACAGGTAATAGTTCGGTTCAATGATCTGGCTGGCACAACCGGCCAACAGGATCACGAACGACATTACCAGTAACAAAGGGGCGACTTTCATTTTTTATCCACCTTGGGAATGGGGTCGGGTGCGGGGGTCGATGGCAACAGCACCGCATTGGGTTGTGCGGAAAGGGTACGTGTCAGCAACTCCAGGTGACCCAATGTGCGGTTCAGCGATAGCAGGCTTGAATTGAGACTTTGATAAGCCTGCGAATTCGGTGCCAGCCCGCTCACCGCGTCCCTGAGCTCCTGTAGCGTTTGGTTCAGGTTTGCGGGCAGCTGCTGCGTGCTTTGATTTTCCAGAATCGACTGCAGGCTCGCCAGATTCTCGTTCAGGCTGGCGATCGCGGTATTGGCGCTGGCCACGGTGTCTGCCAGTGGCAGTGCGTTGACGCTGTCGAGCAGGGCATTCACCTTTTGATCGAGTTGCGCCAGTCCCGAGTCAATGGTGGGAATCGTGGTGTACTCCATGAAAGAGCCCATGCTGTCTTTCTTGGCGCCTTGGAAGAAATCGAAGCTGATGTACTTTGCCCCGGTAATCAGGTTCCCGCTCGCCATGGTCGCCCGCAAGCCGTTGTTCACCCCAACGCTCACGGTTTCCCGCAAGGTGGCAATCGAAGACTCCTTATCGAGTAGTTCAAGACGGCCGGGCTCGACATAAATCAGGATGGGAATAGAGATTCCCTTGCCTTGCTCACCCAGATTCCTGGTCTTTTCCAAACCTTCCTTGAGCATGATCCGCTCCACCTTGCCGATCTGTATGCCGCGAAATTCAACCGGTGCCCCCGGCAACAAGCCCTTGACCGACTGGTCGAAAGACACGACATAGTAGGTCCGGTAGTGGAAAGGATCTGCCAGGATGTCGTCGTAGGACGGATGCAGTTTGAATTCGGTATTGGGCGAAACGCTATCGCCATCTTTCACACCGGTCGGTACACCAAAGGCCACGCCGCCAAACAAGACGGTATCCATTGCGCCGGTTTCAACCTTGAACCCACTGGCGTCGGCGCTCAGGGATACGCCGCTGACATCCCAGAAGCGCACACTGCTATTGACCAGTTCATGGTAGGGCGCGTCGATAAATATCTCATAGTGAACGAGTCGGTCGGTGGGGCTGAACTTCATGCTTTCGACGCGTCCGACTCGGTAGCCATTGAAGAGTACCGTGTCGCCGGCGCTGACAGACGAAGCGCGATCGCTGGTCAGTTTCAGGCGCAATCCGGGTGCACCTGCAGGGGTTTGTGGGGGGGCTTCCAGCCCGACAAAATGGCGAATACCTTCCTCGCCGGCCCCGGGTGCCATCTGGATATAAGCACCCGACAACAACGTATCGAGTCCCGAGATATTGTCTACTCCCACCCGCGCGGTAACCACCCAGAAGTGCGTATCCTCGCGCAACAGCGGCAGGGCCTGGCGATCCAGCTTCACGGTTGCTATCACGCCATCGAACGCGTCGTTCAAGCGCACTTCCTTGACCACACCCATATCGACATTGCGATACTTAACCTTGGTTTTCCCCTGCTCCAGACCATCAGCGGTAGTGAAGGCGATATCGATCTCCGGGCCCTCATTCAGCCAGTTCTGGACGACCACGAAAGCACCCAGTACCAGCGCCAGCAGGGGTATAAGCCAGATGCCGGAAAATTTTCGGCCCTGGCTGATGTCAGCTTGTTCAGTTTTCACTGTTGCTCTCTTCTATGTTGTCCCAGATGAGGCGGGAGTCGAAACTTTCCGCTGCAATCATGGTGACAATCACCACGCCCGCGAAGGACACGGCAGCGATACCCGGTCGAATAACCAGCAGTCCACCGAGGTGTACGAGTGCGACCAGTATGGACACCACGAACACGTCTACCATCGACCATTTGCCGATGAACTCGGTCACGCGGTACATGATGGAGCGCTGGCGCGCATCCAGTGGCGAGTGTCGCTCCACCGTCCATACCAGGTAAAACAGGGTCATCAGTTTGCCCGATGGCACTATTACACTGAAAACGAAGATGACCACCGCTACAGGCACCGAGCCCAATTCAATCAACAGGATCACGCCGCCCATAATGGTGCTGGCCTCGGTACTGCCGAGTTGATCGGTATACATGATCGGGTACAGGTTGGCCGGAATATAGAGCAGGCAGGCCGTCACCAACAGCGCCAGAGTACGCTGGATGCTGTCGTGCTTGCGCAGGTGCATTGTCGAGCCGCAACGGGGACAGTGATGGATGGCAATGGGTGCCAGTTTGTAACACATGTGGCAGGCGGCAAGGCCGCTGTTGGCAGCCGTCGTAAGCGCCGTCATTCGGCCCCCAATGCTTCAATGCGTTGCCAGCACTGGTAGCGGTCGAGGTTGGCCACTGCGGCGGTGAAGCAAATCGCGAAAGCGGCGTAGGCCCAGAAAGAGACGCCTACCACGACGGTGGCCATCGCGGCGATTTTTACCAGTGCCACAATGACGCCGATAATGAACACCTCCACCATGGACCAGTTCTGGGTGAGAAACACGCATTTTGCAATGGGAGCAAGCCAGGCATGATTGAAGCCCTGGTGGAGGGGAATGCTCAGGGCCGTCATTAAAATCAGTACGACTGCCGGAATGATGATGATGAAGGTGGCGACCAGTATGGCTATCCCTTGCATGCCGTTGGTCCACAGCGCACCGGGGGTCTCGCGCAGCGTGATAACACTTTCCAGGCCACTGCTGGAGAAAGACAGAAATGAATAGCTGTTGGCCAGTACCAGAAACATCAGGCCGGAACTGGCGAAGGCCAGTATCCGGTGGTAGGCATCGGCGCGATAGCGAGTGAGAAAACACCCGCAGCGCGGGCAGGATGCGCTTTCACCGTGGCGCAGCGTCCCAGCATGGCCAGCGAGTCCGACGACGAATTAGCCGCTGAAGCCGCGCGCATTCGCGCTGAATCTCCTGCACAGCTAAACAAAACGATCGGTGAAATGGAGCAGGGCATCAACCCCGACGCCCATGCTACCGAAGGACTTC